>JAISBF010000136.1 GCA_031266335.1 Verrucomicrobiales bacterium
ACGCACACTTCCATGCCGAGTTTGGCCACCTCGCTGACGATGCGCTTCACCTGCTCGAATTTCGGCGTCCCCTCGCGCACGCCGCGCCACGCCGCGCCCATGCAGAAGCGCGTCGCGCCATTCGCCCGCGCCCGCCGGGCGTGCGCCAGCACCGTGTCCAGCCCCAGCAATTCCTCGCGCGCGAGGCCGGTGTGGTGGCGCGAACTTTGCGCACAGTAGGCGCAATCCTCGCTGCATCCGCCGGTCTTGATGCTGAGGAGGGTACACAGCTGGATGGCATGGTCCGGCCAGTTGGCGCGGAATACGGCGCGGGCCTGGTCGAGCAACTGAAAAACCGGCTGATGGTAAAGGTCGTGCAATTCGCTGAGCGTCATACTTGGCCAACTACCATAGCGTCGCCGCTGCCGGTGGGAAGGGAAAATCCGCGGGCGCCAAGATACTTGATTGCATCGTGATAATCGTGTAACAAATTTGCGTATTGGTGAATTTGCGGGATGACGTGACCTCATGAGTCTTGGGATGCAGTTGAAGCCTGATATTGCGAACAGGAGGTAACATGAAAAAAACCGGACGATGGTTATGTTGGTTGGGGATCTTGCCGCTGACGGTGGCGTCATTGCGGGCGGACTCGAATATCCAGGGTACACCGGTCACCGCGGCGCCGGGTAAAGCGGCAGCGGGCAATCACAACGCCCTGCTTAACGCGCTGGTCAAAAAAGGCGTGCTCACCAGCGAGGAAGCCAGGGGCATTCAGGACGACCTGGACCAACAGGCGCCAGCCATGCCGGGCGGATTTTTGCAACTCGGCTCCGACGCGGACCGGGGTTTGCGGCTCTACGGCGACGCGCGGCTGCGTTACGAGCATTTGCGCCAACAGCGCGGCGACGGCGCCAGCCAGGAACGCGAGCGTTACCGTTATCGTTTGCGCGTGGGCGCGGAATACAAGTTCACGGATAATTTCTCATCCGGTGTCCGCTTGCGTTCCGGTGAATCGCGGCGCACGGGCAATAGCGATTTCGGCACCGGTGAGCAGAGCTACAGCAGTCATGACCGGTTGAACGTGGATTTGGTGTATCTGAGTTGGGACCATGCCTTCGGCGCGGAATGGCTCAGCCTCAGCGCCGGCCGCATCGTCCAGCCGCACCACTTCAACGGATACGCCTGGTGCAGTGATTTGACCGTGGACGGCGGCGTCATCAAACTTGGCGACTGGAAAATCTCGGACGATTTCACCATCGGCAGCGCGCACGGCGCGTATGTGTGGACGGACCGGGAGGATAATTCATTCGATTTTGACAGCCAGAATGACGTGTTTCTGTTCATCAACCAGGTGAACCTGGGCTACCGGTTCAACCAAGACTGGCGACTTCGTTTCTCGCCCGGCTTCGTCAGTTCCATTGGTGACGCCAAATACGGCACCCGCGGTGTGACTTATTTGAACGACATAGCCCAACTCGATATCCTGGTGCTGGATGCCGTTCTGGACACGCCGTTTTTCATCGACGGCGTCAAGGGCAAACTCTTCGCCGAATACGGCGTCAACTTCTCCGACCGCGCCCGCGCGCGCGAGTTGCAAACGAAGGCGCGCGGCGGACAAAACCAATTCCTGGTCGCCGGTTACGAAGTCAGCAAGGGGAAGGGGAAAGGCGCGTGGAGTGTGGAGTTGAGCTACGCTTATTTTGCCGCCCTGTCCTGGAGCGCCCAGTTTGTGGACACTTCCTTTAACGGCGGTTTTCTCAACGGTCACGGTCCCGGTCTCAAGCTTGGCTATGGCCTTGCCGACAATGTCAACGCCTCGGTCTTGTATCGCAAATCGTGGCGCATCGACAGCGATTTGGGCGGCCCACCGCCAGCGCCATTTACGGTGTACGGTGGCGACCAGAATGGCACCGATGTCGTGCAGGTTGATTTGACGTGGAAATTCTGACTGTCATTAGCGGGGAAAACTCAGCACCACGAAGACGCCAAGACACGAAGTGTTTTGTAAATAAAATTTAACCGCAGAGACGCGGAGGCGCGGAGATTTTTGGGTGGACACAGAGGGACACAGAGTAGGCACAGAGAAGCACAGGGTTTGATTTTTAATTTAATAAAATCTGTGGTTCTCTGTGTCTTCTCTGTGCTCTCTGTGACCTAATGTGCTCTTTAGAACTGATGGCGGTAGCCCGCTGTCGCTGTCAGTCCCCACGGGGTAACCGCGCAAAAAGATTGACTTAGACTTCCTTGCGTCCGCCGAGCGCGTGACTGAGGGTGACACTGTCAGCGTATTCCAGCGATGTACCGATGGAGATGCCGGTGGCCAGCCGGGTGACTTTGACGCCGAGCTGGCGCAGTTCGCGCGCGAGATACAGCGTGGTGGTCTCGCCCTTGACATCGGTGTTCAATGCGATGACCACTTCGCGCAGCTGTTCATCGCGGACGCGGGCGAGCAGTTTGGCGATGTTTAATTCCTCCGGCCCGATGTCGTCGAGCGGCGAAAGGCTGCCGCCGAGGACGTGATAGCGGCCCTTGAACGCGCCGCTTTTTTCAAAGTTGACCACGTCGGCGGGCTGCTCAACCACGCAGACGACGCCGGCCTCACGGTCAGCGGCGGCGCAAATCTCGCACCGCGGCGCCTCGGCGTAAAACCCGCAGCACTCGCAGGGCCGCACGGTGCGGCGCGCGCCGCTGACGCTGGCGGCGAGGTTTTCCGCCAGCGCCGGGTCGGCGCGCAGAATGTGCAGCGCCAGCCGTTCCGCGCTACGCGGGCCGATGGATGGCAACTGGCGCAGCGACTCTATCAGGCGGCGAACTGACGGCGGGTAGTTCATGCTTTAGCTACATTAACGCAAAGACGCAAAGGGACAAAGAATAGTTAACCGCAGAGGCGCGGAGATTTTTTTTAATTAAATGAACTCTCTGCGTCTCCGCGTCTCTGCGGTTAATATCGCTTGCTTAAAATCCCAAGCCGGGAATGTTCAGTCCGGCGGTTAGCTTGCCCATTTCCTTTTGCGCCGTTTGCTTGGCGGTTCGGCTGGCCTCTTGCACGGCGCTGACGATGAGGTCTTGCAGCATGTCAACGTCAGCGTCTTGCAGCAACTCGGGCGCGATGGTCAGCGATTGCAATTCGCCCTCGCCGTTGGCCACGGCCTTGACCGCGCCGCCGCCGGCAGCGGCCTCGAAGGTTTTTTGGGCGAGTTCCTGCTGGATGCGGGCCATGTCGGCCTGCATCTGCTGGGCTTGTTTCATCATTTTGGCGATGTTCATGGGATTAATTCAAAAGTTAAAAATCAAAAAGCAAAGTTAATTTTTCACGCTGACGATGCGGGCGCTGAATTCCTGCAACGCCTCCTTGATCAGCGGATCGTTTTCAAAATCGGCCCTGGTTACCGGCTTTGATGGCGCGACGGGGGCGGGTTTGGCGGGCGCCGCGGCGGCTGGCGCTGACGGTGCAAGGTCAATGTCAGCGCCAGGCGGCGGTTCTTCTTTGACCTCGGAAAATTGGATGTCCAGCGTCACCGCGCCGCCGAAAGATTTGGCGAGCGACTCTTGCAAGGCAGCGGAATTTTGCAATGTTTCCAGTTGTGATTGCGTGCCGTTGAGACGGATTTTAACGCGGCCACTGTCAGCGGCGAGCAACGCGGCGTTATTCAGGGCGAGACGGAGCATCAGGCTGTTTTTCTTCAGCGGCTCGGTGGCGCGTTGCCATAATTCCCCACTGTCAGCGGCGACGGGCGCTGATGGCGGGGGAGCTACCGGCGTTGGCGCGGGCGCGGATGCTGACAGTGCGGCCGGCTTGGACACGGTGGGCGCTGCCGGTGACGCTGGCGGCACTGTTTCGCCCTTGGCGAGGCAGGCCAGGATTTCCTCCAGTGCGACCCGCTGCCGTTGCTGGGTCATGCGGATGATGGTGATTTCGCACAGCACTTCCCTAACCAGCGCGTAGCGGATTTTTTCCTCCAGCCGCACGAGTTCGTCAATGAACGCCAAGATGGCCGCTTGCGCGGGCAGCGGTTGCAGGTTGGCCAGATGCTGCGCCTCGTCGGGATCCATTTCGTCGCCGGCCAGTTGCGGGTTGATGACGTAGAGCAGCAGGTTGCGGAAATAGCGGAGCAGGTGCTGGCTCAGGCGGGTGAGGTCTTTGCCGCGCGCGACCAGCTCGCGCAACTGCCGCAGGGCGTCCTCGGTCTCGCCGGACTGGATGGCCTCGGCCAGCGCCCAGACTTCCTGCGGGCCGGTCAGGCCGAAGATTTGCAACACGTCCTGTTCCGTAATGGTCGTGCCGCAGAAGCTGATGAGTTGGTCGAGCGCCGACTCGGCGTCGCGCATGCCGCCCTCGGCGTTGCGGGCGAGGATGCGCAGGGCGGGGTCGCTGACGGTGACTTGTTCCTGCGTGGCGATGCGGCGGAGTTGCCCGACGATGTCCTGGTCGGTCAGGCGTTTCAAATCGAAGCGCTGACAGCGCGACAGGATGGTCGGCAACACCTTGTGCGGCTCGGTGGTGGCGAAGATGAATTTGACGTGGGCGGGCGGCTCTTCGAGCGTCTTGAGCAGCGCGTTGAACGCCGCCGAGGTGAGCATATGCACCTCGTCAATGATGTAGATTTTGAAATTGCCGCGCGCGGGGGCGTATTGCACATTGTCGCGCAACTCGCGGATTTGCTCGACGCTGTTGTTGGACGCGCCGTCGATTTCCAGCACGTCCATGCTGCGGCCCTCGGCGATTTCGCGGCAGATTTCGTCGTCGGGGTCGAAGTCCGTCTTCGGCCCGCCGGGGCAGTTGAGCGCCTTCGCCAGGATGCGGGCGGTGGAAGTCTTGCCGATGCCGCGCGGCCCGACAAACAGGAAGGCGTGGGCGATGCGCCCGGTGGCGATGGCGTTGGCCAGGGTCTTCATCACGTGGTCCTGGCCGACGACCTCGGCGAAGGTGTGCGGGCGGTATTTGCGGGCTAAGACTTGGTAACTCACAGCCGCCAACGATAGGTTGTTCCAAGGAAAAATGAAACCGTCTTTTTCAGGCGATTTTTGGCCGGGATGTGCTATGCTATCGTCATGAAACTTAACTGGATATCCAAATGGTGTTTGCTGGCGGCGGGGTTGTTCACTTGCGCGCTCGGCAGTCGGGCGGCGGAAGGCAAGTGGCTGACGGATTATCAACAGGCGCTGACGCAGGCGAAGCAGGAAAACAAGCGGGTGCTGATTGATTTTACCGGTTCCGACTGGTGCGGCTGGTGCATCAAATTCGACAAGGAAGTGTATTCCCAGCAGTCCTTCGTCGATTATGCGGACAAGAATCTGGTGCTGTTGAAGCTGGATTTTCCGCAGCGCAAGCCGCTGCCGGCGGCGCAGCGGGAGGCCAATGATAAGCTCGCCCGGCAGTATCAGGTGAGCGGTTTCCCGACCACGGTGGTGCTGGACAGCGCGGGCAAGCAGCTTGGCAAACTGGTCGGCTATCAAGCCGGCGGGCCGCAGGCGTTCATCGCCAAGTTGGAAAAATTGAAATAGCGAAGTGTTTTTTAATAAGATTTAACCGCCGAGACGCGGAGGCGCGGGGTTTATGTTTAATTTAATAAAAGCTCCGTGGTTAAAAAAATTTCATACCTCCGCGCCTCCGCGGTGAAATGTCAGCGCTTGCTCCACCGGGAGCAAAATTAAACTTGGGCGACGGAATTTTACTGCTAGAAAAAGGCATGGCTACACGGCGCACGACACGTATTGCGGTGTTAATCCAGGCGGAATTGGCGCGGCTGGCGGCGCGGGAAAAATCGCTGGACGGCGCCTTGCTGACTTTCACCTCGGTGGCGGTAAGCCCGGATTTGCGCAATGCCTATGTGTATGTCAGTTCCTTGAACGAGGGCTTGGCGCCGGAACAAATCCTGTCGCTGCTGGCCAGGCTGGCCCGCGAATGGCAGCCGCAAATCGGGGCGCGGTTGAAAATCAAGTACACGCCGCGGTTAAATTTCCGCTTTGACGCCAATCTCAAGCGCGGCGACCGGGTCATGGAAATCATGCGCGAACTGGAGGAGTCCGGCCCGGGCCTGGATGCCGCTGCCAGTGACGGGCCTTGAATTGCGCGCGATTCGGCATAGCTTGTTAATATGAATACCAAACGCATGGGCAGTCGGCTGGCGCGGCTGGGCGGGTTATTGCTGTTGCCGCTGATGTTCAGCGGTTGCTCCACCATCGCCAGCCGCGTGGCGGAGCGCGAGCAGGCTTTTAACCTGCTGACCAAGGAGCAGCAGCGCATCGTGATGCAAGGGCGCATCAGCGAGGGGTTGAGCAAGGACGGGGTGTATATCGCGCTGGGCCGGCCGCTGCGGGTGTTGCGCGAGCAAATGGACGGAATCACCAGTGAAAGCTGGGTGTATGGCCGGATGGAAACTTACGCCACCATGCGGCCGGCCTGGCCGTCGCCTTATCCGTTTCGCTATGGTTACGGGCCGTATTTTTATCCTTATCCTTACGATGCCGAGGTGAGCGTCATGCGGGACACTTTCGTGGTGTATTTCAACCAGGCGGGCAAGGTCAAGGGCTGGAAGGAATTGTAGCCGCCGGCGCAAGCATTGCTGACGATGAGCGGTCTGTTGACATGGAATTTTGAACTGGCGGCCAGGGCCAGCGGCGCGCGGTTGATTGCCGGCATTGACGAGGCGGGCCGCGGCTGTCTGGCGGGACCGGTGGTGGCGGGGGCGTGTGTGTTTCTCGCGCATGAGCATTGGCCGGCGGGCCTGAACGATTCCAAGCAATTGAGCCGCGCCCAGCGTCAGCGGCTGTATGCGGCGTTGACTGTCAGCGGCGAGTTGCGGTGGTCGGTGGGGGTGGCGACGGCGGCGGAAATTGACCGGGTGAATATTTTGCAGGCCACCTTTCTCGCGATGCGGCGCGCGCTCGACGGGCTGGCGCTGACGGTGGATCTGGCGCTGGTGGACGGCTCGCAAGCGCCGCCGCTGCCGGTGAGCACCCGGATGATTGTCAAGGGCGACAGTCGCTCGCCCTCCATCGCCGCGGCGTCCATTCTTGCCAAGGAAACGCGCGACCGTATGCTGGAGCGGACGGAGCAGGAATTCCCCGGTTATGGGTTTGCCAAACACAAAGGTTACGGCACCGCCAGCCATCTCGCCGCGCTGGCGCGGCTGGGGCCGTGTCAAATCCATCGCCGCTCGTTTGCTCCCGTTCGGCAGTGCGCCGGCCCGGCCGGCCGCGCCGCGTAAAAACGAGCGCGGCCAGCGCGGGGAACGCGCCGCGGCCCGGTTCCTGCGAAAATCCGGGTACCGCATCCTGGTCGCCAACTATCGCGGTTGGCGGGGGGAAATTGACCTGGTTTGCCGTCATCAGGACACGCTGGTGTTTGTCGAGGTCAAGGCGCGCGGCCTTAATGCCTGGGCTTCCCCGGCCGCGGCGGTAACCGCCGCGAAGCAACGCAGAATTATCCGCACGGCCTATGAATATCTCGACGAACTGCCATCCCAGGACATGCCGGTGCGCTTTGACGTGGTGGAGGTTTACCTGGGCGCTGACGGTGAGGCAAAAAGTTGCCAGCTCATTCCGTCCGCCTTCGAGTTGACCGCGCGCAATACGTTTGACCGCTGACGGACACGGTTTTTTTACCACGAAGGCACGAAGGGCGGCGTTTTTTATTTAAGCGCCTTCGTGTCTTCGTGGTAAAAAACTTGTATGCGGATATAATAATAACTATGTCAGTTGAAAATATCATCACCCTGCAACGAGAGGTCATTGCCGTGCAAATTCCGAACGGCAACCGGGTTACCCTGCCGCCGGGTACCGCGGTGATTGTGACTCAATCGCTGGGCGGCAGTTTCACCGTGCATGTGACCGAGCCGTCCGGGCTTTACCGGGTGGCGGGCGAGGACGCTGACGCGCTCGGCCAAGCCAGGCCGGAGGAGACCGCGACCGTGGAACCCGCCACGCTTGGCGATAAAATCTGGGCGGCGCTCAAGACTTGCTACGATCCGGAGATTCCGGTGAACATTGTCGATTTGGGGCTGATTTACAGCATGACCATCAGCGACTTGCCCGCCGACACGGTCAAGGTAAATGTGAAAATGACCCTGACCGCGCCGGGCTGCGGCATGGGGCCGGCGATCGCCACTGACGCCAGGAACAAAATCCTGGCGCTGAAGGAAGTGGGCGTCGCCGAGGTCGAGGTGGTTTGGGACCCGCCGTGGAATCCGGGCATGATGACCAAGGAAGGCAAGGCGCGGCTCGGTATTGCAGATTAAGAAAAATCTTCGCGCCTTGGCGTCTTCGTGGCTGGAGTTCAAAGCCATTCGGGGTAGCGCCAACTATCTGTATTCAGCCGTGTGCATCTGTGGTTAAAATGCAGCGCGATGAATCCCGCGACGCTGACGATGGAGCTGAAAGCCGAGGCCGCGCGGCTGGGCTTCGATTTGTGCGGCATCGCGCCGGCGGCGGCGGTCGCGGACGCGGATTATTTCCAACGCTGGCTGGCCGCCGGCCAGGCGGGCGACATGACGCCGTGGCTGGCGAAAAACTCCCCCGACCGCGCCAACCCGGCCGCGCTCTTGGCGGACGCCCGCAGCGTCATCGTCCTCGGCCTGAATTATCACCAGCCGCCGCCGCCGCGCCGCGGCCGGATTGCCAGGTACGCCCTGGGCCGGGATTATCACGACCTCATCCCGCCGAAACTCGATGCCCTCGACCGCTGGCTGCAACAGCGCGGCGGCACCCAACGCCGCGCGGTGGACACTTCCGCGTTGATGGAAAAACCGCTCGCCGTCAGCGCCGGCCTCGGCTGGCTCGGCAAAAACACCATGCTGGTCCAGCGGCAATTCGGCGCCTGGATTTTCCTCGCCGAGTTGATCACCTCGCTGGCCCTGCCCCCCGACCCGCCCGCCGCCGGCCATTGCGGCCATTGCGCCCGCTGCCTCGGCGCCTGCCCCACCGGCGCCATCACCGCGCCGTACCGGTTGGACGCGCGCCGCTGCATCGCCTACCTCACCATCGAGCACCAGGGCGCCATCCCGCCGGCCTGGCGGAAAAAAATCGGCGACCACCTGTTCGGCTGCGACGACTGCCTGGCCGTCTGCCCGTGGAACCGCTGGGCGCGGCCGACCCGCGAAGCGGCGCTGACGGCGCAACCTTATCCCGACTTGCGCGAAATGCTGTATTGGGACGACGCCCAATTCCGCGCGCATTTTCGCGGCACGCCCATCTTCCGGCTGAAACACCGCCGCTGGCTGCGCAACATCAGCGTGGTGCTCGGCAACATCGGCGTCAGCGACGACCTCCCCGCCCTGCGCCACGCCGCCGCTGACCGTGACCCGTTAATCGCGGAGCACGCCGCCTGGGCCATCGGACAAATCACCGGCTCCCGGTTGACCAACGGCAACCAAACGTAACCCGGTCTTGACCCAATTTTTCCCCATTCGCCGCCTATTCTTGACTTGAAAAAAAAAAACGGCACAATGATGCCCCATTATTGGAATCCAGGATTCGTTACATGCACAAGAAACACTTATATTCGGTTGGCAAACTCCTCGCCGTCGGCGTTTGGCTGTTCCCGTTGGCGGCGCAAGCGAACCCGCCCGCCGTCGGCGACTTGGACAAGGTCGCGGTCGTTGACAAAACCGTCGCCACGGCTAGCGCTAAAAACAAGGACTGGTCGCTGGAACTGAGTTCCGGCGCCGTTTTTTCCAACATCCGCTCCGCCCATCTCGACGGTTACACCTACCTCCCGATCAACCTGACCGCCGCGTTGAAACTTGACGAAATCGGCGCCAACGAGGCCTACGGCGGGATTTTCCGCGGTTACCCCGAATTCTTCTTCCGCGGCTACTGGAACCAAATCGTCAGCGGCCACGAACACCGCATCATCGGCGCCACCTTCGGCCCGCGCTACAACTTCGTGCAACCCGGCTGGAAACTGGTGCCCTTCGTCGAAGCCGGCGTCGGCGTCGGCTTCATCGACTCCAACCCCACCCACGGCCCCGGCGGTCATAACGACCGTCCGCACGGCCTGGGGCAGGATTTCAACTTCACCTTCACCATCGCGCTCGGCACCCGCTATGATATTAACGACACCTGGTACGTGCGCGCCGCGGTTTTTTACCAGCACTTCTCCAACGCCGGCTTGTCCGAACCCGGCCACAACAACCGCGCCATCGACGCCGTCGGCCCCGAATTCGCGGTCGGAGCGAATTTCTAAAAAAAACCTTGCGCACAACAGCCGGAGTCCATATCGTCACCCGTCAAATCGTCAAACTGCGTTACCGAAACCCGCTGAAGATGAGCAAGATAAGTCATAACGTAAGTACACCGCGCTCACGCGCTCACGCGCTCACGCGCTCACGCGCTCACGCGCTCACGCGCTCATTATGACTACTGCCCCGACTCTTTAATTTCCCCGCCGAGTTTTGCCTTCTCCATTCCCCATGTGGTAAAACCTTGGCGACAGTCTC
>JAISBF010000148.1 GCA_031266335.1 Verrucomicrobiales bacterium
GGCCGCTCGACCAGCTCGTAGCGCATGGTGTAGAGCGTGCTGTGTTGCGGCGTGGGGATGACTTCCTCGTCGCTGATGGCGGTGTGGGAGACGGGGCACCAGTTGACCATGCGCTTGCCACGGTAGATGCAGCCGCGGTTGTAGAGGTCAATGAACGCGGTGGTGACGGCCCGGTGGTAATCGGCGTCCAGCGTGAAGCGCTGCCGCTGCCAGTCGCACGAGCAGCCGAGTTTTTTCAATTGTTGGATGATGATGCCGCCGCGGTCTTGCGTCCACGCCCAGATGAGGCGCAACATGGCGTCGCGCCCGATATGGTGGCGGGTGAGCGGCAGCTTGGGCCGGCCGGCGGCGCGGTCCCAGACGTGGTCGAGCGACTCCAGCACCGCGCGCACCGAGGCCGGCAGCGAGTCCGGTTGGCGCAACGCCTTTTCCACGGCGGTCTGCGTGGCGAGGCCGGCGTGGTCGGTGCCCGGCAGCCACAGCGTCTCGCGCCCGAGCAAGCGCGCGCGGCGGACGAGCACGTCCTGGATGGTGTTGTTCAACACATGGCCCATCGTCAGCACGCCGGTGACGTTGGGCGGGGGGATGACGATGGAGTAGGCGGGCTTGGGGCTGTTGGCGTCGGCGTGGAAATAATCATGGGCGAGCCAGCGGGCGTATAATTTGTCCTCAACGGCGGCGGGTTCGTAGGCTTTGGCTAGGTCGGTCATAAGGGACGCGATGATAAACGAGGGCGCTGATGGTGACAAGGATTTCACCGCAGAGGCGCGGCGGCGCGGAGATTTTTTACCGGGAGATCATGGAGGACGCGAAGCACCAATCAAAAAAACTCAATGAACTCCATGTGCTCCCTGAAAACCGCAACGATTGTTGCTGGTGCAGCGTAGAGGGCTTGAACCTCTGACCCCCACCGTGTCAAGGTGATGCTCTACCACTGAGCTAACGCTGCGGGAAAGAAGTGGCCATTCTTCCCGGATTGATGAAATGGTCAAGGGAAAAATAGGCGTGAATTTCCCGGCGGTCACTGTTAGCGTCGGCGGTGCCATGACGATTACCGAACATTATCAGCGGCTGCTGGCTTGCGACCGCTGCCCGCGCATGGCCAAGCCGGTGGTGTCGGGGCGGCCGGTGTTGAGCAAGGTGCTGCTCGTCGGCCAGGCGCCGGGCGTGAAGGAGCCGCTGTTGCTGCGGCCGTTCGCGTGGACGGCGGGGAAGACGATGTTCAAGTGGTTCCGGCAGGCGTGGGGCGTGGAGGAGGAGACGTTCCGCGCGCGGGCGTACCTGGCGGCGGTGTGCCGCTGTTACCCCGGCAAAAATCCCCAGGGCGGCGACCGCGTGCCCGCTGACGATGAGGTCGCCAACTGCGCGCGCTGGCTCAAGGCGGAGTTCGCGATTTTGCGGCCGGCGCTGATCCTGGCCGTCGGCAAGCTGGCGATCCGGCAATTCGTCGAGTTTGAAAAATTGAGCGAGGTCGTGGGACGCATTGTCAGCGTCGAGAAATTCGGGCAGCGAGTCGATGTCGTGCCGCTGCCGCACCCGTCGGGCGCCTCGACCTGGCACCGCATGGAGCCGGGGAAGACCTTGCTGCGGCAGGCGCTGATGCTGGCGGCGCGGCACCCGGCGTTTGCTGACACGTTTGGGACATGAACAAAAAAATCATTTTATATGTACTGGTTATTATCGGCATCGCGCTGCTCGTGGCGCTGCTGCCGCTACCGCATTGCAAGTTTCGCTGATGGCAGGGCATCTGGCGTTTCGGGAAATTTTTAATGCAAAGGGGCAAAGGCGCAAAGAAAGTTTTTTTAATTTAACGCAAAACAAACTTCGCGTTCTTTGTTCCTTTGCGTCTTTGCGTTAAAATTCACCATGCTCAGATTCAAAAACCTGACCTTGGACTCACCGCTGCTGCTGGCGCCGATGGCGGAGTTTACCAACCTGCCGTTCCGCGTCGCGCTGCGCGAGCTGGGCGGGCTGGCGCTGACGGTGACGGAGCTGGTCAACGCCCGCGCCCTCCTGGAGCTGCACCCGAAGGCGCTGCGGCTGGCCGCCGCCGCCGCCGGTGACCGTCCGTTCGGCGTGCAATTGTTCGGCGCCAACCTCGGCGAGCTGCGCGACGCGGCGCGGTTGCTGGCCGACCTTGGCGTGGATTTGATTGATCTTAACCTGGGCTGCCCGGCGCCCAAGGTGAACGCCGGCGGCGGCGGCGCGGCGTTATGGCGCGACGAGGCCCTGCTGGTGAAAATCGCGGCGGCCGTCGCGGCGGCGGTGCCGCTGCCGGTGACGGTGAAGACGCGGCTCGGCTGGGACACCGTCCGCCTGCCGCGCCTCGCGCCGGCGCTGGAGCAGGCGGGCGTCGCCGCCATCGCGGTACACGGGCGGACGCGCGCGCAGGGCTACGGCGGCGCGGTCAACCTGGCGGCCATCGCCGCGACGGTCAGCGCGGTGCAAATCCCCGTCATCGGCAACGGCGACGTGCGCAGTCACGCGGACGCGGCGCGGCTGCTGGGCGCGACCGGTTGCGCGGGGGTGATGATCGGCCGCGCGGCGCTGGGCAATCCGTTCATCTTCCGCGACACGCGGTGCTACCTGCAAACGGGCGCGGCGCCGCCGCCGCTGACGGCGGACGCGGTGTTGCGCTTCATGCACCGGCACTTCGCGCTGACGGTGGACTTTTTCGGCGAGGCCACCGGCTGCCGGCTGTTCCGCAAATTCATCCCCGGCTACAGCGCGCGGCTCCCGCACCGCCGGCGCTGGCGCGTGGAGACCCAGCGGCTGGCCACGGTTGGCGAGTATTGGGAACTGGTCGCGCGGCTGGGGGGGGATTGATAATTGATGATTTATTATTGATTATTGATTATTGGCACGGCGGCAGTTGCTGCTAGTTTGGCGGGATGAAACTATTCCTTGGTTGGTTGTTAGGCTGTTGGGGCGCGGTGTCACTGTCAGCGGCGGAAGTTTCCCCCGACGCGCGGGCGCTGATTGAGCGGGTCGGCAAGTTTTACGACGGCGCGAAGACGTTGCAGGTGGAAATCGCCGTCGCCAATCACATCGAGAATCAATACATGGACACCACTATCAAAAGCGCGGGGACGCTGACGGTGAGCCGGCCCGACCGCGTCGCTTACACGCAAAGCGGACAGTTTGGTACGACACTGATAATGGACGGCACGAGCAAGACGGTGTTTTTCCCGTCGTTGAAAAAATACACGGTGACGGAAATCACGGCGCCGGCGGACGCGGAGTTTGGCGCGGTGGAACAGGGGCTGATTGCGGGCACCGCCGGCGCGCGACCGGATATTTTTTTCAAGGCGGACATGACGGAGTCGTGGCTGGAGGATGCGGCGGACGCGACGCTCGCTGACGATGAGACCGTCGGCGGCGTGTTGTGCCAGCGCCTAAAATTCGCCAACAAACGCAAAACCGCGGTTGAGTTGTGGATTCAAAAAGATGGCGACCCGCTGCTCGTGAAGCTCGTGGAAAAAATGGACACGACCGGCAACAAGGAGATGCCGGAGCAGGCGCGACTCAAAATGGAATGCGTCAACACGTTCACGAACTGGCGCGTGAACGAGCCGGTGCCGGACAGCGCCTTCGTATTCACACCGCCGGCGGACGCGCAGAAAGTTGACCAATTGTTTTCAAGCTCACCGTCAGCGGCGGCGCCACACCCGCTGGTTGGCCAGCCGGCGCCGGAGTTCACGCTGACGGACTTGAGCGGCCAGCCGGTGTCACTGTCCGCGTTGCGCGGTAAAGTGGTGGTGCTGGATTTTTGGGCGACGTGGTGCCCGCCGTGCGTCGCGGGCCTGCCGAAAATCTGGCGGGTGATGCAGGAGCATCCCGACGCGGTGTTTTACGCGG
The DNA here is from genome assembly GCA_031266335.1 of Verrucomicrobiales bacterium. GTDB lineage: Bacteria > Verrucomicrobiota > Verrucomicrobiia > Methylacidiphilales > JAAUTS01 > JAIRPN01. The sequence continues at coordinate 3,859 of JAISBF010000148.1, forward strand.
TGAATGTCAAGGAGTCCGCCGCTGACATTGAGAAATTTTTGGCGAAGAAAAAACTGGCCACCCTGCCCGTCCTGCGCGACGCCGACGGTAAAATCTCCGACGATTACCAGGCCAAGGCGATTCCGCAGACCGTCATCATCGGTAAGGATGGAGTCATCGTCAGCGTGCATGTCGGTTTGTCCGGTGATTTAAAAGCGGCATTGGCAAAAGACCTGGCCGCGGCGGCAAAATAATGTTTCCACTTCATCGTCAGTGGCTACAGTGCGGAGATGTCGGCGATTGACGATTTTCATTACGCCCTGGAACAGACCGAGGTAATCGTGCCGCCGGAACTCCGGCTCAATACCTTCGGCACCTCCGTGCTGAAATATTACCTCATCACCGAGGACATGGACGCGGTCGATTTGGTCTGGGTGCGCGAGGGTTCCATCGAGGCGGCGCGGCCGCAAATCATCACCCCGGGCAACATGGCGAAGCTGATGCTGGAAGGCTTCGGCGCGCAGGCGGCGCGGCTGGCCGAGGCCGTCAGCGCCAACCCGCAGCGGTTCGCGTTTTTGAAGTACGGCTTCACCGTGAAGAAGAACGACGTCCGCGTGTACGAGGCGCACGAGCCGGTGGACGCGGTCATCGCGCAGGTGAAGGCAGCGGTCGCGGCCAAGGCCGACCCGCTGACGGCGGTCATCAAGGGCGTGGACGACGCGTGGGAAGTGTGCCTGCTGAAGTTCACGCTCGACCTGGCGCTGGCCTCCGGCGAGCACAACCTCCGCGACCTGCGCGACCGCGGGCTGCTGTGAAGTTTCTTCGCCAATTTTTTAACCACGAAGACCCCAAGGCACGAAGGATTTATTAAATCAAGGGGTGATTTATTTTCAAATCCGGCTGGCGGCGCGGCCCAGCGGCAGTTGCTCCAATTCATCATAACGCGCGGTCTGCAACGTCACGGTCAGCGCCGGATACGCCGTTAGCAAATTATTCAGCGCCCGGTCGTTGCCGCCGTCGAGCAGATTGACCGACCACAAGATTGGCTCCCCGCTCGCGCGTGTTTCCCGCGCCAGGTTGACATAAACCAGGCGGGCCGTGTGGCCATTCACCACGTTGATTTTCACGCCGCGCAACACCGCCATGCCCCAAAACCACACATCGTCAGCGGTCGGGCATAACTTCTGGAACAGTTCGCGGCGTGTCACGTCGGGATGCAACGCGCCGGGCGGAAACAGCACGCCGCCGCAGCCGGTCAAAAAATTAAACACCGACGGCGCGCTGCCGCTGACACATTTGCGCCACTGGCGGTAAGGCAAAAATTCGGCGCTGCCGTTGAATAAAAAATGCGCGCGGTGACAGTGAATCAACCCCGGCCGCTGACGGTGCGCGGCGTAGAGTTTTGCCAGCCAGTCCGGCGGGTAAAAGATGTCATCGTCAGCGGTAACGATAATATCGTCGGGGAATGCCGCCAGCGCCGGCAGCAGTTTGTTATAAGATTTCAAATCCTCGCACCAACGGATTTCCAAACCGAATTTTTTCAAGCGCGTCACCGTCGGCGGCACGTCGCTTTCGCCGTTGGGAAACTCGGCGGGCGCGAGCCACAAAATCACGCGGTCGGGCCGGCACTGTTGCGTCAGCAGCGAATACAGGCAGTAATGCGCGTCATACATCCGCGTGGGAAACGAGGTGAGTGACACAATCAGCCGCCGTTGACGGTGCCGCGCCAGCACCCCGGATTTGCGGAGTCGGTTGATTTTTTTATCCGCGCGCGCCCGGTCAAGATATCGCAACCCGCTGGCGGGGTCGGTGAGCACCAAACCACGGTGCCACGAGATTTTGACGCCGAGCACCCGCGCCACGCGCAAGTTCTGACGCTTGCGCAGTGACCAGATGCCAAGGCCGAACAATTTAAATTTGCGCTTCACCCCACCGTCAGCGTCCACGCGCTTTTCGTAAAACAGCACGCGCCAAAAGTACCTAGCCTTCGCCAGCGAGGCAAGGCGCTGTTCCAAGTCGCTGACCGTGCGCTCCAGCGCGTTGATTTTGTCCCGCTCGCGCGCGAACCATGCCGCCAGACAGGTGTGAAAATCCTCCGGTGAAAGATATTTCAGCCACGTCGCCACCAGCGGCGCGCCCATGTCGTTCCACGGTTTTTCCCGGCCGCAAAAATGTGCAATTTTCCAGTTGGCCACGCCGTCCAGCGCCGCGTATTCAGGCTGGTTACGCCTGGTCAGCAAAACATTCCATTGCATCCCGACCAAGCGCGCGCCCGCTGACAGTGTCACATTGAACGCGTCCTGGTCCATGAATCCCGGATTGATGCCCGGCTGCGTCTTGTATTCAAGCAATTTGCCGGGAACATCGTCACGCCGCATCGCGGCAAGGTTAAGCAACATCACGCCGCTATTGAAATAATCGCTCAAGCCCAGTCGCGCCAGCTGGTTGTGCACGCCGACATCCCGCACCACCGCGACGTAGTCGTCCGCGAGGTCGGTGTGCCACAACTCACGCAAGTCGCCGCTGACGATGACGTCGCCGTCGAGATACAAGATTTTGTCGAGGTCGGTGAATACGTTTGGCAGCTCGAATTTCCACAGTGCCGCTTTCGACACGTGCGGATGCGCCGCGCCGACGCCGGCGAAGCGATTGTCCTTTTCAATCACGCGCGCGCCGAGGGCGCGGAATTTTTCCATTGTCAGCGGCGTGGTGGCCACGCAAATCACGTGCACCGTCAGCGGTGTCGCGGCGCCGCCGGTCGCGTTCGCCAACACGCTGCGAATGGCCGCGCGCGTTGCCAGCGCGTAGTTCTCGTCGGTAATGAACACAATCTCCATAGTCAGTATATTTTCTTGTTGACGGTCAGGCCGAGCACGCTGACGGTGACGCCGCGCGGGCTTTTTTCCTTCGTGTACAATGGCAGTCCGAAAAACTTGAACACGCGCCGCACGCCGCCGTCGCCGGCCGGGAGTTTGGCGTAAAACCACCACGCCGCCAGCCACGTCGGCAGCAGCGCCAGTTTTTCCGCCAGCCGTAGGTGCCGCGTGAAGTTGCGCGCCAGCGGCACGGACAGGTCGCGCCACGGCTTGTGCCAGCTCGCGTAGTGAATCACGCGCGCGGCCTCACCGTCAGCGGCGCCGCGATACATGACCATGTGGTTGAATTGCGCCGGCAACGGCAGCGCCCGCGTCCCGCACACGGCGTTGAAGGCGTCTTGGTCGGGACATGCCAGCCACGGGCGCCGGGCGGTGAACTCGGCGAGTTGCCGCGGCACGTCGTCGGCGC
>JAISBF010000179.1 GCA_031266335.1 Verrucomicrobiales bacterium
CCGAAGACCGCGAAAGTGGACGCGCGCGAGACGGCGGCGCTGGCGGCGTACCGGCTGCCCATCGTCTTGAACAAGGCGATCCACCAACCGCACCTGGAAAACTTCTTCGCCGCCATCCGGGGCGAGGCGGAATTGAACTGCCCGGCGGACGAAGCCTTCGCCAGCGAGCTGACGGTGTTCAAAGCCATCGAAGCCGTGGACCGCAAGCAACCGGTCACCATCGAGCCGGGGGAGTTGGTGGTTTGAATTAACCGCGGAGGCGCGGAGGCGCGGAGGTTTTTTTTACCGCGGTTTTAAGCAAACACCCGCGCCACTTCCGCCAGCAACTTTTTATCCACCTCCGGCCCCACCACGCTCAGCGCCATGCGGCCGGGCCGGAACAATTCTTGCGCCACCGCCCGCACTTCCGCCGCCGTGACTTTTTCCAAATCCCGCAACATGGCCTGCGGTTGCAGCAGGTAATCCAGCCCGACCAGCGACTCGCCCATCCACATCATGCGGCTGGTGCTGCTTTCCAGGTGCAGTTTGGTCTGCCCGATCAAATAATCCTTGGCCTGCCGCAATTCGTTTCGGCCCACCAGCCGCGCCGCCGTTTTCTGCAACTCGCGCGCCACCAGCGTCAGCGCCCGGCCCAGCTGCGCCGTCTCCACTCCCGCCTGCACATAAAACGCGCCGGTGGAGCGAAATTGCGCGAGGTTGGTGTTAATCGCATAGGCCAGCCCGTGTTGTTCCCGCACGGTTTGGAACAGGCGCGAACTCATGTTCTCGCCCAGGATCACGCTGAGCATCTTCAGCGCGTAACGCCGCGGGTCGGCCTTCGGATAAGTCAGCGCGCCGAGCGCCAAATGGCATTGCTGCACCGGTTTCGGCACCGGCGCCAGCGTGATGGCGCGCCGCAGCCGCGGGCGGCAAGGCGGCAGTTGCCGCCGCGCGGGCCGGCGGCGCGGGTTGAACCGCCGCAGCATCAGCGCCGCCACCCGCTGACGGTCCACGCCGCCCGCGACGCTCACCACCAGCGTCTCCGGCGTGTACTGCCGCCGCCAGAACCCCAGCAAATCCGCGCGCCGCATCGCCGCCACCGATGCCGGCGTGCCGGTGACGGGCCGGCCGAGGCCGTGGCCGGGCCACAGCGCCTGGTTGAGTTTTTCCATCACCAGCACCGGCGGCTGGTCATCGTACATGCGGATTTCCTCCAGAATCACCCCGCGCTCGCGCTCCACCTCGGCGGCGGGCAAGGTCGAGTGCCAGAGCATGTCGGACAGCACATCCAGCGCCAGCTCCAGGTGATCGGCGTCGAGGCGCGCGTAGTAACAGGTCATCTCCTCGGCGGTGAAGGCATTGAGGTCGCCGCCGCGACTCTCGATTTCGCGGGAGATTTGCCGCGCGTTGCGGCGCCGGGTGCCCTTGAACAGCAGATGTTCCAGAAAATGCGCCCCGCCGTACAGTCCCGGCGGCTCAAACAACGACCCCGCGCGAAACCACAATCCCACCGACACGCTGTCCACCTGCGGCATCGGGCAAAACGCCAGCGTTGAACGTCCCACCGGCAGCGACTCATATGTAACCATACCGCTGACCATAGCCGCCGTGGCCAAGGTGACGATCTGAAAAAACTGTTGCGCATGGATGAGCTTCATTAACGCAAAGGCGCAAAGGGATGAAGGCGCGAAGAATTTTTTTACAGGGAGATCATGGAGTTCATGGAGTTTGTTTTTTTAATCTCCATGAACTCCATGATCTCCTTGACGCTCCCAGGGGTTTTAGCCCCAACGGGGCGGGGCATCACAGCCTAGGGCAACGCCCTAGGTAATGGATCAGCGGGATTATCCAGCCCTGTAGGGGCGGCGCATCGCCCTGACACTTTGCACCGCCCCTACAGGGCTGGCGCCGGCCACTCTAACAAAACCTAGGGCGTTGCCCTAGGCTGTGATGCCGCCGCCCCTTCGGGGCTAATGCCTCTTCCTTCCGGCAGGAAAGCGGCAGCCGCATTAACGCAAAGGCGCAAAGGGACGAAGGCGCGAAGAAATTTTTTTACAGGGAGATCATGGAGAGCATGGAGTTTGTTTTTTAAAAATCTTCATGAACTCCATGTTCTCCCTGTAAAAAATTCTTTGTCCCTTGGCGCGCTATCATCCGCATGGTAGCGTTGCGTTATGCGCAGCAACTTATCAACGGCGGATGTCTGGGGGCGTGCGGCGCGGCAGGCGGGGCGGGACGCGCGGCTGTGGCTGGCGCTGATGGTGTTGTTCACCTTGTATCGCGGCGGGTTGCTGTGGTGGTTCCGGGCCGGGTTGGAACCGGGCTGGGGGGCGCGGGAGGTGGCGCTGGGGTGCGGGCGCGGGTTTTTCTACGATGTCATCGCGGCGACGCTGCTGGTGTTGCCGTCGCTGTCGACGGGTGTTTTGCTGGCGGTCTGGCGGCGGGAGCGCTGGGCGGCGGGGTTTCGCCGGTGCTGGGTTTGGGGCGTGGTCACGGTCAGCGTGACGCTGGCGCTGCTCAACGGCGGTTTTTTCCGCGAGTACCACGAGCAGTTCAATCAATGGGTGTTCGGGCTGATTTACGATGACCGCGCCGCCATTCTCAAGACGGTGTGGCGGGATTATCCGGTGCTCTGGCTCGGCCTGTGCTGGGCGGTGGCGGTCGGGGTAATCGGCGCGGGGCTGGCCCGGTTCACCGCGCGGACGGGCGGCCTCGTCGCGCGGCTGGCCGGCGCGCGCGCGCGGTGGTGGCGGGCGGCGCTGACGCTGGCGCTGGCGGTCGCCGTGGTGTTCGGCGCGCGCGGCTCGCTGGGCCGGCGCCCGATGCAGCGGAAGGACGCGGCGGTGACGCGCTCGCGGTTAATCAACGCGCTGGTGCCGAATTTTTACCTGGCGCTGAAGTACGCGATCGCTGACCACCGCCGGCAAAGCGACCCGCGCCGGCTGCCGGACTGGTTGCGGGACGGCGGCATTCGCGGGGCGCTGACGGTGTTGTACGGCGAGCGCGCGCGCACGGCGCCGGACCTGGACGCGCTGCTGGCGCGGACGGCGGACGGTCAGCGGCGCGGGCCGGCGCCGCGACACATCTTTCTCATCGTGCTGGAAAGCGGCGACCTGTGGCCGCTGCTGCCGCCGTACGCGGAGCTGGGGTTGATGAACGAGACCCGGCGGCTCGCCGACCGCGGCTGGTTCTTTTCCCGCGTGGTGTCCGCCGGCGCGGGGACGATGCCCTCGCTGGCCGCCATCATCACCGGCCTCCCGCACACCGGCGCGGCGCAAAATTATCAACCGCTCAGCCGCCGCCCATTTCCCACCTCGCTGGCTACGACGTTCAAGCGGCTGGGGTACCGGACGCGGCTGTATTACGGGGGCTTGCTTAGCTGGCAGCGGTTGGGCGCGTTCGCCGTCGAGCAAGGTTTCGACGAGGTGCGCGGCGGCGGCGACCTGGCGGGCGCTGACGATGCGCTGGGCGAGTGGGGCGTGCCGGACGGTGTGTTGTTCGACGACCTGGCCGCGCGCACCGGTGACGCGCCGACGTTCACGCTGGTGCTGACGACTTCCTATCACCCGCCGTATTCGCTGGACGTGGCGCGGCTGGGCGTCGCGATTGACGCCGTGCCGGCGGCGCTCAGCGGGGCGTATGACGGGCGCGTGCCGCTGCGCGAGTTCGCCCACCTGCGCTACGCTGACCGTGAGCTGGGGCGGTTCGTGGCGCAAGTCGAGCGCGCGTATCCCGACAGTTTGTTCGCGATTACCGGCGATCATTGGTCGCGGCGGTTCCTGAACCAGCACCCGTCTTTGTATGAAAGCCGTGCCGTGCCGCTGGTGTTGTACGGCCCGCTGACTCTCGGCGGCGCCGGCGGCGAGCGACTGACGCCCGGCTCGCACTTGGACATCGCGCCGACGCTGGTCAATCTGGTCGCCGAGCGCGGGTTCACCTATCATACTTTTGGTCACGACTTGCTGTCGCCCGCCGCGCCGCCGTTCGCCCTGGGCGCGGACGTGCTCTTCACCGCTGATGAGGTGGTGTTGTTCCCGGCGGGCGCCGACGCGGAGCAGGCGCGTTTTGGCCGGGCGTGGCTCGGCGCCGCGTGGTGGCGGTTGTTGCGGGGCGGGGGCATTGATGATTGATTATTGATGATTGATTATTTGTGGGTGGGTACACGCTGATGGGGGGGGTTTTGTTAATTTTCGCGCGGAGACGCGGAGACGCGGAGATTTTTTAAGATTAACTGCAACCTCCGCGTCTCTGCGTCTCAGCGGTTAATTAAACTTCAGGTCTCGGCGGTTTAACTGGTTGTGGTTTAGTGGGTTAAGGTCGTTCGGCGTGGTTCCCGTACCGCGAATCCGGGAGCCAAAGTTGGCAATCTTAGAGCTAAGGCCGACCACCTTAGAGCTAAGGCAATCAGCTTTAGAGCTAAGGCGGACTACCTTAGAGCTAAGGCGGTCAGCTTTAGAGCTAAGGCGAACTACCTTAGAGCTGAGGTGGTCAGCTTTAGAGCTAAGGCAGTCCATCTTAGCGCCAAGGCGGATCACTATTAACCGCAGAGACGCGGAGGCGCGGAGCTGGTGTTCTTAAATAATCAATCATCAATCATCAATAATCAATGTCTCTACTGATAGACAAACCGGCCGCCCTTCCCTATCGTGGCACCCATGACGCTTTCCGAAATTTCCATCAAACGGCCGGTCATGGCTTGGATGTTGATGTCGGCGCTGATTGTGTTCGGCGCGATCGCGCTCGGCCGGCTCGGCGTCAGCAGTATGCCGGATATTGATTTCCCGGTTATTGATATTCGCGTGACGTGGGACGGCGCGGCGCCGGAGGTGTTGGAGACGGAGTTGGTGGAGCAAATCGAGAAGGAGGTCATCAGCATCGAGGGGTTGAAGGAAATCACTTCGTCCATCCGCCAGGGCGGGGC
>JAISBF010000206.1 GCA_031266335.1 Verrucomicrobiales bacterium
GCCGAGGATTACAGCGCCGCTCCCTTAACCATCAAAGCCCAGGACCTCGACGCCCTGCAACTTCGCCTCGGCAGCCTCTTCGGCAGAACCATCAACCTCACCAACAGCGGCGCGTTACAACCCTACGTGAAAATCAGCGGCGTCGAAACCATCAGCAGCGGCGGCACCCTGCGCAACGGCTACCAATACACCCGCGCCAACACCGACGGTGCCAGAGCCGAACTCGGCGCCGGCCTCATCTGGCAACTCGACACCAACAACCAACTCCACCTCGACTACGAAGCCTCCTTCGGCGACAAGTACGACAAACCCTGGGGTTTGACCGCTGGATATAGACACCAGTTCTAATTTTTACCGGGAGACCATGGAGTTCATGGAGAGCCCATCCAAAAAAACTCTCCATGATCTCCCGGTAAAAAATCCTAACCCTTGGCGTTAGGCCGTCGGGCGGCGCTGGAGCGTGATGCTTTTCAGCCGGGCGTCGGTGGTCTCGCTGACGCTCATGATCAGCGGGTCGTTGGCGAAATGGTGGTGCACGGTGCGGCGGTCAAAGGAATTCATCGGCGGCAGCGTCACCGCCTCGCCGGTAGCCAGGACTTGTGCCGCCAGCGCGGTGATTTTTTTCAGCAAATCGGCCTGCTGACACTCGCGGTAATGCTCGACGTCCACGGTCACCCGCTGCGGCTCGTCCTCCTCGTTGGCCAAGATGCGGTTCAGCAGGTATTGCAAATCGTCCAGCGTCCGGCCGTTCTTGCCGATCAGGCGACCGGGTTCGCCGGTGAAGATGTGCAGGGTCAGGCCGGTCGGGCGCTGTTCCTCGCGCACCTCGAACACAAAGCCGAGATGCTCCAGAATCAACTCCAGCGTTTCCTTTGGCGAATAACCCGATGCCATAACTCAATGCCTGTCACCGTCAGCGTTTGTGCAACCGCTTTTTACGCGCCTGGGCCTGGGCTTTCATGGCTTCCAGCGTGGGCGCGACCTGTTTCAAATTGTAACGCATCTGGATAATGGAGAGAATATTTTGCGCCGTCCAGTAAAGAGACAAGGCCGAGCTGAAATTGTAGCAGAACAGCAGGAAAAACAGCGGCATGAAGCGCATCATTTTCACCATCGGATTGTCCACGCCCTGCGGCTGCGGGGTGATGCGCATGGAGAGGTACATCGTCGCGGTCATGATCAGCGGCATCGGGTTCAGCGGCAGCGAGAAAGCGCCGCCCAGCGCGAGGCGGAACACGGTGTCCGGTTGCGACAGGTCCTTGATCCACAGGAAATGTTCGTGCCGCAGTTCGATGGAACTTTGCAGCATCCCGTAGAAGCCGATGAAAATCGGGAACTGGATCAGCATCGGCAGGCAGCCGCCGACCGGGTTGACGCCGTATTCCTTGTAAATTTTCAACATCTCCGGGTTGAGTTTTTCCGGCTTGCCCTTGAATTTTTCCTGCATTTCCTTCATCAGCGGCGCGACCGCCTGCATCCGTTTCATGGAGCGGTTGGCGGCGGACTGCGGCCACCACAGAATCGCGCGCAGGATGATGGTCACGCAGACAATCGCCACGCCGTAGTTGGGCACAAAATCATGGATGTAATTCATCAGCCACAGCAGCGCGCGGCTGATGATGCCGAACCAACCGAATTCCATGACACGGGCCTGGTCGTCCGGCAGCAGTTGCAGGCGGGAGTTTTCCTTCGGGCCGGCGTACAGCGAGAATTGTTGCGCCACGCTGGTGTGGGGATTGACGGTCAGGCCGCTGATGGCGAGATCGCCGACGATGCCCGTCGGCACGGCGGTGTTGGGTTCGGCGCGGAGTTCGGGGAAGTACTGGCGCGCGCCGGTCACCTGCCGGGCGTCGAACCCGTGGCAGTCAACAATCATGGCGAAGAACTGCGACTTCACCGTCGCCCAGCGAATCGCGGCGTCGCCGCTATCTATCAACTGTTTGCCCGACCACAATTTGAAGCCCAGCGGCGCGAAGTCGCTGAATTGCCCGAGCTGCCCGCCGCCGTAACTGCCGGCGGTGGTGTACCAGGACAGCGTGACATAGCGTTCTTCCGCCGTGCCGTTCTCCGGGCGCAACGCGGTGACCGTGCCGAGGCTGAGTCGGTATGGCGGCAACACCTTGATTTCCGCCGTGGCGTTGGTGACGGTTTGCTCCAGGGCCAGGCTGTAGTCGTCGCTGATGGTGAACTTGCGCGTCAGCGTGATGCCCGGCTGCAACTCGCGGGTGAAGGTCACGCTGACGGCGTCATGGTCGGCGACCTGGTAGCCGATCAGGTTGGCGTTGGCCGTCCAGCCCGCGATGTTGAACACCGGCAGCGGCGCGGCGCGGTTGAGCACCACCGGCTGGTCGCCGGTCAACCGGTGCTTTTTCAACTCGACCCGCTTGATGCCGCCGCCGTGGGTGGTGGCGATGACGCGGAAAAAATCATTCTCCAACGTGAGCAACTGTTCCGGGGCGAGATTGCTTTCCGGCAACAGCGTTTCCGCCGCGGGTTCCAGTTGCGCATCGGCGGGTTTGGCGGGCGTGAGCGGCGGCCGGTGGGCGGGGGTGGGCGCCGGCGCTGCCGGTGACTCTGGCGCTGCCGGCGCGGGTTGCGCCTGCGCGGCTGACTGCTGGGCGAGCCGCACCTGCTGGTTTTGCTTGGCGTAATACAGGTTGGCGCCTAACAGGACGACGCAGACGCTGACGACGATGACGGTGGTTTTGTCCATGATGAAATTTAAGATTTTAAATTTTGCGCCTCCGGCGTAGTGGTTATTATTCCGTCGCAGGCGCATTTGTAAAAAATCTTAAATGTTGCGGGAACAGGGTCGTGCCCGCAGCCGCCCCACGGATGGCAGCGCAACAGCCGCCCCACGGTCAGCGCCAGTCCACGCGCCGCGCCGTGCCGCGCCAATGCCTCGACGGCGTACTCCGAGCACGTCGGCGTGTAGCGGCAGCACGCCGGCGCACCGCTGACGATGAGTTTCAGCGGCGACAGCGCGACCTGATAAAAACGCACTACAAAAATCAACCAATGCCTCATGCTGTCGTCTCCAGTCCCGCCCGCGCATACAGGGCGAGCATTTCGTTTTGTAATTCCGCGAAGGTCGCGTCCGCCGCGCCGCGCCGCGCAATCCACACCGACCACAAATCCACCGTCAGCGCATGTTGGTGGTGACGGTAAATCTCGCGCAACCGGCGTTTGATTTGGTTGCGCCGAACCGCGTTGCCGCAAGCCTTCGGGACGATAAATCCCGCCTGGCGCTCACGGTCAGCGGCACGGAGAAAATTCAACGCCAGATGCCGGCTGGCCACGCGCCGCCCCTGCCGCCGCACCGCCTCAAAATCGTTCCGGTGGCGGAGAATCCTGGCGCGCGGCAGCGAGGCGTCGGGCATGATTATTGTTTCTTGGCGGCCGCCTTGGCTTTGCGCGCGGGTTGCTTGGCCGCCTTGACCTTCGGCGTCGCGTGCTGCTGCTTGTGGCGGGTGAACTTTTGCTTCGTCTTTTTCGGCACCAGGCGCTTGCGGCCCTTGGCGCGACGGCGGGCCAGGGTGGCGCGGCCGTTCTTGGTACGGGTGCGGGATAGGAACCCCAGTTTGCGTTTCCGGCGGCGGGTCGAGGGTCGGTAGGTAGGTTGCATAAATTAATCCTTGTTCAATTTTCCAATTGGAACAGTAAAGATTATCAGCCTGGTTTTTCAAGTCAAGCCGCTGACCGTGGAGTTTTACAATTTTTCCGGTTCATCCACCGGCGCGAACCAGTGCCGTTTGACAGCGGCTTGACCGATTTTGGTCTTTCCGCCGCGAGGTAACGGTAATGGAAACGCTTGTTTGGCGTGACGAATGATTTTCCCAACAAAACTTAACCGCAGAGACGCGGCGGCGCGGAGATTTTTTATTGATGAACCACGAAGACACAAAGACACGAAGGCTATTTTTCAAATAAACCTTCGTGCCTTGGTGTCTTCGTGGTGCAAATGGTCTTTAGAATTGGTGACGGTAGGCCGCTGTCAGTCCCCAGGGTTTGTCGTATTTGTCGCCGAAGCTAGCTTCGTAATCCAAGTGAAGTTGGTTGTTAGTGTCCAGTTGCCAGATGAGGCCGGCGCCGAGTTCGGCACGAACACCGTCGG
>JAISBF010000060.1 GCA_031266335.1 Verrucomicrobiales bacterium
TGACAGTCGGGCGGAGCCGGTGACTATGCCCCGAACTCCGCCCGCTGACAATCCCGTTTTTAGGCGATTTTTACCTCGACCTCGCGTGGCAAAGCCTTGGCCGCCTTCGGCACACGCACCGTCAGCAAGCCGTTTTTGCAATCCGCCGTGACCTGCCCGGCCTCGACCGACTCCGGCAGCGTGAAGCTGCGCGCAAAGCTGCCGTAGTGGCGCTCGACGCGGTGCCAGGTTTGGCCCCGGTCCGCCTGCTCGAACTTGCGCTCGCCGCTGAGGGTGAGCACGCCGTCGCTGATGGCGACTTTCACGTTCGCGCGGTCAACTTCGGGGATTTCCGCCTTGATGACGAATTCTTTTTCCTCCTCGACCACATCCACCGGCGGCGACCAGTTATTTTCATCGCGTTTGTTGAAGAACGAACCCAAGCGATGTTGCAATTCGTCCAATTCCCTCGCGGGATTCCATTGTACTATTTTCATATTATTTTTCCTTTCCTATTTGGTTAAGGTTTCTAGGGGTATATGTTGCATTCCCTGTGCCAATCCCGCTGACAGTGGGGATGATTTTACAAGTCGCTGATGATGACGAGATTGTGAAAACAGGTGCGAATAAGGACACCATGCTTGAAGAGTCATATTGGCGCAATATATTTAGGCCAGACCACAAGGAGGGACATAATAACTCAAATCTCAAAACCCATACCTCAAAACTATAAGGCAAAACGCGCTGGCGGCGTTGGTTGCGGGCGTCAGTTGGTGACCTTTCTAATGCCGTTTGTAACCTCACAAACGCCGTTAAATTTACCCCTTTCGACGCGACTCGCGTCACCAACAAAAACATAAACCATTAAACCATAGGAGCATATACGAGTAACCAAAAATACAACATCAACCGATTCAGCACTAAAAAATACATCGAGAAGACCTGGTCCGGTAACCAATTATAGTTATGAGCTTTGAGTTTCGAGGCTAAGCGCCGCCAAGCTATTTGGATAGATTCTAAATAGTTTAATCCGCGTCATTTGCGGATTAAAAATTCCGTGTCTCGGTGGTGATGACACGGAATCTCTTTTTTGATATGGAGATGGTGTGAAATTCAAAGGATTAGCGACGAGTGATTTCCCGGTTGATATTTGATGAAAACATCAAATATCCTGATATTGCGAGGTAAGCCATGCTAACCGTGATAAACCAGCTCATCGGTAATTCTCTATTGGGCAGGTATGATTTTTCTCCGAGAATTGAAAGCATGGCTATAATGAGGCATATCCCGATCAATCCGCTCAGGATGACGCTTAGCCAACGTGCCCAATTATATCCCATGGCCAGAGCAGTGGAAACAAAGATGAGCGCGGCTAATTTCCATAAGGTAAATGGCAGTTCTTCCTGACTCAAGACTCCAAGCAAGAGAATCGTGTTCGTGATGCCGATTAGCACGAGTAGTATGGCGATGGTGATCACTCGCTTGCGTTTTTTCATGCATGACATGAAATACAGAATCTTACCATAAGTAAATAGTAAAATCGCAGGATGTTATCGCGGTGGAAATCAGCAATTGGAGTCCGCTGTTCATCAGCTATAGTTAGCCAATGCTCCGGGTCTTGTTCGTCGATTTTAATTCCTATTTCGCTTCGGTGGAGCAGCAACTGCGCCCCGAGTTGCGCGGGAAGCCGGTGGCGGTGGTGCCGGTGCGGACGGACACCACCTGTTGCATCGCGGCGAGCTATGAGGCCAAGGCGTTCGGGGTGAAAACCGGCACCAATGTGGGCGAGGCCAGGCGGCGGTGCCCGGGGTTGCGGATTGTCGAGGCTCGGCACGGGCATTATGTGCGTTTTCACAATACACTGGTTGAATTGGTGGATTCGCTGCTGCCGGTGGAGCAAGTGCTTTCGATTGACGAGATGGCCGGGATGCTGTTGCCGAAATTCCGCGCGCCTGAGGCTGCGCGCGCGCTGGCGGTGCGCATCAAACGGGAAATCGCGGCCAGGGTTGGCGAATGTTTACAGTGCTCGATTGGCATTGCGCCGAACGTGTTTCTGGCCAAAACCGCGTCGGACATGCAGAAACCCGACGGTCTGGTGGTGATTGAGGAACGGGATTTGCCGCAATGCCTGTATGGGCTGGAATTGCGCGACTTGTCGGGCATCGGGCCGCGGATGGAACAGCGGTTGCGGTCGCGCGGCATCAACTCGGTGCCTGAATTGTGCGCGTTGGATCGGCGCGAAATGCGCGGCGCGTGGGGCAGCATCGAGGGCGAGCGCTATTTTGAGGCGTTGCGCGGGGCGGTGCTGCCGGAGCGGGAGACGCAACACCGCAGTATCAGCCAGTCGCACGTGCTGGCGCCAAACTTGCGCAATGACCGGGACGCTTACGCGGTGCTGAGCCGGTTGTTGCAAAAGGCGACGCGGCGGCTGCGGCACGAGGAAATGTTATGCGGCGAGTTGATTGTCAGCATCAAGTATTCCGGCGGGCAAAAATGGGGAGAGGCGCTGACCATGCAGGAAACGGACGATACGCTGGAACTGTTGCGGGCACTGGAACAATTATGGCGCCGTCGCCCGCGGATGGGGGACGGCCCGTTGTATGTCGGTCTGGTGCTGGCGCGACTGGTGTGCCGGGGAAATTACACGCCGCAATTGTTCCAGGCTCCGGTCAGGCGCCAGGAGTCGTTGAATCGGGCGCTAGACACCCTGAACGAGCGCTTTGGCCGGCAGGCGGTATATTTTGGCAGCGCGCATGAGGCGCTTGATTCGGCGCCGATGCGAATTGCGTTTAACCGGATTCCTGACCTGGACTGGGAAGGGGATGACCCCGCGCGGCAGGCTTCGGGCGCGCGCTGACGGTGACCTCGATTGATTTGATGATTCCCCGCCGGCGCGGGCATTGTCAGCGGTGACCGCCGCTAGCCTGGCGGCCACTGCAACGCCCGCCCGCCAAGGACATGGATGTGCAGATGCGGCACCGTTTCCCCGCCGTTGGCGCCATTGTTGATGACAATCCGGTAGCCGTCCGCAGCCAGGCCCTCTTGTCGCGCCACCGCGGCAGCGGCCAGCAATAATCTGCCCAGCAATCCGGCTTCGTCAGCGGGGACTTCGGCGAGGCGGTGAAAACGCTTTTTGGGGATGATCAAAAAATGCGCCGGTGCTTGCGGATTAACGTCACGGAACGCCAGCAGTTCGTCGGTCTCGTGAATGATTTGCGCCGGGATTTCGCGGTCGATGATTTTTTCAAAGATGCTCTTGGACATGCCGGTAGTCTGGCGGTTTTTCAAATGATGACGAGATCAATGTCGTCGTGGTGGCAGCCGGCCAGTTTGCGTCGGCAAAACGCGACGATTTCCGCGCTCAGGTCCGCGCAGTCTCCGCCCCAGTGTCCCGCGTGACGCAGCATTTTGACCGCCTGGCGCAAGCCCTCGAGTTTGACGCCACCGACAGCGAGCCAGGCGATTTCCTCCAGACAGGTGTTTAGTCGATGAAAAAACAGCAGTTCGAACCCGGCCTGCCCGGCCAGTTCCGGCAGATAAATCACCGCGCGCGGGGCGATCAGCGTCAGTTGCCGCGCCACATCCGCGTAACCGCTGTGCCGCAGCGAAGCGCGGATCAACTGCTGCAATTCGCCGGCGGAAATCAGCGTGCCGTGAAATTCCCGGCGCAGATAGCCGAGCAGCACCCCGAGTACATCCGGTGTGCCGGGCCACGCGGCGTAACCGGCGCGCCGGGCGGAGCGGTCAATGGTTTCCGCCAGCCAGCCCGCGGACAAGGGCACCTCGCGCTTGCCTTGCCAGCATACCAGGGGAAGGTCTTGCGGAAGGGCAATCATGGCGCGGGGAGGGTCAGGGGTGCAGATTTTGCACTTCCTCGACAAATTCGTTGATATCCTTGAATTTCCGGTACACCGAAGCGAAGCGGACATAGGCCACCTCATCCAGCCGCCGCAGCGCGCGCATGATGGCTTCGCCTATTTCAGTGGTAGGGATTTCACCGTTAAAATGTTTTTCCAGTTCGTCAGTGATTTGGTCGGCGGTGCTTTCCAGGGTTTCGCGGTTGATGGGGCGTTTTTCACAGGCTTTCATCAGGCCGGTGAGGATTTTTTTGCGTTCAAACATCTCGTAACGGCCATCGCGCTTGATGACCCGCAAATCCTCGCGCTCAATTTCCTCGTAGGTGGTGAAACGATAACCGCACGCGAGACATTCCCGGCGGCGGCGAATGACCGCGCCGTCTTTCAACGGCCGCGAGTCAATAACCCGGTCATCAATGCTATTGCAACGCACGCATTTCATACAAGATGTTGAGCTAACTGCAATTTATCCGCCCCCAGCACTGGTGGTCAAGGTAAATGATTTAAGCAATATCAGCGGGTCCGGGTTTCCTAACAAAAAAAGCGGAGACATTGCGGTCTCCGCTTTTTTTGTTGAACGAAAAAGGTTATTTCTTTTTCTTTACAGCCTTTTTCTTGGGGGCTGCCTTTTTCACCGCCTTTTTGACGGTTTTTTTCACCGCTTTTTTCGCGGTCTTCTTTTTAGCTACTGCCATGCCGAATCACCCCCTCTCATACTTGGATGCAAAAACTTTGGTTTTTTTCCTCGCGGAATGTCTTATGCAATTAAAATTAATTACGGTAATCGTCAATATTATTTTGCATCCCGCCGCGATATTTTTTTCCTCGATTTTTTCGATATTTCTAATTTTGTAAAATATGAATGATAAAATTGATCGGATTTCATTCCGAATTTGCCTTGGCTAACAATCGGACGAATCAGGAATAATCCCAAAATATGCCGATTCACGCGCGATTCCGGCCGTCGCTTGATCGCGCCGGTTGATTGGATTGATATTGGTTGATATTAATTAAGTGAGAAATTATATTTGTCCCGCGGCGGGCGGATATTTTTTTCACTCAAGGTTGGCGGCGCAGGTTGGAAGGCAGGATGTTCAGCTCCGCGCGATATTTGGCAACCGTGCGGCGGGCCAGTTCGATGCCCTTTTCTTCCAGGATGCTGACGATTTCGCTGTCTGACAATGGCTGGCGGTTGTCCTCGCGGGACACCAAGTCGGCGATGGCGTCTTTGACGCTGGTGTTGGCCAGATTTTGTCCGTCGCTGGTGGTGTAACCCGAGGTGAAAAAGTATTTGATCGGGAATACCCCCCAGGGCGTGGCGACATATTTATTGGCGGCGGCGCGGCTGACCGTGGTTTCATGCACGCCGACCGCGGCGGCCACTTGGTTCATGGTCAGCGGTTGCAAGTGGCTGACGCCGTGTTCCAGAAAATCGGTTTGCCGGCGGGCGATTTCATTGAGGACGTTTTCAATGGTTTGCTGGCGCTGATGCAGACATTTGATCAGGAATTTTCCGGCCCGGAGGCGCTCGCGCAGGTATTCCTTGAGGTCCTGGTCGCGGCCGGTGTCGCCTAGCAGGTCTTTATAGGTATCGCTGATCCTGAGCGATGGCAACGGCTCGCGGTTCAGTTGCGCCACCCAGGTGTCGCCTTGCTTGACGAAGTTGGCTTCGGCCTGGACGATATGCTGCGGCTGATCGGCGGCGAACGCGGCGCCGGGACGCGGATTTAGTCCGCTGATGGTCTCGGCGATCTCCCGGATGCGCTCGGGGGTGGTTTGATACCGGCGGGCCAATTCGCTGAAACGCTTGCGGCCGATTTTATCCAGTTCCTCGGTGGTCAGAGTGGTGATGAGTGGATCGGCGACGCCCTGGTGACGGAGTTGGATGAGCAGCGATTCCCGCAAATCACGGGCACCGACGCCGGGCGGGTGGCAACTTTGGATCAGCGTCAGCGCCTGTTCCGCGGTTGGCAAATCGACGCCGGCGCGGTTGGCGATTTCTTCCAGGGGCAGGGTCAGGAAACCGTTTTCATTCAGGTTGCCGATGATTTCCTCGCCGACCATGAGCAGCGTCTGATTGGCGGTGTCGAGCGTCAGTTGCTGGCGCAGGTGCGCGGACAGTGTTTCGGCGGCAACCTGGGAATCGAAGAAAAAATCGCGCTTTTTTTGCAATTCGCTGCTCGCGGCCTTGCTGGGCTGACTTTGGGAGAAATATTCGCGCCAATCCTCATCCTGCTTTTTCGGCGGTTCCGACTCGGCGTCATGGTCAGCGTCCTCGCGGCGTGCTTCCGGTTCGGGTTCCTGTTCCTCCAGGACGGGATTGCTTTGCAATTCCCGTTGAATCAGCGCGCGGAGCTCCAGCGCGGGAGCCTGCAAAAATTGCAGCGATTGCTGCATCTGCGGAGAAAGTGTCTGGGCAAGTGAAAAATTTTGCTGTAAACCTAATCCAACCATCGATTTAATAATGGAAATGGAGTTTGCATAAATATGCAAGCATAATTCATGCCATAAATGATGTTATGGATTTTTTACGATTGACAATTTTGGCCAGCGGCAGCGCGGGGAATTGCGCTTTGCTGGAGACGGACGGTACTGCGGTGCTGGTGGATGCCGGCCTGAGCGGCAAAAAAATTGCCGAGGCCCTGGCCTCGGTCGGGAAGGACATCAAGACGCTGGCCGCGGTGGTGCTGACCCACGAGCATTCCGACCACACCGCGGGGGTGCCGATGCTGGCGAATCGACTCGGTATTCCGGTCTATGCGAACGCGCTGACCGTGCAGGCGTTGCAGCCGCAGGTGCCGAAGTACCGCGACTGGCGGATTTTCGAGACCGGCGCGGAATTCGCGGTGGGCGGGCTGCGCTTGGAGAGCTTTTCCGTGCCGCATGACGCTTATGATCCCGTGGGGTTTGTCGCGCGCGCGGCGGGACAGGCGGTCGGTTTTTTGACGGACTTGGGCTATCCGACGCGGCTGGTGCTGGACCGGGTGAAAGACGTGAACGCGCTGCTGCTGGAATCGAATTACGATTTGCGAATGCTGCGCGCGGATACCAGGCGTCCGTGGCCGACCAAGCAGCGCATCATGGCGCGCCACGGCCATTTGTCCAACGAGGACGCGGCGCGGGTGGCGGCGGAGATTGCCCACGACCGGCTGGCGGCGATTTTCCTCGGCCACAAAAGCGCGGACTGCAACACGCACGAGCTGGCCGTGGCCGCGGTTGACGGCCAGTTGCGCGAGGTCGGCGTGACGCATATTCAATTGTTGCAGACGTTTCAGCAACAGGTTTCCGCGCCGCTGACTTTGGCGGCGGGGTAGGGCGGTTCATCCCGACTTGGAACATTGACCGTCAGCGCGCGCTGGCCCCGTAGTTTGCGATTGCAATTTCACGGTCAGCGGGTAAATCCAACGGGCATGGTTAGATCTCCCTTATCCAAAACGGCTGTCCGCCAGGCGATTGAACGCAAAGGCGGGGGTCCCATCCCGCTGGTGTTGCACAAATGGTGGGGCAACGGCCTGCGCGAAAAATACGGCGCGGCGCTGGACCGTGTGGCGGCGAATTACCCCGATGATATTTTCACCGCGCATCCCGTCGCGCCGGGGCGCACGGTGTCCGGCACCGCCAATCCCCAGTATCGCTGGGGCCACCGCGCGGATTATAGCAACGCTGCCAGTCACAGCATCGGCGAGGTGGTTGAGTTGTTGCCGGATTGGGCGGAACTGGACGAGTTTCTCGCGGATTTTCCGAACCCGCGCGAGCCGGGAAGTTTTGATGGCGTGCAGGCGTCACTGTCAGCGACGGACGGGCGTTACAAGCTGGGCATGTGGTGGCATTTGTTTCACGAGCGATTTTGGATGATTCGCGGGATGGAAAATTTGATGATGGATTACTACGATGCGATGGACCGATTGAAAATCCTCGGGCGCCAGGTGCTCGACTACAACAAGGCCATCGTGGACCAGTTTGCCGGGCTGGGGTTCGACGCCTTTTTCTCGTCCGACGATTTGGGCCACCAGTCGGGGCTGATGATGTCGCCGGAGGTTTTTCAGGAATTGTATTACCCGCTCTACGAGGAACTCGCCGCGCACATCCACGGCCAGGGCATGCATTTCTTCGTGCATTCCTGCGGCAACAACACGGCGCTGATGGACGACCTGATTCGCGCCGGCGTGGACGTGTTCCATCCCATCCAGAAAGGCTGCATGGACGAGCGCGCGACGGCGAAAAATTTCGGCGACCGCATCAGCTTCCTGGCCGGCGCTGACGTTCAGCATTTGCTGCCGGAAGGCACGGTCAGCGAGGTGCGGGCGGGCATTCGCGAGTTGATTGACAATCTGGCGCGTCCCGACGGCGGCCTGCTGCTGGCGGCGGGCAACGGCATCATGCCGGACACCCCGCTGGAGAATATTGACGCGATGTTATACGAGATGGCGACCTATAAATCCTGAGGCCAGGCTGGCAAACCGGGAAGCGCCAAGCCGCTGATGCCGCCGGTCAGTGTCAGCGCTTCAAACACCGTTGAGTAAATCCCGGCTCGCCAGCAACGATTTCATCTGCGTAATCGCCACCGTGTTGAGTTGCACCAGCCGCTTACTTTGCGCGAGACCCTGCCGTATCAACAGCGCGTTGATACTCTCCATGTTCGACAACACCACCAGTTGTTCCAGCGTCGCGTCATCGCGGAGATTGCCATCGTCAGCGGAATGCGCGTCGCGCCACTGCGCCGCCGTCTGGCCGAACAACGCCACGTTCAGCAAATCGGCCTCGCTGGCATACACAAGCGAGGCTTGCTCTTTGGTTACCACGGCGGGGATGAGATGTTCCCTGATGGCGTCCGTGTGGATGCGATAATTGATTTTCGCCAAGGTGCGCTGCAAATTCCATTCGAGCGACAGGCGGCGCTGCTCGTCACGCTTGAGACGCTTGAATTCCGTCACCAAATAAAGTTTGAACTCGGCGGAAATCCACGCGGCAAATTCAAAGGCGATGTCCTCGTGAGCGTAGGTACCGCCGCCGGAACCGGCTTTTATGAAAATTCCGATGGCATTGACGGTTTTCACCCATTTGGTCGGACTCAGGGTAAACGCGTTACTTCCCGCTTCACGCACAAGGGGGTCGAATTCGACCCCTTTGAAATTCGGATTATGAATTTTCTCCCAAAGTCCCAAAAATTCAATGGTGCCGCGATTACGCAGCCAATTTTTGACCACATCCTTTGGTTCCACCGGATTTTTATATCTGGCGATATCCGTTATGCAGAAATAATTTTTGTTGTTCGGTTTTAACAGCAAAGTTATTTCCGTTCCCCGCACGCTGATGAGGTCTTTTTTACTCATATAAACCTGTGAGTTTATCTGCCGCATCGTCAGCGGGGAAAAGCCTTTTATGTGTGCGCTTGTCGAACAATGTCAGCATGGCCGACGATTACCGCCGCTGTTGGTGACCTCACCGTCAGCGCTTCAAACACCGTTGAGTAAATCCTGGTACGAGCATTTCAGTGCGGTGGTCAGGCGTTTCAACGCGAACAGCGTGGGGGATTTCTGTCCGGACTCCAAATTCTGAATGTAACGTCTGGTAAAATCGGCTTTGACCGCCAGCTGTTCCTGACTCAATTTTGCGTGCAGGCGTGTCTTGTTTAAATTTTTGCCAAATTGCACCAATGCCTTGCGAGGCGCTTTTTTGACCACTTCAATCCGCGGGTCGGGCGGCAAATTTTTAAATAAACTCATTCAACACAATAAAAAATGCGGCATTTTTTATTGTGTGCCACTGGTTCACATTTTTATTGACGTGGAGCTAGTAGTTCACTATTGTCGTCGCTCGTGAACCCAAAAAACAAAATGAAGAATAATATCGTATCCAACTGGGCCGCGTTGCTGCTGACTGTCAGCGGCATGGCGGCGTTGCCGTTAAGTACCTCCGCGCAATTGCAACCAAGCGGCCAGTTTCTGGTCAGCGGCTCCGCGGTGATTCAATCCAGCACCGGCTATACCACCTTGTCATCAGTTTCAGTTGACAACGGGCACGCCTTGCGCGTCATCGGTGCGAGCAGTTCCTACAGCGGCACCAATATCACCTTGCGGCCGGGCCGAGATTGGTCCAGCGGGGCGCACGTCGAAGATGGCGCCACGGTCGTCCTGCATGATTCTTCGGTTTTTCTGCCCGCGATAAATTCCAACGGCCTCAATGTCACCGGCACCGGTTCAAGGCTCGATACCTACAATGTTTACGTATCGGCCAGTGGCCAGCCGGATTCAGTAAGCATGGCGGCGCTGGTCAAAGTGTCGAATGGCGCGCAATTTACCATGAGCGGCGGCACGCTCACCGGTGATTCCAGATTGAGTGCCGCCATCCGGGTTGAGAATGCGGTTGCCGAGGTTGACGGGATCACCATTGACAACAGTGGCTATGATGCGCATGCCGCCTATGTGTTAAATGGCGGTACCTTGAACATTACCAACAGCCAAATCAACCTGAGCGGGAGCAACGCACGTTTCATAGCCGGGTCGGGCGGCGCCATTAACGGGGAAAATTTGACCATTACCACCTACGCCGAAGCCTTGGAGGCCGGCGGTGCCAATGCCAGTCTGGTAGTGGTGTCCAGCAGTATCCGTACCACCGCCACCGGCACGCGCGCCGCGATTCAGGCTTACAATGGAGGAGCGGTCACAGTGCGTGACAGCGATATTGCTGCTAGTAACAACCTGATTGGTTTCCAGAGAGATACCGCTTCAGTGACCTTGGAAAATGTGCGGGCTACCAACCAGGGCAGGGCCATAATGGTGGACGCCTCCGCCTCCGGCACCCACACGGTTAACCTCGTTAATACCGATTTGGCAGGCGAGGTCAAAAACAGCGGCTCCGGCAGCTTGATCGTTAATTTGGCTGACAATGCGCTGAACGGCGACATCGTCGGCGCCGGCAGCGGCACCACCATCATCACCGGCAGCGATGGTGCGACCATCACCGGCCACGTCACCGGCAGCGACAACAGCACCGTCACCATCGGCGGCAACGGCGACATCATCATCGGCGACGTGACCGGCAGCGGCAGCGCCACCATTGACATCGGTTTAACCGGCACCACCAGCGGCGTCACCGGCGACATCACCGGCAACGGCGACAGCAGCATCACCATCACTGGTAGCAACGGCGCCATCATCACCGGCACCATCAGCGGCGACGGCAACGCCGTCATCGACATCATCGTCAGTGGTTCCACCGGCGGCCTCATCGGCGACATCACCCAAAGCGGCAGCAGCGCCGTCACCGTCACCCTCGACGACGGCGCCACCGGCCAGGGCAGCTTCAACGGCGGCGACCTCAACCTCGGCCCCGGCAGCGAGTGGACCATCACCGACGATTCCCACCTCAAC
>JAISBF010000081.1 GCA_031266335.1 Verrucomicrobiales bacterium
CCGTGGCCCGCTACGAAAGCGGCATCGACAACTACCTGGGCGTCCTGACCGCGCAACAAGACCTCTACCAAGCGCAACAAGACCTCATCATCGCCCGCTACTACCGTCTCACCAACCAAACCGCCCTCTACAAAGCCCTCGGCGGCGGCATGCGGGAATAGAGCTTCATTAACGCAAAGACGCCAAGGATTTTTTACCAAGAGAACATGGAGAAAATGGAGGGGAAAAAGTTATTTTAGTTTTTAACTTTGCTGAATTACACGGCACCACCAACTTAAAAAAAACTAAAAAACTTTCCCTTCTCCCTCCGATTCCTCTATGTCCTCTTTGTAAAAAAATCCTTCGCGTCTTTGCCCCTTAGTCTCTTTGTGTTAATGCAGCTAAAAAAATTGTTGTCAGCAATAAAAGCTTATCCGAAAAACCGTTGTTCAGTAACGTCCAATCAGATTTGAAATGAAGTTGCAAGGGTTTGGTATTTTTTTGGGGTTTTTCTGAAAAACTTAATGCGGGGTTAAGGGGCTTTGCTGTTGGTGTGCAATGGCTATTGGCTGGGGGTAAGGTGGCCGGGGCGAGGCCAGTGGCCGGCGGGGCAGGTTTCTTCGGCGCGCCAGGGGTGGAGGTGGGCGCAGGGGCGGCGGGGGTGGTCGCAGTGGGGTGCAGGGGCGTGCGCCGAACGCTCGAGGCGCCATGGGCAGCGGTGGCAGATTTGCCGGCGCGCCTGGTAGATGTCGGCGGTGACGAGGCGGCGCCCAGCGCCGGCGGCGGGCGGGGGCGCGGAGTCCACGCGTTGGCTCGGTGAAATTGTACTGCCGCCGCCTGCCGGTGGTTCCGGGCGGTGGGGCGGATGGTCCAGGTCAAGTATGCCCACCGGTGGTTCCGGGCAAGGGCGCGGATAGTCCGAGTCAAGTACGCCCGCCGGTGGTTCCGGGCGGTGGGGCGGATGGTCCAGGTTAAGTATGCCTGCCAGTGGTTCTAGGCGGGGGCGCGGGTTGTCCGGGTCAAGCACGCCCGCCGGTGATGCCGGGCGGTGGCGTGGGGCGGTCGGGTCAAGTACGCGCGGCAGTGGCACGGGCCGGGCGGTGGCGCGCGCGTTGGTGGGGACGTTGGTTAGGTTGGCGGTCATGTTACCACGAAATTTCCACATTATACGGCATTGAGTTGATGAAGCCGTTTGCCACGTTCACGTCTTTGGGGTTTTCGGCGGCGTAGTCGCCGCTGATGGTGACGTTTTTGGTTTGTTTGAATTCCTCGACGGTGAGGAATAAAATTTTGCTGCGGCCGCCCCAGCTGTAGATTTCCCAGCTGACAAAAAATCCCACGCGGCCCCCACTAAAAATCATACTAATATATAGCTGGTAAAAATGTTCGCCGGGGCCGATTTTGCTCCAGCCCTCGATGTACCCGCCGCCGCATTTGCAGGAACACACCGTCAGCGGGCCGCCGCGGATCCAGTAGCCGCCGGTGGCGGCGCTGTCGGTCGGATTGAGCGGCAGGTTGCAAGTCGCGCTGGCGTTGACCGTGCCGCCGCCTTGGACGTCACCCCGGACCAGGGTGGCCGTCACCGCCAGGGTGATGTTGCCCTGCGGCAAATCCTCGTCGGTAATCGCCACGCCGGGGCCTCTGATGTTTTTAAGCATAGTTATTTCTTTCACCACCAAGGCACGAAGGTTTTTAAAAATTCAAAATGCAAAGAGCAAAATGCAAAATTGCAAAGCAAAGTTAAAAATTAGCCCGCTATTCGGCCCCGTCACATTTTGAATTTTGCACTGCAATTTTTCATTTTGCTCTTTGCATTTTGAATTTTTTTCTCGGTTAAACGACCTCATACGGCTCGGTGGCCAGCACAAGGATTTTTTTCTCCTCGGTGCCGTCGCAATAAGTCAGCTCCCGAAATTTCGCGATGCTGCCTTTGCCCGGGCCGTTCATTAAATCTTTCACATTGATTTCCACCCGTTGCTGGCCGCTCTCGGCGGTGTTCTCCAGTAAAATTTTGCCCTCGATGGCGTCGTGGGTTAGTTGGTATTGGTTGTCCTTGCCGCCAACCATCACTTGTTTACTGGCGAAGGTTTCGGCGCCGGTGCCGCTGTTGGTGTTGGTCTTGGTCGGCGATACCTTGGCGCTGCCGCCGGTGCCGCCGCTGATGATGGTGTAGGTCTGTTGTTGTTGCGGGTTGGCCGCCTGGTCGCGGGCGACGAAGCCGGCGGTGTCGCGGTTGCGCGTCGCGCGCAACAGGTCCACCAGGCTGGCGGCGTCGAGGTTGGGGGTGGGACCGACCAGCACGCGGGTGTGGCCGCTGGCGGCGTCCACGCTGACGGTCTGCACCTGCATCCGCGCGGCAGCCCATTCGGCGCGGCCGCCGGTCAGCGCCAGCGCCTGGCCGGGGTGAAAGCGGCGCGGGTCGGCCGCGCGCTGCGTCAGGGTCAGTTCGGCGTCGTATTGCAACTCACTAAACGCCGCCAACAGTTGCGCGGCGAGGCCCTCCGGGGGACGCTCCGGCGGCGAGCCGGCCGTGCCGGGCACCGCCGGGGTGCCGGGAATATGCGTGGTCGAGGGGATGACGAAGTCCTCCTGCGCGGAGTCGCTGCCGGTGAAGCTGACCCGCAGCGGCACGTTGACCAGCTCCTTGCCGGCGCCGTCACTATTATACAGTTGGTAGCTGGCCTTGCAGGTGACGATGGCGTCGAACGCGAGGCTCTCCAGGCCGGGCGGGAAGGAGCCGCTGACCACCTCGCGGTGCACGCGCCCGGCGGGCAGGGCCTTGATGTCCGTCAGCGACACCTCCTTGGCACCCTCCGGCAACGCGCCCTTAAGCTGCCACCATTCGACGCTGTTAATATCAACTCTTTGGTATTCAACGTGGTATTCGGAAAAACTGACACTTTGGCTGGCTGGCACCGCGGGGGTTTCCGGCTCGCCCGGGGCGCCGGGGTTGAGCGGCACGGTGAAGATGATGTTGCGCCAATGATCCGCGGCCCCGGTGCCGGCGCTGTCGATGACCGGTTGCACGCTGTAATCCCGGTTAGTGGTCACCGCGGTGAGCACGCCCGGCGGCAAATCCAGGCCCGGCGGCAGGCCGTCGGGCGGGGTGACCGGCAGCGGCGTCTCGCGCACCTCACTGGACACCTGATATTCGCCGTATTCGTAAACGATGCGCACGCCGGTGCGCAGCAGGTCGTAGCGCGGGTTGACGGTGTTGCCGCTGACCGCGACCCCGTCGTGCGCGGCCACCGTCAGCAGCGGCGCGTCGGCGCGGCGGGTGATATGGAAGGTGGGCGGCGCGGTGGCGTAGTCAATCCAGCCGAGCGCGTCAGGCAGGTATTGCAAGGCGAGCCGGATGGTCTCGGCGACGGTCAGGTTGGCGCGCTCGTCGGCCAGCAGCACGCCGTCGGGCAAGTCGCCGATTTGCAACGGCACGGCATAGCGCTCGATGGCCAGCGTCAGCGCGCGGGTGAGCAACGCGCGGATGCCCTCGGGCTGGTCCGCGGTGCCGCGCCCGAGGATGACGTGCGCGGAGAACGCCACGGTCGGTGTCGGCGCGTGAGTGTCAGCGGGCGCCGCCGGCGCGGTGAAAACGCGCGCGGCCTCGTAGGTGATATTCTCCAGCATGTACCAGGCATCCACCACGCTGACGGTCAGCGTCTCGCGCTCCGGCGCGCCGGCGCGGGCGACGCCCAGCACCAGGCCGTGAAACACCCGCCCGGCCGGGGTGCCGATATCCAGCCAGGCATAAGGGGCGAACAGCGCCGGCAACTCGGCGGTGTAATCGCGCGCGTCGAGTTGCAACCGCGCGGAGGAAGTTTGCAGGCCGCAAAGCTCCAGGGTGATGTTGGTGACCCCCAGTTCGGCGGCGGGGATGTCGTTGATAGTCCAATCAGTTAGCGACATAAGGTTGGTTAATTTCAAATTACAAATTTCAAATGCAAAATTGCAGTGCAAAATGCAAAATGTGATGCTGCCGGGTGGCGGGCGCTCATTTTAAATTTTGCACTGCAATTTTGCATTTTGCTTTTTGCTCTTTTAATTTGTTAAGCGTTTGTTTCCAGACTTTGAATCCGCCGCGCCAGCGCGGTCAGGGCGTCCTGCACGGTCTTATGGTTGCTCGCGATGGCGTCGCCGATGCCGGTGAGCGCCGTGGCGGTGTCCTCCGCCGGCAAGTTTTCCACCGCGTCCTGCACCGCCTCGGCGGCGGCGACCAGTTGCCCGCCCTTCTGATCCAACTCGGCGGCGGATTGTTGCAACTTGCGGACACTGTCCGTGTCGGCGCGATTGCCGGCGGCGGCCGACGCCGGTGATGTGGCCGGCGTGGCGGACGGTGCGGTAATCGGTGTGGCGGTGGTCGGCGACGGCGGCAGGCCGTTGCCGGCGGCGCCGTGACCCGGCGCCGGCAGCGCGCCGTCGCCGGCGACGTTGCGGATGGCCTCCACCAGCGCGGTCAGCGCGGTCGGGATGGTTACCTTAAGCTCTTCCAGTTGCCGCAGCGCGTCGGCGGCGATGGCCAGGTCGTCCGCCGTGGCGCCGTCCCGGTCGCCCATGGCGGCCACCGCCGCGGCGAACTGCTCGACGGCGGCGGCCTGGCGGCGCGCGGTCTCCGCGGCGGCCGGCTCGTAGCCCAGGTCACCCCGGCGCGGCACCGCCGGCAGGTCGAACTGGCTGGCCACCGGCTGGTTCTGCCCCCGTTCCCATTCCGCCAGCCGCTGTTGCCAGACCGGGCCGGTGTCGGACATCTCCCGCTCCGGCCGCGCCGTGGCGGCGGGCTGGAGCGCGTCCCGCACCGCCGCGACCAGCGCGGCCGCCGCGGCCTGCGCCGCCTGCTCGGCGGCCCGCTGTTGCTGCGCGACGTCCAGCTTCAGGTTGTCCAGCCGCACCTTTTCGCGCTCGGCGGGGGTGGCGTCGGCGGTCAGGCTCAGCTCGTTGAGTTGCTGGCGCAACGCGGTCACGTCCTGGCCTAACATCTCCATCGCGGTAATTTGATTTTGGATTTCCCGGCGCTGTTCCTCGCGTTGCGCGGTTTGTTGCGCGGCGAATTTTTGCTCGGACTCCTGGTAGTTTTTTTGGAATTGCGCGTTATCCTTTGCCGCCGCCGCGCCACTGACGGTGACCTCATGGGTACTCAATTCCACCTTGGCAGTCTCGACCTTGGTCTCCGCGGTCGCGAGTTCCGCGCGCAGTTTGTCGCCCTCGGCCTGTACTTCCTTGTTAGGCGAAGTACCGCCCCACTTGCGCCAGGTTTCGTAAGCCTGCTCCGCGGCGTCACGGGCGGCCTCGGCGGTCTTAAGGTGCTGTTCCAAAACACCGCGTTGATATTCTTGTTCCGCGACCGCGCGGCGCTGGGCGTAATCGTCCTTGATGTTCTGGATTTTTTCCGGGTTGCCGACACCTTGCAAGGCCTGTGCTTCCTGCTGCTTGAGTTCGGCCAGTGTCAGCCGCAGATCCGCGGACTTCAGCTCATTTTGCGCGTTAACCAACTGCTGCGCGGCGCCGGCGGCGGCCTGGTAGGCGGCAGCCAGTTGCTGTGCCGCCTTGGTCGCGGCGGCGAACTGCGCGAGGTTGGCGTCAATCTTTTGCTGGGCGAGTTTTTCCTGCTCCGCGGCCACCTTAGCCAGCCCCGCCGCCGCCGCGTCCGCGTCCGGTTTCACCCCGCCGAGCACGTCCCGCAGTTTTTTAATCCCCTGCCACGCCAGTGTTACGATGCTGACCAGGTTGAGCAGAATGGTCACCAGCGCGCCGATGGGATTGGTGGCAATGGCGGCGGTCAGGCCTTTCACACCGAGCGTAACACTCCGAATGGCGCCCGTGACATTCCCGCGCAGCAGACTGGCGAGGCCGCCATACAGGCCGCTCATCCCCGTCGCGGCCTTGCCGCTGGCAGCCAGGAACGAGGACGCGGTTGACGCCGCTGCGCCAGTCTCACCCAGCGCGTCCCCAACCTGTTTGACTTCGCCCGCCGCCGCGTCCGCGCTGGGTTTAAGCTCGTCGAGACGGGTGCGGACCTTGGTCAACCGCTCGGCGAGATCATCGTAGGCTTTGCCGGCGGCCTGCGCTTTGACAATCTGCCGTTGCAAACTCTCCTCGGCTTCGGTCAATGCCTGGATTTCAATATCCGCGCTGATTTTAACCTTGAGTTCGTTGTCGCTCATCTTATGTTGTTTCCATGCGTTGGGTTAATTTAATCGAGGGGCTCGCGATGCTCGGCGCGGCGGGCTGGTTGTCCGTCCTGCTGGTGCGGCAAATCAGGGCCTTCATTCAAAATTCAAAGTTAAAAAAGCCAAAAGCAAAATTGCAGTGTAAAATTTAAAATGACCGACAGCACTCAGGCAGACTGACAGACAGCGCCAGCACTCTTTGAATTTTGCATTGCAACTTTGCATTTGTAATTGGTAATTTTGCATTCTCATTCCCCCATCTCATTGCAGTTCACAAACTCAAACCGCCCGTCCGCGCTGACACTGGCGGGGAACCCCGCCGGCACCACGCAGTTGACGAAGCGGTAGCGGACGACGGCGGCAGGGTCGGCGCCGATTTTAAACTTTAACTGCGGGTCGCTCATGGTATTATCCTTAAATCATGCAACTCCTGCTTGACTTGCTGCGCGATGTGATTGTGCTGTTGCTGTTGGTCGGCCTGCTGATTAACGGGGTCAAACGATTGCGCGCTTGGCACCGTGCCAAGGGCGGCCAATGCAAAATTAAAAGATAGTTCGCGCCTGAGCCTCCCCCGCGCCAGCGCTGTTTAAATTTTGCTCTGCAATTTTGCATTGTTAATTTTCATTTTTTAATTTTTCTTCCGGCTTAAGCTGCGCCAGCGCGGCCAGCGCGTGATCGGGCAGTTGGTCAACGCTGACGGTGACAGTCCAGTTGTCGCCTGGCGCGAAATGCTCGACGCGGGCTTGGCCGTTGCCGAGGATGGTGATGATGATGCGTTGCATGGTGGGTTGGGTACTTTCTTTCCGGGTTGGTGATGGTGGTAAATTCAAAGTGCAAAAAGCAAAATTAAAAGTGGCAGTTTAAAATGCAAAATTGGCCCCGCGCCCGAAGTAACCCAGCGCCAGTGCTGTTTAAATTTTGCCCTGCAACTTTGCATTGTTAATTTATAATTTATAATTTTTTTTGGGTTATACGGGAATGATGGTGCCGCCGGTGAGTTGGTGGGTGTTAAAGTTGTCGGTCACTTTGAAATGCTGAAGGAGACCGCTGCCCTGCATCCCGCTACTCGGGCAATAAATCATCAACTTTACCAGGTTGCCGTCGCCAGTCAGCACGCCCCAGTCGGAGTAAAAATGCCAGCCGCTGTTGACTTGGTAACGGTTCAAATCCATCAGTATAATGTTGTTATTGCCGGCGATGACCCATTTGCCAAAGTCAAATATCGGCCAGTTGGCGAGGGCTGAATCGGGGAAGCCCATTACCAGCCGGATGCTGGCGTAGTTTCCAAAATAGCTTTGGTAATAACTCAGCGCGCCGTAACCATCGCGGTAAAACAAGATGCTGGCGGCGTTCGGGCCGCCGTTTTGCCAGCTGATACCCGGCTGGTCGGCCAGGTCGCCGCTGAACAGTCCGTAGGTACCAACAGGTTGTTCATTATAAGTTATTAGTTGGTTCGGGGTTTGCAGGTAGAGGTTTACTAATGACGGCGGTGTATTGTAATTGAATTTGTCACCGCTGAGACCTGGGCCATATAAGGCCCAAACTTCGGTTTGCTGGCCGTTGCTGTCCGTCATGGTGTCCAAGTGCCAGATGCTCACCTCCACGCCGACAACGAGCACATTGTTAGAGCCGGTGGCGACGCTGCTGGCGTTAAGCTGAAGCCCGCCCAGGGTATCGATATACTGGGTAGAATAGTTTATTATTCGTGCCAGTTCATGGTCGGCGGGCATGATGGGGCGGTCTTGCAGGGTCTGCCAGGAGTTTTGCTTTTCCCAGGCAACCCAGCTGCCGTTGATTTTGTAGCGGGAATACATGAGTCTCGGGTTAGACTCGCGCCAGGCAAGGATGACGCACTGGCTGGCGTTGTGCCACATGACTTGATAGAACCACGTGGACTCTGAGTTGGGCGCGTTATGGCCGGCGCCGGCCTCCGTGCGGTAAAAGCCGCTGGCGGTGACGGTACTGATGTCGGCGACGGTTTGCGCCACTGTCGGAATGAAGGGCGGCAACTGCATCAGCGGCACCGTGCCGTCAACCAGATCGGCCTTGGTGTCCAACGCGGCCACAGCTTGATCGGCGGTGTCCTGCGCCAGATCCGCCTTCTGCTGCGCGGTGGCAGCGTCCCCCAGCGCGTCGTTGGCCGTGCCTTGCGCCTGCTCGATCTGCGCCGCGGCGGCGGCCAGTGCGGTGGCGTCGGCCTTGGCCTGCAAGTCGCTGGCGCTGGCCATGCCGGCCTGGGCCAGGGTTTGGAGTTGCGCGGCGCTGACGCCGACGGTGGCGCCGGCTTGGTCGGCGGGGAGTTTTTCCGCGCCGGTTAAGGCGGCGGCGGGTGGTAATGATGTGATAGTCTTCATAAATTTCAAATTACAAATTTCAAATGCAAAATTGCAGAGCAAAATTCAAAATGAACGCCGGCCATCCGGCTCCGCCGCATTTTGAATTGGCTTCACTTCGTTCGGAGTTTGAGGCGGCGTGTAATTGCCGCCTGACATTTGGCATTGCAATTTTGCATTTTGCTTTTTTCATTTTGCTCTTTCATAAAACTTCGATGGTTACCAGGTAATCCCCGGCCAACGTCGCCAGCGGCTCGCCGGTGAGGGTCGCCAGCGCGTGGGCCGGGATTGTATCCGGCACGGGTTCTTCGCCGCCGTCCGACAGCGGCCCTTCAATGAGCAAGGTAAGCTGGTAGCCGTCGCTCAGGCCGACGCGCTTGATTACTTTGCCGCCTTGCATCACCGCGTGTGGAGATTCAACGAATAGGCCGTTTTCCTCGATGGTTAGCACGCCCTCGACTGGCAAGTCCTGCAACCGCTTGAACATCGCCACCATGCTCTGCGCGACGCTGGCGTGCGGCGGGTCCCACACGGTCAGCGGCAGCGTGTAGAGCCGGTTGCCGCGCGGCCACACACGCTTCCAGTCACCGCGCAGGAACGCCGCGACTTGCGTGTCCTGCGCCAGCTCGGGCCACACGCCGGAGACTTGGTCCAGCGTGTCCACAATGACGGTGTTGCCGAGGGTGATTTTCATTTTTTATCTCAAAGCTCAAAACTCATAACTCAAAACTGGAATTGCGTTTTTAGATTGCCGTGGCGCCGACGTAGATCAGCGGGTTGGCGACGCCGTTGTTAAAGGTGCGGCTGGCGCGGAAGGTCAGCGCGCCGGCGCGGATGTCCTTTTGGTTGAAGTTGCTCGGGGCTTCGCTCAAGTTGGCACCGTAGAGGCGGATGAACACGTTGGCGCCGCTGATGTCCAGGTCGTCGCCGCCGGCGTTGAGGCTGCGGCCCACCCCGGCGCCGGTGCCTTGCAGGAATAGCCGCGCGAAGAGGTCTTCCTCGTCCACCACTGTCGGGGTGAGGCTGGCGGTGACTTCGAGGTTGGTCAGTCGTTTGCCGGTGACGCCCATGTTGTCGGTGGTGCGGTCGTCCAGCGACGGGTTGAAGTTGACGGTGATGCCGTCCGTGGTGTCCATGAGGTCCCACGGGAAGCCTTTGTTTTGCCAGGTCACTTGGTATGCCTGGGTGATGATGCCGGCGGGGTCGAAGCTAGTGTCGTCGAATGGCGCGTCCTCGATTTTGAACAGGCTATTCGCGTCGATTCGGTCATGGCGGTTGCGCGTCCAGGCGCTGAAGGTGAACTTGTCAAACAGCGTCTTGTTATGCCCGCAGATGATGTTGCCCGGCGCGGTGACGCCGCCGTTGAAGAACGTGATGCGCTTGCCGGCGAAGGTGTGCAACACCAGGTTGCGCTCAATCACCAGCGCGTAGCGGCCGCTGCCGCCGGCACCGTTGCCGTGGTTCACGGGGTTCGCGCCGGTCTGCGCGTCCGCCAGCGTGAGGTGCAACGTGAACACGCCCGGGTCCGCGTGCGCGTGGACGTAGTAGAGCGTGTCGGGGTTGATGCCGGTCGGCGTGGCGCCGCGCGCGCCGAAGTACACCGTGTCGCCGGTGGCCAGGCCGTACAGCGGGAAACCGGTCAACAGCAGTTGCGTGTCGTTTTGCAGGTTGGCGTCGCGGAACGGAATCACCGGCGGGATGACGCTGCCCATCGGCCAGTTCGCCACCTCGTAGAAGCGTCCATACTGGCCCCAGACGCCGGCGGGCGTGAGGCCGAACTCGACGAACGAGTGGTCCACGCGCGTGTCCGCATCGCCGTGGCCGTCCACCGGCACGGGGAACGTGTTGACGCGCGGGTTGAGGGTGATGCCGTCCTTGGTGTAAATGGCCGCGGGTCCGAGTTTGAGGATGCCGGGGCCGCCGACTTGCGTTGCGAGGTCTAGTTTCATCTCGTTGATTCCTTCATTTTTTTCACCACTAAGACACCAAGGCACAAAGGTTTTTTTAGGTGGCAAGCTGCCGCGGTGGTCACGCTTAAAAAAACTGCCTTCCTTCGTGTCTTAGTGTCTTCGTGGTTCATTTTTTTCCTGGTTAAAACTGTCGGGTCGCGCAGTTGCTGGCCGCCAGCGTTGGACTGTACGCCACGGCGCGCACCAGCGTGCCGGGCTGCACGGGGAACGCCCCGTGGTACAAAGTGGCCGCCGACGGTGACGGGTAGTCGCCGTCGAGCGTGTAATAAATTGCGTCACCGTCAGCGGCGGTGAGGGTCGCGGTGTCGCCGTCAACGTCAATGCGCGGGGTCATGGCGCGGTAGCACGGCTTGAGGCCGAGGCCCATGCGCAGGTAACAATCGTAAATCACCGCCGAGGTTTCGCGCGACAGGTCGGGCGCCAGGCAGTTTTTGTCCGCGTACAACACCGCGCCGTTGAGGCCGAGGTTGAGTTGGTGCAACTCGTTGAGCACGATCAGCGCCACCTCCTCGGCGCTTTGCAAGGTGCCGGTCGCGCCCATGTTGACGAGCGGGTTCTCAATCACGCGCACGCCGAGCGTCACTTGCAAGTTTGGGCCGGGCAGTTGGTCGTCGTTGGCGGCGGTCGGCATGCCCACGAAAATCGCCACGCCCGCCTTGCCGTTCCTTTGCAACAATCCTGCAAGGGCGTTGTTGATGGTTTGCTGGATGAGTGTGGCATCCAGGTTTTCACGCGGGCGCACGGTGTTGACCGGCACGTAACGCAGTCGCGCCGCCGCGTCCAGCCGCGCGGCAGTGTCGAGTTGCAATCTCTCTAACGGGCTGACTGACATAATTTCAAATTCCAAACTTCAAATTCCAATTAATTTCCAAATTCAAATCTCCAAATCCCAAACTAGAGGCCGCTACCGCGCCAGCGGTGCTGGTTGATTTTTTTGTCGCTCTTTGAAATTTGGAGCTTAATTGGAGTTTGGAATTTGGAGTTTGGAATTTTTTCTCTCACCGTCTGGTAACACGCCTCCAGTTCGCCGCTGACGGCCAGTGCCAAATCCGGCGCGAACTCCACGCAAAACTTTTTTCCGCCGTGGCATTCCACCCATAGCGTCACCCGCGCGTCCGGCGTCAGGGCGGTCAGGCCCGTTTGCGCCTCGACCGCGTGGAACACCACGGCGTGTGGGCTTTGAGCTTTGAGGTTTGCGCTTTGAGTTTTCACGTCAGTTCCTCTAGGTAAGCGTCAAAGCCGCGCCGCGCGGCGGCCTCGATAACAGCGTCAGACGGCAGTGTGTCCGGGTCGCGCGGCACATCCACGAACGGGCGCAGCCAGTACATCACCAAGCCTGGCTCCTTGGCGCTGCCGATGCGCCGCCGCTTGTCGCCCTTGGCGCGAGCCTGTTTGCGCGCGCGCTCGTCGGTAATCAGCGCCTTGGCGCCGGAGGCGAAAATGACAAAACGCAGGTTGTTAAAGGCACGGGGCCATTTGCCGTAGGCTTCCGCGCGGGCGGGGATGGCGAGGTTTTTATTTTTCGTGGGACGGACTGTGCCGCCGTAATAATGCAGCGCCAGCCCGCGATGGCGGATGCTGATGACCGCGCCGTCAGCGACCAGTTCCGGCTCGTCGGTGGCCTCCGCCGCTTGGTGCCAGTAATTGCTTTTGGGAAAGTGGTTGCGGTTGGGGCGCGCGTTGCGGCGCGTGAAGTGGTCAACAATTTCTTCCCGAACCTCACCGGCCATGCTCAGCGTCACGCGGCTCGGTTTTAATCCCGCGCGTAAACGCCGCAAATACGGCGTGACGGTGTCGGTGATGTCAACGCTGATGCTCATGGGTCGCTCCGCTCCAATGCAAAGCGCAAAACGCAAAATGCAAAATTGTTTGGGTGGTTCATGACAGCAAGCCCTCCGCTTTAAGTTGACGGGCGCGGGCGCGCACTTTGAGCGCCAGTAAAATTGTCTTGAGGCGCGCCTTGGTTTGTGCGATATTTATGCCAGCGGCGGGCGCACCCGCTGACAGTCGAGACGATCGTAGGCTGTCAGTGTGTAGGTTCGATGGAATTACTACCTTCCTCGAATTCATCAACCCCGCCGCTGCTTTTTGGTGACTGGCCGATGGCGTGTATCCGGTCAAAACCCAATGACGCCGGTCTTTCCCCTCGGTCTTGGTCAACACCACCAACGCGTCATCCTTGCTTAGCACAATGCGCTCACCTTGCCGCGATACCATTTTTCCACCCGCGATAATGCCGGGGATTTTTAGCAGGTCAGCCTTGCCGTGTTTTTCGATGACATGCTTCAAGCCGGTGCCATTTCTGCCCTCATACACAAAATCAATCGGGCCGATTTCAGGATGCGTCATGGCGGAAACGGCGTCGCGCTGTTCATGCAGGACGCGGCGCGCGGCGCGCAGGCCGCGGCTGTGCTGCACCGCCTGTTCCTTCGGCGTCCAACCACCGGCACGCCGCGTCTCCCAGCCTTTGACCGCGCCCTCGCTGGTGCCGTCGTTGGCCAGCATCAGCACGCCGTCCACGATTTGCAGGGCGGGGTCGGCGGCAAGGTCGGCTTGCAACGCGGCGGCGAGACCGCTGATGTTGGCGGAAAACTCCGGCAGCGGCACGTCCGCCGGTTCGACCTCCTCGCCGGCGTCAATCACGCCGAGGGCGATGGCCTCCTTACGGCGCACCGGTTTGAGTGCCATGCCGCTGTTGAAGTCAAACGGCGGGTACGGCTGGTCGAAGCGCGAGATAGCCGTCCACACCGGATCGTTCACCGGCGCAATCATGCGGCCGTCATACAGTTCGCCGCCGGCGTCGAGCCAGCGCTCCTGCCAATCGCGCGGCGCGCGGGACTGGCGGCGACGCACCAGTTCGTTGCACGGGAACAACCAGAGGCGGTCGGGGTTTTGCCTGGCGACATTGGCGGCGTAGCCGCGCACTAGGCCGACGCGCGTCTCAATGACCAACTGGCGGCGGCGGTCGGAGGTGTGGTCGGTGAGTTCGTCGCCTTCCTCCGCCGCGAAGCCGCGCGCGCGCAATATATCGCCCAGCCGCGCCTTGGCCTCGCTGACGCTCATCCCGCCGCTGGCGACGCCGCGCGTCACCTCGTCAACGCCCTGCAAATACTCCGCGTCGTCCATTTTCGCCGAGAACACGGCAAGCTGGCGCACGCGGGCGGAAAGTTTTTCCTGTATCTCGCGGCTGCCGAGCGTGGTGGGCAGCAAGCCTTGTTTATCCAACAAGGCAATGGCTTCCTTGAACAACATGGGCTTGCTAAATTTCACGCCAGACCTCCTTGAAGGAAATTCCAAACTCCAAATTCCAAAATCCAATTAACTCCGGCCACGAAGACGCGAAGGCGCGAAGGATTTTTTACAGGGAGTTCATGGAGGACATGGAGCTTCTTTTTAAAACCTTCATGAACTCCATGGTCTCCCGGTAAAATATTTCTTGGCGCCTTGGCGTCTTGGTGGCCGGAGTTGTTTGGAGTTTGGAATTTCACGCAAGCCCTCCCAGTTGACTTTTCGCCGCGACCCGCGGCGGGCGGTTGACCACCTCGACCGTGCCGCCGCCGGTGTCATCACCGTCAGCGGCGGGGTCCTCAATGGCGTAGTTGCACGCGGCGACGGCGCGGAGCAACGTCAGCGCGTCCTTGTACTCACCCTCGCGCAGCGCGTCAATCAGCCCCGCCATTTGCGGCAGGCGCGTGGCGACGCGGTAACGGATGATGTCCAGCGCCGAGGCTAACAATCGCTTGGGAATAGTGCCGGTGGCGCCGAGCGCGTTGTTCGGGCAGGCGGCGACGTAGCCGCGCACTTGGTCGGTCACTTGCGCGATGACCTCCGGCAGCGGGTCGCCCTGCCCGACGGCCATTGCCGCGGTGCGAAAGGCGTTCAACTCCGCGCCGGTGAGGCGGGTCTGCACGGCGGTCTCGGTGATGGTGATCCAGTTCATGTTTTCAAATTCAAAAGGCAAAAAGCAAAATGCAAAATTGCAGTGCAAAATGCAAAATGCGGCGGAGCCGGGTAGCCGGCGCTCATTTTCAATTTTGCATTGCAACTTTTCATTTTTATTTTTGCTCTGTTAATTTTCATTAGCTCATGACGCCGCTGACGGTGAAACAGGAAGCCGTCAGCGGCGGGTATGAGCCAATGTTAGCTGGCGCTGCTGACGTTGAGGCGGAACGTCCCCGCGCCGCCGAAGCCGATGATGCTCTCGTAGTGCTCCACCGTGATGGCGGTGCGCTTGGCGTCGAGCCGTTGCTCGAACACGCGCAGGCCGCCGCTGATGGGCGTCACGAACCGCTTCACCGTGCTCGGGTCGTCGAGGTCGGGCGCGTTTTGGGAGAAGAACCCGATGGCGACGCTGCCGACCACTTCCGCCTTGGTCGTCTTGGTCACGGCGTAGCGCGCGTCAATGAACTGCGACGCGGTCATGCCGGTCAACTCGGCGACTTGCTGCAAGACCATCGTCGAGAGTTGCCAGGTGGTGTTGCTCTTACTGCCGCGATAGGCCAGGAAGCGCGCCAGCCACGCGGCGCGGCCCAGCAGCAGCGCGTTGGGCGCGATGCCGCGGTCGTCCGTGCCGGCCTTGACGGCCTGCATCAGCAGCGCGTCGGGGTCGGTGCCGGCGCCCCACACGCTGCCGGTGCCGGCGCCGGTGGCGGCGAGCAACGCGGCGTAGGCGCGCATCAGGCTGTTCATCAGCACGCGGTTCTTGAGTTTGGCTACCTTGCGCTCCTTGAAGCCGGGGATGCCCTCCTCGTCGTCGTCAAGAATCATCGTCAGCCCGTGGTTGCGGGTCTTGCCGAGGTTTTTCTTGCCGCTGTACTTGACCTCCTTGAAGGCCGCGCCAATGGCCCGCTCATCGTCGGCGTCCGTGTAGAAGGACTCGCCCTCGACGTTCTGGAAGAACTCGAAGTTGCGGGCCACATCGACTTGCGGGGCGATGAAGTCCAGCGCCTGTTGCACCCGCTGGTCCACCTTTACGCCGGTGGCGTAGGCGGTCAGCGGCTCGGAGAGGTAGCTGGAATTGAAACGCGAATCGTTCGGCAGATAGAGCAGCCCGGGCTGCAAATCCGCGCCGCCGTTGTCGCTGTGCAACGGGGCGAATGTTGTTACTTGGTCTTTCATGTTTTTTGGTCTTTCAATTTTTTTCACCACCAAGACACCAAGGCACGAAGGATTTTTTTTACAGGGAGACCATGGAGTTCATTGAGAGCTAATTAAAAAAAC
The DNA here is from genome assembly GCA_031266335.1 of Verrucomicrobiales bacterium. Lineage (GTDB taxonomy): Bacteria > Verrucomicrobiota > Verrucomicrobiia > Methylacidiphilales > JAAUTS01 > JAIRPN01. The sequence goes on from JAISBF010000081.1 coordinate 15,667, forward strand.
TCTCTAGGTACTCCATGAACTCCCTGTAAAAAAACCTTTGTGCCTTCGTGTCTTGGTGGTGCATTTTTTTCTTCGTTGTTAACAAATGAAAAAATTCAAATTACAAATTCAAAATTTTGCATTTGGCTTTTTTAATTTTGCTTTTTCATCAGGCACTGACGGTGACTTGGTAGGGACTGTACGGCGCGAACTCCACCGGGTCGCCGGCGGTCGCGTCCTCCAGGCTCTCCCCCACGACCCAGTAGGTGCCGGCGGCCACCGGCAGCGGGATGACCGCGCCGCCGGCGTTGACGGCCAGCAGACTGTACGCGGTGATGGTCGCGCCGGCCTGCGCCGTTCGCGTCTTGGCCGCGCCGCCGAGCAACTCGACGGCGACGGTGTCGCCGGGCGCGCCCTCGTCCCAGACCACGCCCAGCGGACGGGTGGCGGCGATGCAGAGCGAGATTAACCCCGCCGCGCCGCCGCCGGTGACGAACAGCCCGCCGGTGGCGAGCGTCGCCCCCGGCGCCAGTTGCAGCGTGACGCGGCCGTCCTCGTGGACGCCGGCGCCGATGCTGTTGGCCAGGCCGCCGATGGTGAAACTTTGCGAGTGGATAACCCTGCCCAGGAACGCGACCGCGAGGACCGCGCCGAGCAAGCCGATGATGACTAATGTGCTATTCATATTTTTTCTTTATTTTTTTTCACCACCAAGACACCAAGGCACGAAGGTTTTCTGGTTTATTAGTTTTCTGGTTTTCTAGTTGGCACGGCATCGTGTAACTCAAAAAACTAGAAAACTAAAAAACTAAAAAACGTTCCCTTCGTGCCTTCGTGTCTTGGTGGTGCATTTTTTTTCCTTGGTTTATTTTTTGGCCTCCATCTCCGCCACCAAAGCGGGATGCGCCTTTTTCATCGCCGCCCAGGCCGCCGCCCAATCGTTGCCGAACCGCGGCAGCGCGTCGTTGACCAGGGCGGTGAATCGTTCCGCCGGCGTTTGGTCCGCGGCGGTTTTGCGACCGCCGAGGTTGCCGGCTGGCGAGGCGCCGCTGAAGCTCGCCGGCCGGCGGCGCAGTTGCGCCAGCGTGTCGTCGAACTTGGCGTGCAACTCGCTGTTGAAGAACGCGACCTCGGCGGCGGTGACGCGACCCTCGCGCACCAGGCCGTCAAGCTCGAGCTTGATGCGGGCGTCGCGCTCGCCGGCAAATTGCGTTTGCAACTCGGTGAGACGCGCTTTCAGCCCCGCGTTTTCAGCGGCGACGGCGGCGGGGTCGCTGGCAGGAATTAACTTTTGCAACTCCTCAACAGGCTTGTCGAAGAATTGCGCGACCTTGCCGAGCACGTCGGCGGGCAGCGTCTGGATGTCGCCGGCGAGCAAGCCGTTGACGGTAGATTCATCAACACCCGCCGCTTGCGCGAGTTCGGCGACGCTTTTATTGAAGGATTGCAACGCACGGTTGAGATAATCGCCCAGCGCGCTGTTGGCGAGTCCGAGACGCGCCGTTTGCTTGAGTTTCGCCACCACGGTGTTGTCATCCGCCGTGTTCGGCAGTTTCAACAGGGTGCGGAACTCGTCCATTAGTATTTTATTCATGTCGTTTTCCGTGGATGGCAGTTGTTTGTTATAGTCGCCGCGCGCGCCATCGTTGCGCGTGTTGACCAAAAGGACGGTGCCCCTGATGTTGGGATTGTTGGTGAAACCGACGCTCTCCAACCAGACGGGCAGATAAACTTCCATGCCGCGCTCAACGCCGATTTTCGGCCCGAGCACAAACGGCGAGTGAAACTTGTAGTGCGCGTTGTCGAGCATGACCTGGCCGGGCGCGCTCCATTTGACGCGACCGTAGAGACCGTCAGCGCGTTGCTCGACCGCCATGATCCAGCCGTAGGCTTTTTTGTCCGGGTAGGTCTTTTCCAGCCCGGGCACGTCGGGATGGCCGACATACCACGGGCGCCCCGCCCAGCGCGCGCCGGCGCGGGCGGCGGCGTCGTTGAAGTTGGCGACGATGTGCGCCGCGCTGTCGGCGTTGAAACGCTGCAAAACTTTCTTGTCCAGGCGCGCGCCGGTACGCATGTCCACCGGGCCGTCTTTTACCACGTCGCCGAAGGGGAAGACTTGCACCCAGTCGTCCACCAGCACGTGAAAGGCATTGGCGGCGCCGAGGAACTGACCGTCGGCGTCGGCGGGATCATAGTTGGCCAACGCGGGCAGATTGAGCCAGCGGCGACACCAATTGTTTTTAACCACGAATGAACACCAATGGACACGAAACTCCCGCCACGAAGACGCAACACCTAAAGTGGCAATTACACGCCGCTTCAAACTTTCCTGCGAAGCAGGCAGCAAGGCACGAAGGTTTTCTGGTTTATTAGTTTTCTGGTTTTCTAGTTGGCACGGCATCGTGTAACTCAAAAAACTAGAAAACCAAAAAACTAAAAAACGTTCCCTTCGGGTCTTGGCGTCTTCGTGGCCGGAGTTAATTGGCGTTTGGAATTTCATACTTGCTCCTCGGTTAAGCCCTCGACAAGTTGCGCGCCGAGCACTTGCTCCCACGCCTTGACGGTCTCACCGTCAGCGCCTTTTAACAACTCCGGCAACTCGGCTTGGAGTTTGGCTAGTTCGGTGGCGAAGGCGTCACCGTCAGCGGCGAGCAGTTGTTCCAACCGCGCCGTCAGCGGCTGGTCGGCGCGCGCCAGTAGTGCCGCAAAGTTTTTGGGCAATTCGGTATTTGGAAATTGGAGCTTATTTGGAGTTTGGAATTTGGATTCTGGAGTTTGCGCCGTTAGCGCCGGCTCGCCCGCTTCCGCCTCGCTGCGGCCGTAACGTTCCAGCGTCTCGCGCGTGGAAAGCCGCGCGCCGTTTCTAACCAGGAAATCATCAACCTTAAGGTCTTGGTCAATATTTTTCCGCGCGGGCGGCTCAAGCTCGAAATAGGCCAGCGGTTCCTCCGCGCCGAAAAAATAGCGGATGACCGCCGGGTCAATCTGTTGCTGCAACGCCTCGCTGACCATGACGCAATCGTCCTCCAACAGCAAATCGCCCTCGCGTCCCTGCAAGCTCGCGCCCGCGCCGTCACCCGTGCCGGCGCTGATGGTGGAGAGGTCGGCGCCGCGCCACAACGCGGCGAGCGCGCGGTCCATGCGCTCCGTCAGCGCGCTTTGCGGCATGGTGCCCTGGGCGCTGGCGGTGATGAGTTCGATTAGTTCCTCCCGGTTCACCACCGCGCCGCCGTCGCCGATGAAACTCCGCACGGCGTCCGCCATCGCCCGCCAGTCGTCGGTGCCCTTGGTGGCCGAGGTTTTGCCGAGGACGTAAGGCAGGCCGAAGCGCTCGCAATAGGAGAGCCAGTCGCGCAACGGCAAATGTTTGAACATGTATGCGACCGCGCTGGCCGGCCCGAGGCCGTCGCCGGCGGTGACGAGCCATTTGTTAGGTTCCAGCGGCGCGCCGTCAATGCTGCCCTCATAAGGCAGGAAGCGCAGTCGTGCGGTGGTGTTCTCGAAAAACCACAGCGGCACAAACCGAAACTCGGCGGTCAGCCCGCCGTCAGCGGACGGCTGCCAGAGGATTTCATGCGCGGCCTTGCCGAAGCCGACCGAGGTCATCATCTGCTGCACCAACAGCCGCGCGCCGCCGCGCCGGTCCTCGTCCAACGCCTCGGTGGCGGTGAGGTTGTTGTAAAAAAACTCCAGCTTTTGCTTGTGTTCCTCGGCGCGCGCGGCTTGGGCTTGGTCGCTGCCGGTGTCGGTTTTGACGATGCGCCACGGGCGGCGGCTGGTGTCCTTGCAACGCTTTGGCACGACGGCCCTCAAAACGTCATCGCGCTCGAACATCTTGTCCAGTGTCCGCGCGAACGCGGGCAGGTAGCCGATGGCGAACGAATCCATCTGCGCGGACAACAGTTGCGGCGTCAGGTTGGCAATCGGGTTGTACCGCGACCGCTTTTCCTGCGCGACCCGCTCGGGCGTGATGGCGGAAGCGGCGCTCATGCCGAACCCCCGTTTTTAACCACGAATGAACTCGAATATACACGAATGAGCGAAAAAGAGAACCGCATCGAAAACAGAACCCGTTTGCATTCGCACAAACCTTTTTGCAAAGCCCCGGAACTCTTTTTGACCATCCCGACATACCACCCGACTAAAAATCGTCGTTTATAGGGCATTTTAGAGCGTCGTTTTTCGACGGTTTTGGGCAAAAAACCAGTAATTTCACCGCGGAGGCGCGGAGACGCGGAGATTTTTTTAATTAAAGCTCTGCGGCTCCGCGCCTCTGCGGTGAATATAAAGGGCAACCAGGCGCTCATAACAACACTCTCCTGGAGTTGGCGCGCTCGCCAAAGCTGGCGCGGAGGTTGATGCTTTCCGGCGGGCAACTCACCGTCAGCGACGCCGCGCGCGCCGCCAGCGCCAGCGCGGTGGCGCGGTCGCAGTGGCCGTCGTCGTTGTGCGGGGCGGCGTAACGCACGCTGCCGGTGATGCCGGTGATTTTTTGCAACCCGTGCAAGTCCTCGCGGATGGCGCGGCTGACGGGGATGCGGATGAGTTTGTCATCAAACTTGCGGCGTAGGTTAGTAAAAATCTCCGTCTTCAGCGCGGCGGTGAACTGGCATTGCTCGACCTTGCCGCCGTGGGCGCGGCCCAGCTCTTCGGCCAGCATCGCGCCGATGCCGGTGGCGTCCACGCACACCCGCGCGGCGTGGCGGGTCGCGGCGCTTATAATGTCCAGTTGCTCGCGGAACGGCAACTTTTCCAACACCGTCACGCCGCGCGTCCACAGCACGTCGCCGACGCGCTGCAACGCCCACAGCACGGTCAGGTCGTGCTTGCGGCCGATGTCAACGCCCAGATATAAATTTTCCATTGATAATTGATGATTGATGATTTGTTCGGTGGCCTCGGCGCTTTCGCAGGTTGCCAGCAATTCGTAGGGGAGCAGCACGGCGGCGCTGTCGATGAACTGGCACTCGTATTCCTGCGCCCAGCCGTCGGGGTCATCCAGGCCCTCCTTGAGTTCGGCCACGTTCAGCGGCAGGCCGCGTTTGACGGCGGTGTAGATGTCTAAAAAGTGCTTGGAGTATTTATCGTTCTTCGTCCACAGGTCGTAAAATTTGTTCGCCTTGCCGTTCGGCGTGCTGACGATGCGAATGGCAAACGGGCCTTTCAGCGGGTTGCTGATGCTCGGGTAAATCGCCCGCCAGATTTTGTCCGGGTTCTCGTGGAAGGCGAACTCGTCGAGCACGAGATTGGCGGAATAGCCGCGCGCGGTGTCCGGGTTCGCCGGTATCGCCAGCAGGCGCGAGCCGTTGGCCCAGGTGATTTCCGCGCTCTTCATCAGCGCGTTCGCGTGGTCGCGTTCCTCGGTGTAGTGGTTCGTCACCATGCCGAACACCTCCGCCCAATCCCGCGCCTTGCGCATCCACTCCAACGCCTGCCGCTCGCCGGCGCTGAGCGTGACCCAGGTGGTCTTGTGCCGCAGGCAATCACGCACCGACTCGAACGCGGTGGAAAATGATTTGCCCGTCTGCCGCGACCAGCAGCCGATTTTGAACCGCGCCGCGTCGTCCACCCAGTCAAGCTGATAGGGCAGCAAGGTTTCCTTCGGGCTGACCGGTTTTTCAACCACGGCAGAACTCCGGTCACGAAGACGCGAAGGCGCGAAGTTTTTTTGGAAAACCTCTTCGTGGCTTGGTGTCTTCGTGGTTTTGTTTTTCATGCCAAAATTTCCTTCATCCGCTCGCGCACTTGCTCCGGCGTCAGCTTGGTGTCCGTCAGCGTGTCCTTCGCCTCGTCGAGTTTCTTTTCCAGCAGCGCGACACGCCGCTCCGCCAACTTCAACTTCTCCGGCTCGACGTGTTCCTTCAACGTCAGCTTCCGTTCCTCGGTGGCCATCGCGCGATAATCCATCAACTCTTTGTGCGACAACTCGCCGAGTGTCTTGTCGAAACATTGACGCAACACGCTCTCGCGTATCGCTTGTTCCATGTCCACCGGCAGCGTCTTCCCCAGCGAATCCCGCGCCGTCGCCGCCTCTTGCACCCGCCACGCAAACGCCTCGCCCGACTTGTGCAGCCGGTGCACCGCTGACAGTGACGACTTGATGCCCCATTCCGCCAAGCGTGCCAAACACCGCTCCAAGGACGGCTGCTCCGCCGCCCGCCAGGAGAAGTATTCGTCGAAGCGTTTTTTGCGCCGCAACTCCGCCGCCAGTGAGTCTGACCGGTTCATTCATGCCTCCCTCCGGTGGAAGAATTCCAATTAACTCCGGCCACGAAGACGCAACACCTAAAGTGGCAATTACACGCCGCTTCAAACTTTCCTGCGCAGCAGGCAGCAAGGCGCGAAGAAATTTTATTAAAAAAACTTGGTGTCTTGGCGTCTTCGTGACGGGAGTTGTTTGGAATTTGGAATTTTTTCATATGCTCCTCCCCTTGGCCGTCAGCCCGTAATGCACATCGCCCGTCAACGGGTCCTCACTGGCGATAACCAGTCCGTTTTGCTCCAATGTTTTCAGTGCCGCGCGCGCGTCGCCCTCGCCGCACACGCCGTAACGGATGCGCGCCTCGCTCACCAGCACCGACAGCGTCAGCGGATGCGGATCGCTCAATTTCAAGGTCGCTAAAATTTGCCGGGTCATCTTTGGTTCTCCCGAATGAGTTTGAGTTGCCCGGACAGGTCGCCGACTTTTTCCACCACCGCGTCCACGCGGGCGTGGACTTTGCCGACCGACTCGCGTAGCGAGCGGCCCACCTCGTCAAGTTTGCCCAGCACCGCCTCGCGCCGCTCGTTCTCACGCTCGACGGCCGCGCCATTGGCGCGGCGTTGCTCGGTGATGAACCGGTCAATTTCCTCGCGCAATTGCCTGAGTTCTTCCTTGGTCGCATACTGCGGCGCCGGCTGCACCGTCAGCGGTTGCGGCGTAATCTCGCGCCGCTCGCCCTCGCCCTTGAGACTTTTCTCAAACCCGCGAAACTTCAAATAGACGCCAAGCACCAGCGACGCGATTAGCAACCAGCCGCCAATCTCCGCGTAACTCGGCTCGCCCACCGCCGCCAACATCCCGGCAAAAATAATATTCGTGTGCATAATCGCTTCGCTCAAAATCAAAGTGCAAAATTCAAAAATCAAAATCCGTGTTCATCGGTGTTAATCTGTGGTTAAAAGGTTTTTTTTCAGGTCGGCAACGCGGTTTAACCAGCCCGGCAAAAACCTGTCTTGCGTCGAGTTCGTCCACGCGATTTCCTTGTACCGCCGCTCGCGCTCCATGATGAGCCGCGCCGCCGTCGCCCGCGGCTCGACGCGCTGCAACGCCGCCCGCGTGACGGGGCCGATGACACCGTCAGCGTCCACGTCAATCGCGCGTTGCAAACACCGACACGCGCCAAGACACCCCATGTTGACCTCGGCGTCGAACATCACCCAATTCAGCGGCACCGGCAGTGTCGCGCCGATGCTGCTGCCGTATTCCTGCGCGTAAATGCGCCGCGCCCGGTCGCGCGTCAGCGCGGCGATGACCACGTCGGGATGCGAGCGCTGGTCAATGCCGTACTTGGTCACGCCGCCCTTATCACCGGGGACGTTCTCCAACCGCTCGCCCTCCCATTTCATCAGCCACTCGAAAAAGCTGTCAAAGTCCGTGATCATTTTTCAAATTTCAAAATTCAAAAGCAAAATGCAAAATTGCAGTGTAAAATGCAAAATGCGCCGCGGCCGGATGGCGGGAGCTAATTTTTAATTTGGCATTGCAATTTTTCATTTTGCTTTTTGCTCTGTTAATTTTTGTGTTCATTCATGGTTCAGTTTTTGGCGGTGAGATTGACAATCTGCCCGACGCTGGCGGCAAGGTCGGCAGCGCGACCCCGGCAGTAGAGGCCGAGCAGGACGTAGCCGCTGACGGTGACTGCGGCTCCCTGAAGCTCACTCCGCTGGCTGGCGGTAAGGTCGGCCGTGACCCCGTGGCGCAACCCGTCCAGCATAAGGTCGCACTGCTTAACATCACGGTTAAGCACAGCGTCCGCAAAGCGTTTGCAATCCCGCCGCGCCGCGCCCTGCTCGGCGAGCACGAGCCGGTGTTGATCCGGCTTGAGCAACTCCAACGCGATTTGCCCAGCCACCGTGACCGCACCCGCAACTTGTCCAACGTCTCCCATAATTCGTGTCCATTCGTGTTCATTCGTGGTTTCATTTCACTGTGGCGTAAACCTCCGCCCCCGCCGCCGCGCCCTCCGCGATGGCGTTGAGCACCTTTACTGCCAGCGCCGGTTCGTCGCGTAGTTGTTCGTAGTAACCGGCGTACAATCCCGCGATAGAGTTCACAATCAGCGCGTAGTCCGTTTTAACGCCCGCGTCCAACTCATAATCAAACGCCAGCAAATACCGCGCAACCTCGTCAGCGGTCGGGATAGAACCATCCGTCAGCGTCCACGCCGCGCGACTCACCGACCACGACAAGTTGGCGATTTTCTCGCGGTGTTCCTCATCCACCCCGAACCGCAACCCGGCCCCCATCGCCAGCGTCGCCGCCGTGCGGATGTACGGCAGCGACCGCTCAATGTTGGCGTTTGTTTCACCGCCAGCAGGACCGTCAGCGGCAGGACCGGTCGAGCCACAACCAACCATTAAAAAAATCACCGTCACCGTCATCATCAGCGCCGCGGCGAAGACACCAAGACGCGAAGGAATTTTATTAACCGCAGAGGCGCGGAGACGCGGAGATTTTTTTTGCTTGAACCTCCGCGCCTCCGCGTCTCCGCGGTTAAGCTTGCTTCGCGCCTTGGCGTCTTCGTGGCCGGAGTTAATTGGCAGTTGGAATTTCATGCTGATTTTTCCTTGTTCACGTTGCGTTGATAAATCGTCCACGCCGTCCACGCGGCGCTGACCAGCACGACCGCCGCGCTGACGATGGTTTCCAGTTCGTTGTCAGTGATGCTGCCCTTGGCGACGAACCCGCCGCCGACCGTCAGCGCGACGGCGCGGAGGACGCTGCTCAAGGTGCCTTGGATTTCTTTGCTCATGGTGAGCAGTATGCTCACCAAACGCCAAAATCGTTACGCGCTTATGCGCGGCGTGGAGGTTATGAGGGGAAAACAGAAATCCCCGCCGCTGGGCGGGGCTGGAAGACGGGAGTTCGCAAAAGCTTATTTTGCCTGTTTGCCAGGGTCGCATTTATCCACTTCGTCAACCGAGATGCCTTGTTCTTTCAGGTAACGGTCGCGAATCAAAATGCCGAGCAACTGGCAGTAACTGAAAAACGAATCGCCATTGCGAAAGGCAACGTTCTTCATCGTAGAGATGTCGGCCGCGCCAAAAAATAACTCCGGCTGCACCGCAATTTTTTCCAGGCAATACTGTTGGATGTCGTAAGCGTTTTTCTGCGGCAAATCCATATCCATTTGCCGGCGGATTTTTTCCCAGTTGGTCGCCATGATGCCGACCGCGTCAAATTGCCCGGCAATCCGCTCACCATCTTCAGTCAAGGCAATCGGACTGTGGGATTTCAACAGGGTTTTGCGCCCGGGGCGCAGCACGTCCAGCGTGCCGTTTAAATAGACGATTTCCCGCTTGATGTCCTCGGTGTTGCTTTCGACTTTGCCAAGCCGTTTTTCCAGGCTCTCGTGGGCGGCAGTATAGCGGGTGATGAACTTGGTGATCGCCACGGTGAGATAAAAGGCCAATCCCAACAGGGTCACCACCGTGGCGAAAGCACCACCGTTGGAAGTCAGAATGTCCTTGATGATTTGCGGCCAGTTCATACCGTTAAAACCCTAGCCATCCCCGCGTTATTCGCCAGCCTATTTGTCTGACAAATTAACTTAAAAATTTGACTTCCCGGCGGTGTGCTGAACGGTTGTTGCGGGGCAAACGATTCACCGCAGAGACGCAGAGGCGCGGAGAGTTTAATTTAAAAAAACCTTCGTGCCTTGGTGTCTTGGTGGTGAAAAAATTTTCGCGGCGCCGCGGCGGAATTAATGGTCCGCGTCGAGTCCCCAGAAGGACGCCTGTTCGTGCAACTCGCGCAACAGTTTTTGGGCGTCCTGGTGCCGCGGGCCTTCCTTGACCCGGCACAGCTCGATAAAGTCGCGCAGCCAGTCCCGGTAGCCGTTCTCGACCGGCGGCAACGCCACCGCTTTTTTGGCAAACGACTCCAGGGCCCACCAGGTCGGCAACTGGCTATTGTGGAAGCTGACCTTGCGACTCTCGGCGTGCCAGCGCTTGATTTGCGCCGCCCGGTAGATGCGCCGCATGGTGTCCGCGTCCAGCACCGCGCCGCCCGGCTTCGGCTCGTTCGCGGTGACCACCACCTCCCAATAACGCTCGCGCTCCGGCGTGCCATAACCGGGCAGATTCATGATCTCTAAATAATAAGTGCCCGCGCCGCGCATGATGGTCTCGCTGACGGTGCGGCCAATGGTGTTGACCGGCAGCAGCTTTTTTTTGCCGTACTCGTCATGCACGATGATGCCGAAGTAACCGGCGTTCCGCCAACTCCAGGCGATGGTCCATTCGTCGGCCGTCACGGTGAAACTTTCCGTGTTGCGGTCAACATCGCCGCTCCACATGCCCACCAGCGTCCAGACGCGCTCCACCGGTTGTGCGCCGGTCAGTTCCTTTTTCAAGCGGGCGTTTTCCGCGCGCAGGCGGTTGAGTTCATCCTGCGTGGTCTGCGCCGGAAGCGCGGCCGCCGTCAGGGTCAGCATAACCACCAGTAAAAATGATTTTTTCATAGCATTATATTGATTGTTAGGTTATTTGCCGAGTTGTTTTTCAATCCGGCGCAGGGCCGCGAAAAGCTGGGCGGCCAGCCAAAGGCAAAAAGCGGTTAGCAAACCGCCGAATAATAGCCAAATTCCCGACCAGATGCGTAGCTTGGCCGCGGCGGACACAAGGTCGTTGTTGGCGTCAATGGCAGACCAACCGCCAAGCACCTGATAAAGTCCTAACAAGACGACCACCGCCGCCACAATTGTGGCCACCACGGTGGCGGCCGCTTCCGCCGTGACTGCTGCCGGCGGCGCCGACTCCAACTTTGCCGGGGCTGGCCGTGTCGTTGATTTGTTTGGGGTCAGGTTTGGCTTAAGGTGGTCAAGCTTTTGCCCCTGCGCCGCCTTGGTCTTGGCCACGCCAAACGGCAGCCACACGTCCTCGCCCTCCTGGCAAACCAGCGGCGGCAACAAATACTGGCGACTGCGCACCGCCTGCTCGATTTGTTCCAAGGTAAACGGGCCGTCCACCTGGTTGTTATGGGAGACGTAATAGTTGCTCATGGGGTATATTAGTTGTTAGTTTTTTTATTTACCGCAGGGACGCGGAGGATACGGTTGATGATGGCGATGCGCTGCCGGTGCTTGATCATTTGCGCGCTCAGCGTGGAGCGTTCCCACGGCAACACGTCTTGCTGCAACGCTTTGACCAGCGGCGCGTAGGTTGCGGTGTCGCGCGAACCGCCAAGAACAGTGTGAATCATGTTGACGGTAAAACCGTGTTGTTCCGCCCAGTCGCCAAGATCCCGACCGGTGGCGAGACTCCACCTTTTAACCAAGTCCGCGTCCATGCCAAAGGAACCTAACAGGTTGTGATGCGGTTTTTTGATGCCGGTGTATTTTTCCAGCGTGGCGAGGTGCCAGCCGTCCTTTTCCAGCTTGCGAAAAGCGCGACCGACGGCTTGATAGGAACGTCCCTTTTTGTCACTTGCAAATTCCTTGCACAATGCCAGCAAACTTTTTTGACGAAAGCGCAGCCGCTCTTTGATTTTACAGCACACATCCAACATCCGTTGCGCCTCTTTGAGACGTGCTTGTTCGCGTTGGTCTTGGACGGTAGCTTTCATTGTTTCACACTAAAATTGCGGTTGTTGTTGCCAAATTTGACAGTCTTAATGGACCGTTCGTTCACCAAACCAAGTTCTAGCTTGGCGCACCAACGCATATAACTAGATCTATCCATCTCAAGCTCCTGGGCGCGTTGCTCAATCATCTGCAAAAGCTCTTTGCTAATACTGATAGTAAATGCTGTTTGCCCAGAACTACGTTTTATTTCTCTCGCCATATAATCATTATGTCATACGCAATAATACGCCACAATTTTTTTCTTGTTGACATTGAGTGATATTGAATATTATTGTGTCATAGATGAAAACAAGAAAGCGCAAACTTAGTAATGAAACACCAGTTAGCTTTCGCCTGCCTGCTATCCTGCAAAAACTTTTGTTAGAAAAGGCACAAAGCGAAGACCTCACCTTTTCGCAGATAATCCGGCGTGCCGTACGCCACGAACTGGGATTAACCAAATGAAAACCAACCAGCTATATCGTCCGGTTTTTTCGCTTGCGTGCGCATGGTACCAACTCGAACAGCGCACCCGGAAATTGTCCGCGCGAATTCGTGTTGCCGCTGACGTTGACCGTGAACGCCGGGACCTTTTTTTACCAGCAGCGGGTGCTTTGGCGGCCGCCGCCGAATCGCTGCACGGGACGTGGAGCGGTATCGGCAACTGCGGCATGGATATTTTCTATGACGGTCAAACACCGCCCGCGAAAAAGACACGGAAAAAGCGGACGCGGTTCCCGAACATTTGCGCCTTTATCCAACGCGCCAAAGTCACACGGCAACACGCCTATCTGGTGCTGAGCGGCCAGCGCCAGAGCCGCCGCCTCATGACCGCCTGGAAAAAATTTCAAGCGGAGACTAACCAATTGCACCTGGAGGCGGGCCAATGAGCGGGGACAACGAAAAAAATATTCTGCGCGGAGCGATGAATTTGAGCGTCGCATGGGGTGCTGGCGTGTTGATGGGTTTGTTCCTGCCGGGCACCGCGGCGGGTAAATGGTGCCTGGCAGCTGGTTCGATTTTGATGCTGTCTGTCGGTATGGTGTCGTTGGTCCCAGTGGTCATGGAGCTTATTAAGCTCGCGGCGGTTTATCGCGGTGCAGGATGTGATCGTGCAACCAATCGGAACGCCCAGTGTCTCGCCAATACTCTATCAATAGCTGCTCTAGCGCGGTTGTGCCACCTTCTCCGGTCTCATAGACCATTGTCGCCATATCTCTGCAGTACCATACGGCGCAGTCTAGGCGCAGACACACTGCCACCCGCTGACGTTCTGTCAGCGGCGGCCAGCATAGCATACGCGCGTAAGCTCGCACAATGCCGTCAATCGCGTCCTCGTCCCAATCCTGCATGGCAAGCGTTATATCGTAAATACTCACGAAAAACGGTAAGTGCGCCAGCCGCTCAAGCTCACCCTGAAAAAACGGAACCAAATCTCCCCAATACTTTGGTGTCACGTCCCGAGATTAGCGCCGCTGATGCCGATACTCAACCCCGAACGGAGCCTAACCCATGACTAACCAACTTGAGTTTGACTGGCTGGTCGCCACCTACCGCCCGCTGCTGACGGTGAGTGAGACGCAAATCATCCTCCACGATTGCTCGGCGCAGCATGTGCTTAATTTGCTCGACGAGGGACGGCTGGCGGGGGTGGACATCGGCAACGGCAGCGTGGAACGTTGTGTGCGGGTGTGGCGGCACGCGGCGTTGCACGCGGCGCTAAAGCCAGAGTTGCCGCTGCCGGTGATTGCCACCGGCGAAATTTTGCCGCATCACCGCCCGACGATTTTCCAGCATGAACTGGCCCGCTGGTGCGGGTGCGCGGCGAACACCGTGGCGGGCTGGGGGCTGGCGGGGCCGCGCACGGACCGGCGCAATGTGTTTTTCCGCGAGGCGGTGATTGAGTTTTTGGAGCGGCAGAAGATTTAAAAAATATGCACCACGAAGACACCAAGGCACGAAGGAAACCAAAAAAACTTTGTGTCTTGGTGTCTTGGTGGTGAAAAAAAAGGCACCACGAATGGACGCGAATTAACACGAATAATTTTATGAAAAAACCAATAGCAAAAAATCAAGCAGCGAAATTAACCAAACCTGTCACCGTCAGCGGCCGGCTGGATGCCGGCGTGCTGACGCGGAAGGAGGCGCCGAAGATATCACCGGCGGCGGCGGAGTCCAGGGCCATCATCAAGGCGCTGGACAACGGGGCGGATCTGGAGATGGGGCTGCAACTCACCGCGCAGTATCAGCGCGCCATCGGCGGCATGACCGAGGTGCTCAAGTTCGGCGCAATGATGATGCGGTTGCGTGAGCACTTGTCACAGAGTCCACGTGCGGACTCTGTGAAGTTAAAGCGCGGCAAAGATGTCGCTGACGGTGGCATTGACGGCTGGCTGAAACGCTACGCGCCCCAAGTCAAGCACGCCACGGCCTACCGTTTCCTGCACGTGGCGGAGGCGGTGCTGGGGGACGTAAAAAAACAACTGCCCGCGCGCGTGAGTTTTGTCGAGCTGGTGACCAAGCCGGCCGCCGAGCTGTCGGCCAAGTTGCAAAAAAAGCAACTGGAGTTGTTTGACTACGTCAGCGGCACCAGCCAGCGCTCCTGGCTGGACATGTTCCGGCCAAAAACGCCGCTGGGCGGCCTGCGACTGCCGGCGAAAAAGGCCGCGGCGGCGGACGGCGCTGACGCTGGCGCGGCGGCGGCGCAAGCCGAGCAAGACCGCCGCGCGCTGGGCGTGACCGCTTACACGGACTTGACGCAATACCTGGACCGGTGGTTCGCCAACGACAATCACCTGCACCTGACGCGGGATTTGCGCGGGCAACTCGCCGATATTTTCTCGCAGGCGATTGATAAACTCAAGGCGGTGAGGGACTGACCATGCGCGCCGCCCTCATTATCCGCCCGGACTTCCCGCTCGCCGTGCCGCCGGCGGCGCAGGACGAGTTTGCCGCGCTGACCGCCAGGCAGCGCCACGCGGTGTGGCGCAAGCTGCAATGGCTGCGCGACTGGCCGGCGGACGCGAGCGTGGCGGCGGCGGCGGCGCGGCTGCACGTCAGCGCGGCGACGCTGTGGCGCGCCACGCAAGACTTCAACCGCGACGGCTGGCGCGGGCTGGTGCCCGGCTGGCGCAACCCCAACCGCGGGCTGGCGCCGGAGTTTATCGACTACTGGCGGACGCTGGCGGAGAACAGCCAGCGCAAGAACAAGCCCGCGTGGCGAGAGCTGTGCCGCCGCTGGCAGCGCAAGGACGCCATCCCCGGTTACGCCGGGCATCCGGGCTGGCCGAACCTGCCCGCCGGCTGGACTTACGGCAACCTGGGCAGATTTTTGCGCAAGGTCGAGCTAGTCAGTTTCCGCATCGGCAAGGGCGCGGCGGCGGCGCTGCTGCCGCAGACGTTCACCACGCGGGTGGGGTTGTGGCCGGGCAGTCATATCCAGCTTGACGACATGCTGGGGGATTTTTTCGTCAACGTGCTCGACCGTTACCAGGCGGTACGGCCGCTGTTCCTGCACGCGCTGGACTGCTACAGCGGTAATTTGGTCGAGTGGGGCACGCGGCCCCGCCTGAAAAACTTCAAGGCGGAAAAGCAGGACGGCCTGCTGGAGAGCGACACGCGGCTGTTGGTGGCGGCGCTGCTGTGCAACCACGGCTACCACGCGGAGCGCGGCACGACGCTGATGGCGGAGCACGGCACCGCCGCGGTGAACGAGCGGGTGGAGAAAATCTTGTTCGACGCCACCGGCGGCAAGATACGAGTTAGACGCAGCGGGATGACGGGCAAGGAACAGGCCGTGGCCGGCCTCTACGCCGGCGACGGCGGCGGCAACTTCAAATTCAAGGCGATGTTGGAGTCGCTGCACAACTACACGCACAACGAGCAGGGCTTCCTGCCGGGGCAAACCGGCCCGGACGTGCCGCGCCGGCCGGAGCACCTGGACGGGCTGTTAAACCGCAACGCGGCGCTCTTGCAAGCGCACGGCAAGCTGCCCGCCGAGCGCGCTAACCGGCTGGTGTTCCCGCTGATGGAGTGGCGCGACTTCATCGCGCGCAATACCGCAATCTACCGCCTGATCAACGCGCGCACCGACCACGCGCTCAAGGACTGGGCGGAGTGCGGGCACGTCGTCAGCGAGTTCCGGCTCGCGCCGGACAGCGACTGCTGGCTGGGCGCGGCGGAGTTTGCGCGGCTGCCAGCGGCGACGCAAGAGATCATCCACAGCCTCATCGTCGGCGGCGCGGCGGGTTACACGCGGGCGCGGCGGCTCTCGCCCGCCGAGGCGTGGGCGCGCGGCAAAAACGAGTTGACGCCGCTGCCGGCGGCGGCGTTGGCGGAGATGCTGCTGGCTGACCGCGGTGTGGAGCGCGTGACGGACGGCTCTTACTTTTCGTGCCGCGACAAGGACGTGTCGCTGGACCCGCTGACTTACGAGGCGGTCATCATCAGCGCCGACGGCACGCGCCGCGAGGCACCGCGCGGGGAAAAGTTCATGACACTGGTCAACCCGTTCGTGCCGGCGCAAATGCACCTGTTTGACGCGGCGGGGCGCTACCTGGGCTGGTGCGCGCAAGTCGAGCGCGCCAGCTACGACGACGTGGAGCGGACTCAACGGCAATGGGGTCGCAACGCGGCGCGGGCCAAGGACCTGTTCAAGGCTATGCGCATCCGCCGTCACGCGTGGAGCGAGGCGCGGGCCGCTGAGGACCAGCACAACCTCGACATCATCGAGGGCGTGACGCCGGCGGACCGCGCGGCGGCGCGGCAGGAACAGGATTTACACGACCGGGCCGTGGCGGCCACGGTCGCGGCTAACAACAAAACCAATAACAACGAAGAGGCGCAACATGAGTGTGACGAATATTGACAGTTGGGGCGAGGTGCCGGATGGCCGGAACAACCTGCCGCCGAAACCACAGGAACAACCGGACGCGGCGCTGCTGGAGCGGCTGGCGGCGTACAAGCGCGAGCATGAACTGACCGACAATGACCTCGGGCGCAAGCTCGGCGTCAGCGGGACAATGGTGAACCGGGCGCTGAACGGGAAGTTCGCGGGCAACGCGCGGACCTTCGCGGCGCGGGTGGCGGATTTCCTGCGCAATGACCCGGCGCGGCGGCGGGTGCGGGAGGAGTCGTTCGCCAACGCGTTCACGCGCGGGGTGGCGGATTTTCTCGAGACGGTGCGGCGGACGGGCGACGTGGGTCTCGCTTATTCGCCGGCGGGCAAGGGCAAGACGATGGGCGTGGCGTTGCACGCCGCGGCGAACCCGCTGGTGGTGGCGTTTGAGTTGGCGAAGTGGAATTGCGGCGCCAGCGGCCTGGAGCGGGCGTTGTTCGCGGCGGTGGAGAACCGCGCGTGGAAGCGTAACAACGAGTCGCGCGGCGAGTTTTTGACGGGGCGGTTCAAGGGTTCGCGGCGGCTGGTGGTGGTGGACAA
>JAISBF010000067.1 GCA_031266335.1 Verrucomicrobiales bacterium
CACCGCCGCCAGCTTCTGCCATAACTCATCCGGTAACCGATAGCCTAACTTGCTGCTCATCCTGATGTTCTACCCGCCAACTCGTATTTTGTACAGAAAGAGTTATTCGGATAGGCTCTAAGCCAAAGTAAACTCCCGCTAACCCGCTGAAGATGAGCAAGCTAAGTCATAACGTAAGTACACCGCGCTCACGCGCTCACTGAACTTTTTAATTTTCCCGCGGAGTTTTGCCCATCCCATTCCCCATGCGGCAAGACTCCGTCTGTTAATCCCACCCCCGTCATCCTGAGCAAGCGCAGCGTGTCGAAGAATCGGCTCGCTCCATCGCTGAGCCAACCCGACCCTTCGACTTCGCTCAGGGTGACGCGCGGGAAGCGACCAAACCGCAGCCCACTATTTTAACCAACCACAACCAACCAAAAAACCAACCTGAACCCCAAACTTACACTCCTCATCCTCTGCGCCCTCACCGCCTCCGCGTTGAACCTGCCGGTCCTCGCCCAGAGCGCCCTCACCGTCAGCGGCTCCGCCTACACCGAGAGCGGCACCACTCACTCCACCGGCGACATCAACACCGCCGGCGCCTACACCGGCACCGGCGTCCGCTTCACCGGCACGCTGACCGTCAGGGACGGCAGCGGGTTCACGGTGGACACCGGCACCCTTGCCGCCATCTCCGGCAGCAACGCCGCCGCCGTCAGCTTGCAAAACAGCACCGCCAGCACCGCGACCCTGCTCGAAACCGGCCTCCTCAGCCTCGACCATTCAGTCATCACCGGCGCCGTTAATCACCGCAACACCGCCGCCGTCAGCGGCACGTTGCTCCTGAACAGCAGCACCATCAACACCTACACCGGCAGCAACACCGTCTTCGTCCAAATCACCGACAGCCGCATCAACGGCACCGCCACCATCACCAACCTCTCCGGCCAGCCCGGCGCCGTTGCCATTGAGAACTCCACCTTCGGCGATTTGTTGCTGGTCAACTCCTTCACCCTGGCGCTGACCAGCGCCACCAACACCGGCAATACCTTCCGCCGCCTCTATCTCAGGGGAGACAGCGCCCTTGTCATCGACCGTACCACGGTCAACGGCAGCGTCAGGGTGGAGAACCAGTCCGCGCTGCGCCTGGACGACAGCAGCGTCATCGGTTCCACCGGATTGAACGAAAATGCCGCCATCATGTTGAGCAACACCTCCAGCGGCGTGATCAACAGCGCCACGCTCCGCCCGGGCTCCAATGCCTGGAACTCGGGAATAGTCGCCACCAACGGCTCGGAATTTGTGGCGCGCGACATCGATATTCTCACGACCGGCAACTACAGCATGGGCATCGAGGTGAATGCCGGCTCCAGCGGCACCGTCATCGGCGCGCACATCGTCACTACCCAAGACGTACCTAACGCCGCGTATGCGAACGGTGTTTTCGCCAGGAACAACTCGCGCCTCGACATGACCGGCTTCACCATCCAGAGTGCCGCGGAAGGCATCGTCGTGCAGCAAGGCTCCACCGTGATTTTGAACAGCGGCACCATCCGCGCCGACGAATTCGGCTACCAGATTCCCGGCAACTCCGCCAACACCCTGCACGCGCGCGACGTGCAGGTGGAAAGTGTCAATGCCGCCCTCTACATCCGCAGCGACCGGACGGACATCCGCATCGAGGGCGGTCTGCTCTCGTCAGCCACGGCGGCGAGTTTTTCCCTCGAAACCACCGGCAGCGGCGGCAACACGGTGGTGTTCACCGATGGCGTGACCTTCGCCAACAGCGGCACCGCCATGATGCTCACCAGCGCCACCACTTACGCCGCCGCCGACCAAATTCGCGTTGAAAACGGCGTCACGGTGGACGGCGACATCGTCGCCAACGGCAGCATCAACGCCGTGCTCGCCATCAGCGACCATTCCACCATCGCCGGCAACCTCATCGCCGGCGAGGATGCCGTCCTCATCATCACCGGCAGCAACGGCGCCACCATCAGCGGCGACGTGACCGGCAGTGAGCACGCCGTCATCGACCTCACCCTCAGCGGCAGCGCCAGCAGCCTCACCGGCGACATCACCCGCAACGCCGCCACCAGCGTCACCGTCACCCTCGACCACGGCGCCACCGGCAGCGGCGGCTTCACCGGCGGCCACCTCAGCGTCGGCGGCGACAGCGAGTGGGACTTCACCAAAGATTCCGCCGCCAACCATATCGACAACCACGGCACCATCCTCCTCGGCACTACCGGTAACTATATCGCCCTCCGCAGCGACACCATCAGCGGCGACGGCACCTGGTACTTCCCCATCGACAGCGACACCGGTGCCAAAAGCACCGTCACCGGCAGCACCGCCGCCGACAACCACCCGCGCGGCATCATCACCGCCACCGGCGACGGCCAGCGCGACCCCAACACCGTCGCCAACACCCTCGTCACCGGCGAGAACAAAGAAAACTGGCACTGGGACAACTTCAGTTGGGGCCTCGACGAATACACCCAGGACGGCCACGACGCCGACGGCAACCCCCACTTCACCCAACTCGGCACCAGCCCTGTCGGCACCGTCTTAAACAGCGCCATCGCCATCCAGCAAAGCATGTGGTTCGCCCAGCAAGACAGCCTGCTCAAGCGCATGGGCGAACTGCGCTATGGAGCGCGGGCGTCCCGCCCGCCAGCGGGCGGGACGCCCGCGTTCCATAACCTCATCGACAATCTCTGGCTCAGAAACTACGGCCAACAGCTAAACGTCGGCAGCCAAGTTTCAGGCAAAGCCTACGAACAACTCATCTACGGCGTCGATCTCGGCACTGACCACAAATTCACCATCAGCGCTGACAGTGACTTGTATCTTGGAGTGTACGCCGGTTACGGCAGAAGCGACCTCGACTACCGCACCCCCGGCGCTGACGGTGAGATTAACAGCTACTACGGCGGCCTCTACGCCATCTGGCTCCACAGCAGCGGCTTCTACATCGATGCCACCTTCAAAGCCGCCAGTGTTGATAACGACCTGAAAGCCCCCTACGGCAACACTCAACTCAAAGCCAACTACAGCGACGTCAACGTGGGTGGCAGTCTTGAGATTGGGAAAAAGTTCACCTTCCAGGACGGCTGGTTTGTCGA
>JAISBF010000085.1 GCA_031266335.1 Verrucomicrobiales bacterium
TTGCAGGGCGTCGAGGTCTTGGGCGCTGATGGTCAGCGGGCCGGCGGTGTAATTCTCGGCGAGGATGTGGAGGTAGTTGACTTGGAACTGTGGCTCGATGAACCAGCCGTCAGTAAATGTAAACTTGTTGCCAATCTCAATGCTGCCGCCGAGGTTTATGTCGCTGTAGCTGGCGGTGAGTTGGGTGGTGCCGTAGGGGGCTTTCAAGTCGTTATCCACGTTGGCGGCTTTGACGGTGGCGTCGATGTAGAAGCCACTGCTATGTAACCAAGTGGCGTAGAGACCGCCGTAGTAGGAGTTGAGTTCACCGTCAGTGCCGGGGGTGCGGTAGTCGAGGTCGCTTCTGCCGTAGCCGGCATAGACGCCTAAGTATAGGTCACTGTCAGCACTGATGGAGAACTTGTGATCCGTGCCGAGATCAACGCCGTAGATGAGTTGTTCGTAGGCTTTGCCTGAAACTTGGCTGCCGATGTTTAGCTGTTGGCCGTAGCTTCTGAGCCAGATGTTTTCGATGAGGTTATGGAACGCGGGCGTCTCGCCCGCCAGCGGGCGGGACGCCCGCGCTCCATAGCGCAGGTCGCCCATGCGCTTGAGCAAACTGTTTTGCTGCGCGAACCACATGGCTTGTTGGATCGCCACGCTGCTGTTGAGGACTGCGCCGGCGGGGCTGGTGCCGTGTTTTACGAAGTAGTCGCCATCTTTGATGATGGTGTCGATACCCCAGTTGATCGGATCCCATTGCCAGTGCTCGGTGCCGTCGCCGCTGACGATGCCGGGGAGGACGTCGTTGGGGTTGAGTTGGCCGTTGCCGGTGGTGTCGATATGGACGGTGCCGCCACCGTCAGCGGCGCCGGTGACGGTAATGGAGCCGCCTGTGCCAGTATCGCTGTTGACGCTGATGGTGACGGTGCCGCTGTGGGTCAGGTTGTCGAAGATGACTTCATAATCGCCGATGTTCCACACTCCGTTGTTTTCGCCGTAATTGCCGTGGCTGTCTTGGTTGAAAGTCCACGCGCTGTCGCCGCCGGTGATGAGGTTGCCGTCGTGGAAGCCGCCGCTGCCGATGGCGCCGTTGTCAATGGTGACGGTGATTTTGGCGTCGTCGTTCTGGTTAGTGTCACCGGCGAAGCTGCTGCCGGGGCCGCTGACAGTGAGGTCAATCGCGGCGCGGTCATTGCCGCTGACGGCTCCGGTGATGGTTGTGCCGTTGCTGCCGCTGAGGGTGAGGACGGCGTCCTCGCTGGCGTTGACGTTGCCGATGAGTTGACTGTCGGCGAGATTAACGGCCATGCGGGCGCTGCCGGACGCCAGTATGTCGCCGCTGCCGGTTGCGCCATCGCCAAAGTTGATGGTCGTGACGCCCGCGCCTTGGTTGTCGATGGCGGCGTGCGCCCCGGTCAGGGTCGCGCCGCTGATGGTGAGGTCATTCACCCCGTGCTCGTCCCAATTGTTACTCAACGCCCTGAGCAGCAGCGCGTCCGCGTCCGGCGCGGCGATGGTGCCGCCGGTGATCACCAGGGTTTTTTTGCCGGTGGCGTTCCAGCCCTGCAAATCAATCGCGGCGGCGGTTGACCCGGACGACTCGATATTCACGTCGGTCAGGTGCAGCGTGCTGTCGCCGGTGTTGCCCATATACACGCCACGGGTTTGCTCGCCGCTGGTGATGACGGTGCCGTTGGTCACCGACATGAAAGCGCCGTTGCCGTCAATGACCAGACCCAGGGATTGGCTGCCGCTGAGGGTGACGGCTATGTTGCGGGCGTTCACGATGGCATGGTTATCGGAGCGTAAAACATTCACACGGTCAGCGTTGGCGATGACGGTGAGGCCGTCAAGGTCGCCGCGGGAATTGTAAAAGTACGCCCCCTGACCGCCGAAACCGCTCACCGACACCGACACGTCGCGCAGGGTTACCTTGCCGGTATAGGCAACGACGCCGCTGCTGTTCGTGCCGCTGACCGTGATGGTACTGTCGCGCAAAATCGTATCCGCCGCCGCCGCGTTCCAGCCCAGATGCAAGCCGTTGCCGCGCGTGTTGGAGCCGGCCACCGTGCTGCTGAGCGTGATGTTGGAGCCGGTGTAAGATACGGGGCCGTCGATGAACAACGCCGAATTGCCGCCGTCGGCTTGATAACTCGACCCCGACTCGCTCCAGGTGCCGGAGGTAAGAATTTTGTGTTCCGCCAGCACGTTCAACGCGGAGGCGCTGAGGGTGTAGAGGATAGTTAGGATCAGGGTGGTGGTTTTCATCTCGATGGGTTTCATAATTGTTTGCTTTAAGCCATGATTTTTTTAAATAACCATCAATTTCTAGAGCTTACTACAGTAAGTGTAAAGGATTTTTTTACCCGGCTATTTTGTGGTGGTGAAGTCACCAACCGCCGCGGAACTGTTTTTGCAAAACCGCTTGAAGTTTTTGCGCGCGGCCGCCGGTTTTACCCAGGCCGAGGTGGCGGAGCGTTCGAAAATCTCCCCGATTTACTACCAATCCATCGAGGCGGGCAGACGGTATAATGTTTCCCTGGAAGTGATTGAAAATATCGCCGTTGCGTATCGCCTGTCCATTCACGAGCTTTTCGCGCCGGTTCCGCCGGCGATAAAAAATCTGGGGCAGGCCATTCCCCGCCCGCATTATCAGCGTAAGAATCCCGCCAAACGCCGCTGACGATGCGACCAACGGCTGCGATGGTTGCCTGCCAATCCTTCGACTGCGCCGCTACGCGGCTTCGCTCAGGACGACGGAGGGATTTTTGCGCCACCAAGGCACGAAGGCTGTTTTTTAAACAAACCTTCGTGCCTTGGTGTTTTCGTGGTTCAATTTTTTTTGAACTGGTGACGGTAGTCCGCTGTCAATCCCCGCGATTTAGCAGTTCGGACGAAACGGTTTATTTCCCGTTCAAGATGCGGATGACCTCGGCGTGCAACTGCGGCGCCGCGGCCACTGAGGATGACGCCGTCAGCGGGTCGCCGCCGTCCCAGGCGCTGATGGTGGCGCCCGCGCCGCGCACGACGGGGATGAGTGGCAGCAAGTCCCACGGATGCATAATCGGATCGAGCATGACATCGGCGAGGCCCGCTGACACTAACAAATAACCGTAGCAATCACCCCACGTGCGGGTGAGGCGGGCGCGGTGGCGGAGTTGTTCGTAATAAGCGAGCGATTGATGTTTTTCGATGTTGGCGAGGTCGGTCGTCAGGATGGTCGCCGCTGACAGTGACGCGGTGTCGCGGACGCGGACGGGGCGGCCGTTGAGGACCGTCAGCGTGTTGTCGCCGATGCACATCTGGTCAATGACGGGCTGGTAGATCAGGCCGAGCACGGGTTTACCCTGGTGCAGCAAGCCGATGAGCGTGCCGAACAGCGGGCAGCCGGCGGTGAAGGAAATCGTGCCGTCAATCGGGTCAAGCACCCAGACGAACTCAGCGTCAGCGTGCTCGTTGCCGAATTCCTCGGCGATGATGCCGTGCGCCGGGTAGCGCCGGTTTATTTCCGCGCGCATGATTTTTTCCGCCTCACGGTCAGCGACGGTGACGGGGCTGGCGTCCGCCTTCAACTCCACCGTCAGCGCCGGGTTGAAAAACAGCGGACGGATGACATCGCCCGCCAGCCGTCCGAGTTGTTCGATGAAGGTTTTGTATTCGGCGGTCATGGGAATTGATTATTGAATATTTTCCATTGATTATTGGCAAATCATCAATTTTCAATAATCAATTATTTCTTCGCCTTGCCCTGCGCGGCGACCGCGGCCATTGCTTTCGCCACTTCCTCGGGGTCGCCGACGTAGTAGTGCTTGATGGGCTTTAAGTCCGCGTCCAACTCGTACACCAACGGCATCCCGGTCGGGATGTTGAGTTCGACTATTTCCTCGTCAGGGATGTGGTCGAGATATTTGACCAGCGCGCGCAGGCTGTTGCCGTGGGCGGCGACGATGACGCGTTGCCCGGACTTGATGGCGGGCGCCAATTCCTCGTGCCAGAACGGCAGGAACCGCGCGACGGTGTCTTTCAAGCACTCCGTCAGCGGCAATTCGGCGGGCGCCAAATCCTTGTAACGCGGGTCCTTGCCGGGGAAGCGGTCATCGTCAGCGGTGAGCGGCGGCGGGGCGATGTCGTAGGCGCGGCGCCAGATTTTGACCTGCGCCTCGCCGTGTTGGGCGG
>JAISBF010000149.1 GCA_031266335.1 Verrucomicrobiales bacterium
TGTTACCAGAAAAACGCCCGCTGGTTCGGCGCCATCGTCGTCACCGACGGCGCGGGCAGCCCGCGCGCCGGCGCCTTCGCCAACTACAGCAACACGCAGATGAAACTCGTCCGCAAAATCGAGCAACGCAAAGCCGCCGCCCTCGGCAAATACAGCTTCGTCTGCCAACTCGGCTACCCCAGCGCCGACATCCGCAACGCCGGCCATGCCCCGTCCGTCAGCGACCTCGCCGCCATCCTCGGCGCCTGCCAGCCGCGCGTCGTGTATGTGCATAATCTCGCCGACAAACACGAGACCCACATCGCCCTCGCGCTCAAATCCATCGCCGCCCTGCGCCGCCTGCCCGCCAACCGTCGCCCGAAAAAAGTGTACGGCTGCGAAATCTGGCGTGACCTCGACTGGCTCGCCGACGACCAAAAAATCGAACTGCGCGTTGACCAAAACGAAGTCCTCGCCCGCTGCCTGCTCGATGTCTTCCAGTCCCAAGTCGCCGGCGGCAAGCGCTACGACCTCGCCGCCATCGGCCGCCGCATCGCCCACGCCACCTTCTCCGAGCCGCGCCAAACCGACCAGGCCGCCGCGCTGACCTGGGCGATGGATTTGTCCCCGCTGATGGTGAACGACGCGCTGACGCCGCAAGCGTTGGTCAAGCAGTATCTCGACAACTTCAACACAAGCGTGCTCGCCAAACTGGGCTGAGCGTCGGGTTAAATAAAAAACACTCCGCGCCGCCGCGTCTCCGCGGTTACGTTTTGGTTGCCAAACGCTGGTTTTTTCGCGGCGCAAAAAACAGCAGCCGCAGGCTGTTCAGTACCACCACCACGGTGCTGCCCTCGTGACCGATGACGCCCAGCGTCAGCGGCAGCCGCGCGCCGAGCGCGCCGAGCGCCAGCACGGCCATCACGCCCAGCGAGACGGCGAGGTTTTGTTTGATAATCCGCGCGGCGCTGACGCTGAGGTCGTGCGCGTATTTGAAATTTTCCAAACGGTCGCGGGTCAGCACGATGTCGGCTTGTTCCAGCACGGCGTCGCTGCCGCGCAGGCCCATGCCGACGCTGACGGTGGCCGCCGCCAGCGACGGCGCGTCGTTCACCCCGTCGCCGATCATCGCCACGCGCTCGCCCGCCTGTTCCCACGCGCGGATGGCGGCGACCTTGTCCTCCGGTTTCAGGCCGGCGCGGTAGTCGTCGAGGCCGAGTTGTTGCGCGACTTTCGCCGCCGCCTCGGGGCGGTCGCCGGTGAGCATGGTCACGCGCAGCCCCGTCGCGCGCAAGTCCGCCAGCAGCGGCGCGCTGGCGTCGCGCACGGCGTCGCGCAGCAGGAACCGGCCCTTGATGGCGCCGGTGTCCAGCAGCGTCTCGGTCATCCCCGGTTCCGGTTCGGGAAATGTTTGCGCCCAGTCACCGTCCGGACCCGCGAAGAACGCCCGCCGCCCCAGCCGTACCGCGCGCCCGCCGACGCTGCCGGTGACGCCGAGGCCGGCTTCGGCGCGAAAATCCGCCACCGTCACGGTCAGCGCCTGGTCGGAAAAACTCGCGGCGATGGCGCGCGAGACCGGATGCGCCGAGTGGTTGCCCAGCGCGGCGGCGACTTGCTTGAACTCGGCCGCCTGGTCGGCAGGGACGCACTCCACGCCGACGACGGCCAGTTCGCCGGTGGTCAGGGTGCCGGTCTTGTCCAGCGCGACGCGGCACACGGCGGCGAGTTTTTCAATCGCCGCGCCGCCGCGAAACAGCACACCGTGCCGCGCGCCCGCCGCGATGCCGGCGAGGATGGCGGACGGAATCGAGAGCACCAGCGCGCACGGCGAGGCGACCACCAGCAGCGTCATGGCGAGGTAAAACGCGGAGCGCTCACCGTCAGCGGCGAAGAACGGCGCGCGCCCGGCGGCGAGCCACCACACGAAAAACATCGCCGCGCACCCGCCGAGGACGAGCCACGTGTAACCGCTGCTGAACCGGTCGGTGAACCGTTGCGCCGGCGCCTTGCTGTCCTGCGCCTCGCGAATGAGCTTGAGCACTTTCGCCAGCGCGCTGTCGGCGGCGGCGCGGATCACCCGGCAATCCACCGCGCCCCACAAGTTCAGCGTGCCGGAAAACACCTCGTCGCCGGCGGCCTTGTCCACCGGGGTGGATTCGCCGGTCAGGCTCGCTTCATTGGCGGCGGTGCCGCCGCTGACGATGACCGCGTCGGCCGCGAACAGCTCGCCCGGCCTGACCCGTAGCGTCATGCCGGCGGCGAGTTGCGCCACCGGCAGCCGTTGTTCCGCGCCGCTGACGATGACCGTGGCCTCCTGCGGCGCGTCCTTGAACAGGCTGTCAATCTCGCGCCGGGTGCGCGCCATCGCCAGTTCCTCCAGCGCGCCGCTGGAGGCGAACAGGAACAGCAGCGCGCCGCCTTCCCACCAGTGGCCGATGGCCGCCGCGCCGCCGGCGACGCAGAGCATCAGGAAATGAATGTCCACCACGCGCCGGCGCAGGAGCGCGCACGCCTCGCCCGCCGGGCGCCACGCGCCCGCGAGGTAGCCGGCGACGTAACACGCGATGGCCGCCAGCGAGCCCGCGCCGCCGGTTTGTTCAATGAGGAAGCCCGCCAGCACCAGCGCGCCGCAAGCGCCGGCAAAAACCATGTCCTGCCGCCATTCGTGCAAGTCCTCCCGGTGCGCGTCGGTCAGCCAGCCCGGTTTGACTTCCTCCAGCCAGGGGAATTGGTGCCAGCGCCAGAAACGCGGCGCGGTGACGCAGGAGAGTTTTTCCAGCATCAGCCCGCCGTCCGGCATGGCGACCAGCCGCAGGCCGGCCGGCAGCGCCGCCGAGTGATGGTTCTCGCAAGTCAGGCAACGCGGCTGGCCGCCGTCGCCGGCGCGCGGTTCCAGCGGCGCGTGCCGGCGGCAGATTTCCCGCAGGCGACGGTCAGCGGCCTGGTGGTCCAGCCCGGCTTGATAGGCGAACGCCACTTTTTTTCCCGCCGAATCAAGCCAGATGGCGCGCAGCCCGCGGTCGTCAAGCAGCGCTTGACTGACTTGGTCGAGCAGGCAATCGTGGTCAGCGGTCATCATGGTTAAAGATAAACCGGGCGGCGGGGATTGCGATTGAAAACATCGCCGGAATGCTATGGAGCGCGGGCGTCCCGCCCGCAAGGACAGCGTGGCATGGCAAATTCATCCTGCGTCGTGAGGTTGACTGGCGCGGTGAATCGGCGGGCGGGACGCCCGCGCTCCATAGTGGCATCACTCGGTTTGCCCGTTCAGCAACTCGTACAATTTGGCCGCTTCCCGCGGGCGGACGCCCTGGCCGGCGACCAGGTCGGCCAGCGGGGTGTCGCCGTAGGCGACGCGGTTGATGTCGTTGTCCGTGCGCAATGTCGTGCCGCCGATGGTGGCGCCGCCGTACACGCCGTCGCTCTGGGTGTAGATGTACACCGCCGCGCGCGCCGCCGGGTCAGTGTCAGCGCCCGCGTGGTCGGGGCCGGCGGTGCCTTGCGCCGCGGCGTTCCATTGCACCTCGCCGCCGCTGAGGAAGGTCCTGACCGCCGCGTCGCTGTTGAGCACGAACACGTAATGGAGCGTCTGGTAGCCGATTTGCGCGCCGAAGGAGCCGCCGCTGAGGCTGAAGGCCAGCGGCGCCGACCAGGACGGGCCGAGCGCGCCGCGGGTGCGGGTGACGATGATGCCCTCGCCGTGCCGGCCGCCGAAGATGAAGCCGCCCTGGCTGACGCTGATGATGGCGACGCCTTTCGCGTCAGCGAGGATTTGTTGCGGAATCGGCGTCGCCGAGCTTTGCTTGACGCGCAGGATGCCGATGGCGGTGTTGACCCGCGCGATGACGGAGGCGGGTTCGGCCCGGACGCTGACGGTGAGCGCGAGGGCGAGACATAGTAGCAGGCAGGAGGTTTTCATGAGGATTGGTAAAAGGGGTTGTGTTGTTTTTCCAGGGCGACGGTGGTCAGCGGGCCGTGGCCGGGGCAGAGCAGGGTGTCGTCCGGCAGCGAGTAAATGTTACGCCGGTTCATGGTCAGCGCCTCGCGGTAATTCACCAGCCCGCCGCCCATCGAGCCGGCGAACAGCGCGTCGCCGACCACCGCGACCGGCCGGGCCAGTCCGCTGACGACGAAGGTCGTGCCGTCCGCCGCGTGGCCGGTGGTTTGGCGGGCGGTCACCGTCAGCACGCCGAGCCGGAATGCCGCCCCCCAGTCGAACAATTGCACGCCGCCGATGTCGCCGTTCCGTTGAACCAGGGTCGGCGCGCCGCTGGCCCGCTGAATTTGCGGCAGGCAGTCGAGGTGGTCGTGGTGGGTGTGGGTGAGGAAGATGTAGTGGAGCGATAATTTTTCCGCGGCGACAAAATCGAGAATCGCCGCCGGGTCGGTGCCGGTGTCGAACAGCGCCGCCGCGCGACCGGCGGGGTCCCGGATGACATAACAATTCACCGTCAGGCCGCCGCCGTAAGGGGAGGTAAGTTGCCGGACGCCGGCGCTGCCGGTGACGCGCGGGTGCCAGCTATGGGCGCCGCTGGCCAGCAAGGCGGCCGGGTTCAGGTTGAGCGCTTGGGCGAGCCTGGGCGCGGCCTGCGGGTCGAACGCGCCGTTGCGCGCGGCCCGCGCCGCGGCGACGGTCAGCCCGGCGGCCCGCGCCAAGGTTGCGTCCGTCAGCCCCAGGCCGCGCATGGCCTTGCCGATGATGTCGCCGTAATTGTCCTCCAAAGGCAGCATGGTTTTATTAGACCACGTTTTGCGTGAAAGGCAACTGCGGCGGAGGCCGGGTGGCGCGGTGAAGCTCGGCATTTTTTTGGTTAGCTACAGCTACCTTAACGCAAAGGGACAAAGGAACAAAGGCGCGAAGAGTTTTTTTGATTGTTTTTTTAGTAAACAAAAAACCTTTGTTTCTTTGCGCCTTTGCGTTAATGAAGCTCGGCATTTTTTTGGTTAGTTTCAGCCAGTTCCTGAATACGGCGCTTAATCACCGGCCAGCGGTCGGCGGGAATCGTCGCGCCGACCTGTTGCACGACCTCGGCGCCGAGCAGCGCGCCGTAATGTCCGCTGACGCTGAGCGACCGGCCGCGCAGCCAGCCGAACAGAAAACCCGCCAGCCATGAGTCGCCGGCGCCGGTGGTGTCCACCGGCGTGACCGGGGTGATGGTGATGCGGTGCAACTCACCGTCAGCGGCGATCAGCGAGCCGCGCCGGCCGAGGTTCAGCACGGCGACGGGCGCGAGCCGGCCCAGCGCCCGCGCCGTTTGCGCCGCGTCGCCGCCGGTCAGGCCGGTGAGCACCGCCGCCTCGTCCTCATTGGCGACGAGCAGCCGGACATATTCGCGCAGCAGCGCGGGCAACTCGGCGCGGTTGGCGGCGACCACCTCGTGCGCGCCGAGGTCGAGGCTGATGCCGCAGCCGGCCGCCTTGGCGCAAGCCAGCAAGTGCAGCGTCAGCGCCCGGTTGAACAGCAGGTAGCCCTCGAAATGGGCGTGGCGGCAGCCGGCGAAGTCGCTGGCGGTGACATCGGCGGGCGACAGTGTCAGTGCCGCGCCGAGATTGGTGCGCATGGTGCGCTGCGAATCGGGCGTGACCAGCGACAGGCAGCGGGCGTTGGGCAATTCAGCGCGCTTGAAGCGGGTGACCTCGACGCCGGCCCGACGGAAGCTCTCGCGGTAGAACCCGGCGGCGGCATCATTGCCGAGCTTGCCGATGAAAGAAGTTTTCAGGCCGAGCCGCGTGGCGCATTGGACGGTGTTGCCGGCCGAGCCGCCGGTGGCCTCGGCCGGCGGCGCGGGCAGGCGCGCCAGGAGGCCGCGCATGGTGTCGTCGTCCACCAGTTCCATGCCGCCCTTCGCGCCGCTGACGGTGGCGAGGAAACTTTCAGGCACCTGGGCGACGCTGTCCACCACGGGCGCGCCGACGCCGATGAGGTCAATGGCCGGGAGTGGGGCGGGGTCGATGTTCATGCGCGGCATTTTAACCACAATCAACGGCGGTGTAGATTTAAAAAAGATGAAAAACAATAACCGGAAAACCAAACAACCTCCGCGCCTCCGCGGTTAACAAAAAATCGCCCCCTGTCCGCCGGAAACACCCGGTAAAAAAATACACCAGAAATGTTGACATGAGCCGCGGCACTGCTACTTTTGGTTCCCGATATGGTAGTTTGGCTCACAGGCTCACAGGCTCACAGGCTCACAGGCTCACAGGCTCACAGG
>JAISBF010000077.1 GCA_031266335.1 Verrucomicrobiales bacterium
GCTGCGGTTGACAACCACATCGGGAATGAGGTGGTTAAAATTTTGCCGGAAAATTAACTCAGGAGCGAGGGAGCGAGGGAGCGAGGGAGCGAGGGAGCGAGGGAGCGAGGGAGCGAGGGAGCGAGGGAGCGAGGGTAACTTACCCGCCCGGCGGCCGCGTTGTCAAGCTCGGAAATCATGGCGGGCAAGGTAACGGGTTGCCGGGAGATGTCAACAGGGAAAATGAATTTTTTTTAACAGGGAGTTCATGGAGGACATGGAGTTTTTTTATTTAACTCTCCATGAACTCCATGCTCTCCCTGTTAAAAAAGTTTTTCGGCTAAACTCCCAGGCGGGTAATCAGATTTTCCAATTGTCAGCGGCTTCCGGGAGGCCGGCCTCGTGGGGGGCGAAGTGCAGGGTTTCCAGAATCCGCAGGCGGCGCTCGACGAAGCCGGGGGCGTTGCGGGCGCGGGTGAAGCCGCTGCCGATGAGCATTTCTTCCTGGATGCGCCCGGGGCGCGGGGAAAAAATGATGACGCGGTCGCTCAGGTACAGCGCCTCGTCGATGTCGTGCGTCACCAGCAGCGTGGTGGTGTCGTGCCGCCGGGTGAGGTCGCGCAATTCGTCCTGCATGGCCATGCGCGTGAAGGCGTCGAGCGCGCCGAGCGGCTCGTCGAGCAGCAGCACGGGCGGGCGGTTGACCAGCGCGCGCGCCAGCGCGACCCGTTGCGCCATGCCGCCGGACAGATGGTGCGGCAGCGCGTCGGCGAACGCGCCGAGGCCGACCCGCCGGATCAGTTCGTCAATGTCAGCGGCGCGGGCGTGACGGGCGCCGCCGCGCATGGCCGGGCCGAAGGCGACGTTTTGCCGGACGGTCAGCCACGGGAATAAATTCGGGTCCTGGAACACGAAGCCGATGTCGGTATGCACGCCGTTGACGGCGAGACCGTTGACCGTGACGGCGCCGGCGCTGACGGTGTCGAGGCCGGCGATGATGCGCAACAGCGTGGATTTGCCGCAGCCGCTGGGGCCGACGAGGGAGACGAATTCGCCGGCGCTGACGCTGAGGTTGATGCCGCCGAGCGCCACGGTGCCGGCGGCGCTGTCGGTGATGACATTGTCAGCGGGCGGGAAAACTTTTCGCACTTCGCTGACGACGACGGCCGCTGACGGTGCGGCTACCATTTGATCACTCCCTGCTGCCAGCGCAGCACGCGGGCGCGCACGGCGAACAGCGCGCTCATCAGCCCGGAGAAAAACACGCCCATCACCAGCAGCGCCGCGAACACCTTGTAGTATTCGGCGAAATTCTGCGCCCAGGTGATGTAAAAGCCCAGCCCCGCCTTGACGCCGATCATTTCCGCCACAATCAGCGTGAGGAACGACGCCGACAGCGCCATGAACAAGCCCACGAAAATCGACGGCAGCGCCGACGGGATGGCGACATGGCAAATCAACTGCCGCGGGCTGGCGCCGAGCGTGCGCGCCACTTCCAGGTGACTGTGCCGCGCGCTGGCGATGCCGCTGGCGGTGAGCACAATCATCGGGAACAGACTGGCCAGCCCGATGATGAAGGCGCTGGCGCCGAAGGTGGTCGGAAAGAGCACCAGCGCCAGCGGAATCCACGCGGTGGCCGGAATCGGGCCGAAAAATTTCAGCACCGGCATCCCCCAGTAATGCGCCCGTCGGTTCCAGCCGATCCACACGCCGAGCAGAAAGCCCGCCCCGCTGCCGCACAGGAAGCCGACCGCCAGCAGCCGCAGCGAGTGCAGCGTGCCGACGACCAGCAGCCCGATTTCGCCGGTCGCGCCGAACACGGCGAACACCCGGTCCGGCCCCGGAAAGAACGGCATGGGCAGCAGCCCGGTCTTGCCGGTCAGGATTTGCCAGACGCTGACGCTGAGCAGCGCGGCGGCGAACAGCGGCGCAAGGTCGGCGGCCCGCCGGCGCAGTCGCGCGGAAAACCTCGCCGCCGCGAGCCAGGCCAGCCACGCCGCCGCCGCCGCGCCCAGTAGCCACGGGAAGGCCGGCGACGGCGACAGCGGCACGGCGTCCGGCCAGTAACGATGCACCGCGAGGGCGCCGCCCGCGGCGAGCAGCGGCGCGGCGTTGAGGATGACGGGGTTGGCTTTCATGCGACGGCGAACTCTTGGCGTTATTTCAGTGTCAGCGGCGCGGCGCAGCAATCGTCGTGCGCCGGCGCGGGCTGGCCGGCCACCGGCAGCGGGTTGATTCCTTGCGGCGCGGCCTGGCCGGTTTTTTCCGCCGGCAACTGGTCAAGCCAGGTGTCGCTGACGTTGTCCAACGGCTGAAACGCCTGTTGCACCAATTTGTCCACCGCCACATTTTTGTCGAGAATGCCCACTTTTTTCAAGGCGCTGGCGGCGGTGGCGGCGGCGTTGCGTCCGCCCTCGACGGAGGGCACGTAGTTGAGTTTGGCGAGCACGCGGGCGTTGACCTCGACGCTGCCGCTGATGTGCTTGCCGTTGACCGCGAGTTCGGCGGCGGCCTGCGGGTTGGCGGCGATCCACTTGGCGGCGCGCAGCACGGCGCGGGTGATGCCGGCGGCGGTCTTGGGGTCGCGCTTGACGAGTTTGCCGCTGGTCACGATAACACAGCAATACTCATCCTTGTACGGCGCGTCGGTCGCCTGGTCCACGACATTGCGGACGTTGCCCTCGGCGAGCAAAATCTCGGCAATCGGGTCGGCGAGCGCGATGGCGTCCACCTGCTTTTTTTCCAACGCGAGCTTCAGCTCCGCCGCCGGATAAGGCTTCCACTCGACATCCTTCTGATAGTCGTAACCCTGGTCGCCAATCACGCGCACCGCGAAGACCCACGGGCTGCTGCCAATCGCCGGCACGCCGATGCGCTTGCCTTTCAAGTCGGCGGCGGTTTTGACGGGCGAGTCCTTGGGCGCGAGGATGTGCAGGCAGCCGCGATGGACGCCGGCGGTGAACTTGGCGTCCAGCCCCTCCGCGATGGGCTTGAGATAATTCATCACCAGCCCCTGGGTGGCGTCGATGCGCCCGAGCGCCAGCCCTTCCTTGATGAAGGCCCAGTCGCCGAGCACCAGATTGGCGTCGAGTCCTTCGTCAGCGAAGAAGCCCTTGGTTTTGGCGATATAGACCGTCGAGTCGCAGGTGGTGGCGACATAGGCGATGGTTACTTTTTTCAGTTCCTTGGTTTTGCCGTCGGCGGCAAACCCGCTGCTCGCGGCGCTGACCATGAGTCCGGCGAGCGCGAGGCGGGCGAATTTAATCCATGAGGTTTTCATAATAACTAACTGCTCTTTCTATTGTTTTTTTGGTTTGGTGCCGTTTTTCCTAACGGTAAAATTCAAAATCATCCGATGGCTTGCAAGGCGTCGGCCAAGTCCTGTTGCAAATCGCCGGCGTCCTCCACGCCCACTGACAGACGCACAAAGGCGTCGCTGATGCCGAGCACCGCCCGTTGTTCCGGGGGAATCGCGCCGTGGGTCATCAGGGCCGGGAGCTCGATTAAACTTTCCACGCCGCCCAGGCTCTCGGCTAGGGCGAACAATTGGCAATGTTGCAAAAATCGCTTGGTGCCGTCCAGGTCCGCGCGCAGGGTGGCGGAAATCATGCCGCCGAACCCGCGCATCTGCCGCCGCGCCAAGTCGTGTTGCGGGTGCGACTCCAGGCCGGGATAATTGACTTTCTCCACCAGTGGGTGCTGCTCCAGCCAGCGGGCGAGCGTCAGCGCGTTGGCGCAATGCCGTTCCATCCGCAGCGGCAGCGTCTTGACGCCGCGCAGGGCGAGGAAGCTGTCGAACGGCCCGGCGACGGCGCCGACCGCGTTGTGCAAAAACGCGAGCCGTTGCGCCAGCTCCGCGTGCTCGGGGCGGCGGCCGACCACCACCGCGCCGCCGACCATGTCGGAATGGCCGTTGAGATATTTGGTGGCGCTGTGGGTGACGAGGTCGAAGCCCAGCTCCAGCGGGCGCTGAATCCACGGGCTGGCGAAGGTGTTGTCCGCCACCGTCAGCACTCCGCGCGACCTGGCAATGTCAGCGACCGCGGCGAGGTCCACCAGCTTCAGCAGCGGATTGGTCGGCGTTTCCACCCAGACCATGCGGGTCTCGCCGGTGATGGCGGCGGCCACGGTCAGCGGGTCGCTCATGTCCACCAAGGTCACGCGCAGATTGGCCGAGCGTTTGCGCACCCGCTCGAACAAGCGGAAACTGCCGCCGTATAAATCATCGTTAGCGACGATATGCGCGCCGGCGTCGAGCAGCTCCAGCACCGTCGCCATCGCCGCCAGGCCCGACGCGAAAGCGTAGCCGCGCGCGCCGCCCTCCAGGTCCGCCACCGCCCGCTCCCAGGCGCTGCGGGTCGGGTTGATGCAGCGGGCGTAATCGTAGCCTTTGTGTACGCCCGGACTGTCCTGCTGATAAGTGGAGTTTTGGTAAATCGGCACCATCAGCGCCCCGGTGGTCGGGTCGGGATGCTGGCCGCCGTGGATGGCGCGGGTATTGAAATGATAGTTTCGTGGTTGGCGCATAAATTTAATCCTGCATACGGTACAAATACGCCAGCAAATCGCTGCGCGTGATGAGGCCGTAGAATTGTTCCTGTTCCTCGACAATGGCGATGTGCCCGCGGTCGAACACGGCCGCCAGTTCCGCCAGTGACTTGCCGGGGGCGATGGTTTCCAGGTTCCGGGCCATCGCGCTCGACACGGGGGTGTTGAAATTGCCCGGCGCCGCGCCGAGCCGCGCCAGCAAATCGTCCTCGTCCAGCAAGCCGACCAGCCGCCCGCCGCTCAGCACCGGCAGTTGCGACACTTCCGCGCCGCGCATCCGTTTGAACGCCACCGTCAGCGGGTCGTCGGGCGCGACGCTGACCACCTCGCCGGCGTCGTGCCGGCGCGCCACCAGGTCGCGCAAATCGCCCGCCCGCTGACGCTGCAAAAAACCCTGCTCGCTCATCCAGAAATCATTGAACATGCGCGACAAATATTTCGCGCCGCTGTCGCAGACCAGCGTGACCACCCGCCGGGGCCGCGTTTGCCGGCGGCAGTAACGCAGCGCCGCCGCCAGCAGCGCGCCGGACGACGAGCCGGCCAGCACGCCCTCGGTTTTCAGCAGCAGCCGCGCCGCGTCGAAGCTCTCGCGGTCACTGATGGTGAACGCCTCGCTGACCAGCGACATCTCGGCGTTCGCCGGCACAAAATCCTCGCCGATGCCCTCGACCGCCCACGCGCCGGCCGCGCCGATGGAGCCGGTGCGCACGTATTCCGCCAGCACCGAGCCGGCCGGGTCGGCCAGCACCATTGCAATGTCAGGGTTGTGCCGCCGGAAAAAACGCCCCAGCCCGCTGAGCGTGCCGCCGCTGCCGACGCCGACCACCACGGCATCCACGTCGCGCCCCATTTGCTCCCAAATTTCCGGGCCGGTGGTGGTCTCGTGCGCGCGCGGGTTGGCCGGATTGTTGAACTGGTCGATGTACAACGCGCCGGGCGTCTCTGCCGCCAGCCGTGCCGCCAGGTCCTGATAATAAGCGGGATGGCCCTTGCTCACGTCCGAGCGCGTCCACGTCACCTCCGCGCCGAGCGCGCGCAAATGCAGCACTTTTTCCGGCGACATCTTGTCGGGGATGACCAGCGCCACGCGATAACCTTTCGCCACGCCGACCAGCGCCAGCCCCAGGCCGGTGTTGCCGGCGGTCGCCTCGACGATGGTGCCGCCGGGGCGCAGCCGGCCGTCACGCTCAGCGGCCTCAATCATCGACAGCGCCACGCGGTCCTTGATGGAGCCGCCGGGATTGCGGTCTTCCAGTTTCAAGAACAAGCGGCACAGGCCGGTGTCCAGCCGGGTCACTTCCATCAGCGGCGTGTGGCCGATTTTTTCCAGCACCGAGGCCGGACTCACCGTCAGCGGGCGGTCGGGCGGAGGCGTGGTCATGGTCAGCGGTTGGTTGCTCATAAGTAAAAATCTGTTTTCATACATATTGCGACAGCGCGCGCACGTCGCCCGTCCACGTGTAGGCGGCCAGCAGCGGCTCGTCGCGGGTTTCCATCGCGTGTACTACATTCGGCGGATGAAAAATAAACTCGCCCGGCGCGCGGTCACCGTCAGCGGCGGGTGATTGCCAGCGCGCGGTGCCGCCGAGGACGTAATACAACTCGGCGGCGGGATGCCGGTGCGCGGGATACAAGGTGCGCGGGGCGATGAGCGTGACGCCGACGCACAACTCGTCGCTGACGATGGGCGCCGCCGGCCCGATGAACTCCGCCCACGCCACGCGCCCGGCGTCAGCGTTGCCGCCGCGTCCCGGCGCGTAGTTGTATCGCCACGGCAACCGCGCCGCCACCGCGTCGAGCGCGCGCAACGCCGCTGACGGTGACGCCGCCAGATTATCCGGCAGATATTGCAAAATCGCGTGGCCGGTCGCGGTCACGGTCAGCGGTTGCGACACCGTCAGTGGCCAGCGGGCCAGCGCGGTTGCCGCCTCGCGCGCGATTCCCCTCTCGCAGAGGGGTGTCCGTGCCAACGGACGGGGTGTTTCAGCGTTTGGTGTTGATTCCCCGCTAACGCTGAAACACCCCGTCGGCTGGCGCCGCCACCCCTCTTCGAGAGGGGAATTTGCTCGCGCAGAAGCAGGGTCAATGAGGATTGCCTCAGCGTCAGCAATTCCCCTCTCGTAGAGGGGTGGCGCGCAGCGCCGGGGTGTTTCAGCGTTTTGCGCCGGTTCACCGACAACGCTGAAACACCCCGTCCGCTCTGCGGCCACCCCTCTACGAGAGAGGAATTTTTCCATGTCAATGTCAGCGGTTATTTTCATGACACTGTGAGTATTGGCGGCACGGGCCACCCACAGCGCGCGCAGTTGTTGCAATAAATCCATGACTTGGGCGCTCATGAGTTTTTTTCCTCCGATTGCAAAAACGCCACCGTGTGCCCGATGGCCGCGCCGCGCTGGAATTCCGCCAGCGCCGCTGACGCTGACAGTTGCCGCGGTTGCAATTGTTCCTCCAACTCCAGCGCCCGTTCCCCGCCGTCAGCGGGAGAGATGCCGGCAAAAAATCGCTCCAGAATTTCCGCGCGGTAAAAATGAAACGGCCCGAACCCACGCGCCTCACGGTCAGCGTGCTCGCGCAACACCAACTCCGGGTCGCCCTGCAATTTCCAGCCGTAGGTGGCGATGGCGGCGCGGTAGCCGGCCAGCTCGCCGAGTCGCAACAGCACCGTCAGCGGCACCCGCGCGCCGAGGCACGAGTACATCACCCCGCCGGCGGCGAGAAAATCACGCGCCTGCGCCAGCGCGATGAAATGCAAGTCGAGCATGTGCCGGCGCACCAACTCCGGCACCGGCTCGCGGCGCGGCGGGACGTAGGTGCCGCTGTTGCGCGCGGCGGTCGCGTCCGCTTCACTGTCAGCGGGCACGTTCGGCAGGTTTTCGTAAATCACCTCGTAACGCGAACCGTAGCGGCGCAACGGCTCCAGCAAATCGCCGTGCCCCGCTTCCACCGTCAGCGGCAGCGCCGGGCGGACGTTGCGCCGCACGTTGCCGGCGGCGGTGAGCACCACTTCCGCATGCACATCCGTCAGCCCGACCCGCTCCGCCTCCAGTAACTCAATCGCCGCCAACACGTCGAGGCCGCTGCCGGTGCCGATGCTGCAAAACGACCGCGCCGGGCCGCGCCGCTGCCGGTGCGCCTTGAACGCCGGCACCGCCGCGCTGGCCACCCAGTCGCTCCGCAGGTCGGCGAGGCGCGGCTCGTAGGCCCGGTCGGCGACGCTGACGGTGAGTTCCGCCGCGAGCCGCTCCGGTCGCGCGATGCCGAGATAGGCGCTGCTGTTGACTGTAACCACGCTCATAAATCACCGCGCCTTTCCCAGCGCCTGGGCGAAATCGCCGACGAGGTCCGCCGCGTCCTCGATGCCGACGGAGACGCGAATCATGTCCGGCGTGATGCCCGCGCTGCGCTGTTGCCTGGCGTTCAATTGCGCGTGTGTGCTGGTGCCCGGATGCAGCACGCTGGTGCGCGCGTCGCCGATGTGTACCACCAGCGCGGCGACGCGCAAATTTTTCACGAACGCCCGCGCCGCCCGCGCGCCGCCCTTGATGCCGAAGGTCAGGATGCCGCTGCCCTGCGGTTGCAGAAAATATTTTTTAATTCGCGCGCGCTGCGGATTGCCTTTCAAGCCGGGATACACCACCCAGTTGACTTGCGGGTGCCGGCTTAAAAATTCCGCCAGCGTCAGCGCGTTCTCGCTGTGCCGCGTCATCCGCAGGTGCAGCGTTTCCAGGCCGAGGTTGAACAGAAACGCGTTGACCGGGCTGAGGCACGCGCCGAAGTCGCGCAAATACTGCGCCCGCGCCTTGGCGATGTAGGCGGTGCGGCCGAATTTTTCCACGTAGCGCGTGCCCGCGTAGGTGACGTCCGGCTCGGTCAGGTCGGGGAACTTGCCGTTGGCCCAATTGTAATTGCCGCCGTCGATGACCACCCCGCCGAGGCTGGTGGCGTGGCCGTCGATGTACTTGGTGGCGCTGTGGGTGATGAGGTTCGCGCCGAGCTTGAACGGGTTGCACAATATCGGCGTGGCCAGCGTGTTGTCCACGATGAACGGCACGTCGTTGCGCCGCGCCGCCGCCGCGAACTTGTCGAAATCCAGGATGCCGAGGCCGGGGTTGCCGATGGTCTCGGCCAGCACCAGTCGTGTGTTAGGACGGAACGCCGCCTGCAATTCCTTGGCGGAAATTTCCGGCTCGACGAAAGTCGTCTCAATCCCGTAGCGCCGCAGCGTGCGGTCCAGCAGTGTGTAGGTGCCGCCGTAAATCGTGGACGCCGCGACGATGTGCTCGCCGGCGCTGGTGATGTTCATGATCGCCAGCAAATTCGCCGCCTGTCCCGACGCCAGCGCCACCGCGCCGGTGCCGCCCTCCAGCTCGGTGATTTTCGCCTCGAACGCCGCCAGCGTCGGGTTGCCGGTGCGGGTGTATTTGTAACCCGTTTCCCGCAGGGCGAACAGCCGCTCAACTTGGTCGAGGTCGTCGTATTTGTAAGTGGTGGATTGGAAAATCGGCAGGATGCGCGGTTCCCCGACCTTCGGCGTGTAGCCGCCTTGGATGCAGACGGTGCCCTTGCCGCGCGCCGCTGACGGTGAGGGAATGGTTTTTTGGGTGTTGGATTTATTGCTCATAATTTCAATTCGTCGTTTTCAAAGTTGATATTCCCGCGCGGCCGCCACCATCGCTTTCACATTATCCACCGGCACCGTCGGCGGGATGTCGCAGCCGGGCATGACCACGTAGCCCGCTGCCGGTGACGCCTTGCCCACCGCGTCACGCACCGCGGCGGCGACGCCGGCGGGCGTTTCGCGCTGCATGACGGCCACGGGATTCAGGTTGCCGGCGAAGGCGATTTTGCCGCCGAGCGCCCGGCGCGCGTCGCGCAAGTCCACCTTGTAATCCACCGACATCAGGTCCGCGCCGGCGAGCGGGATTTGGTCAAGACGGTTGGTCGTGTTGCCGCAAATGTGCACGGTCAGCAGCACGCCGCGCGCCTTGATTTTAGACCCGACATTTTTCAAATACGGCAGCACGAACTCGATGAACTGCTCGCGTGAAATCAGGTCGCCGCTGGCGGTGGGGTCGGCGATGGAAATCATGGTCACGCCGGCGTCAATGAACGGCTCCAGGTAGCGCCAGCATAATTCCGCGCCGAACGCCAGCGCGCGGTGAGCGTCAGCGGGCGATTTCCGCAACGCGCGCATCAAATTTTCCACGCCAATCGCGTGCCCCGCCAGCGTGAACGGCGCCCACGAACTGGTGCCGACGACCGTGTGCGCGCCGATTTGCCGCGCCAGAATACGCGCCGCCGCCACGAGCAACCGCGCGCCCGGGTCGTCGCTGACCGTGGCCGCGCGGCGGAGGTCAACCTCAGCGGCGCTGGCGAACAACGGCGCCATTACGTCGGGCGTGCCCTTCGCGCGAAACTTGATGACCCCGCCCGCGCCGCGCACCGCGAGATTGTGATAACCGGAGCCGGGCCACACGATGTCGCAGCCGACCTCTTCGTTGGTGGCGGCGATGATGGCCGCGACCCGCTCCGGCGTCGCCGTCAGCGCCTGCTCCAGCGTCAGCCCGCCGCGCAACAGCGTCCACGCGCCCGCTGACAATAACGACACCGGCAGTCGCGGCGTGGCCTGCAAGCGGATGGTTCGTTCGATGATGTCGCGGTGAGTCATGGTCAGAGAGTGTCGTTATTGAACAAGCGCTGGTAATAGAAATGGCTCGCGTACAGCGCCGCCGCCGGATTGTGACCGGTCACGCGGTCCTTGGTGATGAGCGTGGTGACCGGCGCCTGGGAATACTTGATGAACAGCGAATCGTGGCCGACGCAGAGACCGACGATGACATTCAAATCGGTGCCCTGCGCGTTCAGCAATTCCGCCTGCAAAATGGGATTGCACAAGGACTCGTGGCAACCGGGCCGCACCTTCAGCGCGTCGGGGATGCCGACCTCGCACTTGTCGATGGAGCCGACCTTGCACAGCACCGTGTAGGACGTGAGACCCTTGGCCTTCAGCACCTTGACAAAAATCCGGCTTTCCTCAACCAAGCCGATGCATGTGGCGATGCCGATTTTCCTGGCCCCGAGGCGATTGGCGAACGCGATGATTTCCTCGACGCGCGTCAACTTGCCGTAATAAGTGCCCTCAACATCAGCGGCGGCGCGGGAAATTTTAGCGTCCGGCCCCTCCCCCGCGTAGCGCTGCCTGATCTCCGCCAACTGCCCTGCGTCCGTTTTCTCCGTCAGGCAAAACGGCGGGAATTTCTTGTCGCGGCGGTAGCAATTCAGCAACCCGCACTCCGAGCAAGTGGCAACGAATGATGATTTGTCCATAATTTACTGGGAATAGTCCAAGCTCAACCTACCGGGCTGCGGGCTATTCATAGTAAATCTATAGATTTTATAATCAATGTCGAATATTTTTTTCGTAATGGGTAAAATTTAGTGGTTTACTTCTTGAAAAGAAGGGGACTTTGCACCACGAAGACACCAAGGCACGAAGGGTTTTTGCCAATGAAAGTTAACCGCGGAGATGTGGAGGCGCGGAGATTTTTGGTTGGTTACAGGGGAACATAGGGTAGGCACAAGGTTTATGTTTAAAACGGCGGGATTTGAGCGGGAGGCGAGTCGGGTTTTTGCCGCGATGATTTCTACGGTGAACAATCATTGCCGTAGCAAGC
Source organism: Verrucomicrobiales bacterium (assembly GCA_031266335.1). Classification (GTDB taxonomy): domain Bacteria; phylum Verrucomicrobiota; class Verrucomicrobiia; order Methylacidiphilales; family JAAUTS01; genus JAIRPN01. The sequence goes on from JAISBF010000077.1 coordinate 11,205, forward strand.
GAATCAGCCCGCAGAAGTCGTCCTCGCCCAGTCCGGCCCGGAGGCCGGCGGCGTGGAGTTCCGTGACTTTCAGCGTCAGCGGCAGCGTCTGTGCCGGCACTGACACTGAGGCCAGCGCGAGGCGCAAATCCTTGTGCAAATGTTTGACGGAAAATTGCGGCGAGAAATTCCCCGCCAGCAGTTTCGGTTTTTTCAAATCGCTCAGCCCGGAATGCGCCACGTTCTTGTCCAGCACCTTGAAGAACAATTCGTCGCTGATGCCCGCTGACCGTGAGAGCTCCAGCGCCTCGGTCAGCGCCTGGGAAATCGCCGCGATTTGCAGGTTCATCGCCAGCTTGATGGCGCACGCCTGCCGGTTGGCGCCCATGTCGAAGAAATTTTTGCCCAGCGACCGCAACACCACCTCCGCCCGCGTCTTGTCGTGTTTGTCGCCGCCGAGGAAAAACACGTTTTCCCGGCGCTCCGCCGCCACTTTGCTGCCGGTGAACGGCGCCTCCACATAGGCCGCGCCGCTGCCGGTCACCGCCGCGAGAAATTCGTCCGACGCTGCCGGCGAGATGGTGGACGACTGGATGACCAGCGCGGACGGCGAGAGGTTTTTCAACAACTCCGGCAACACCGACCTGATGGCCGGCGGGTCGGCGATGACAATGTGCGCCACCTCCGCGGCGCGGACCGCCGCGCCCAAATCCCTGACAAAATGCGGCACGTCTTTCGGCGTCCGGTTCCAAATCCGCAGTTCGTGACCGTCAGCGATATAATGCTCGCTCCATGCCCGGCCGATAATCCCGTAACCAATCAACGCGATTTTCATGCGTCCCGTCATCATCCGCTTTTTTCTAATCCTGGCAAGTCGCTAATGGCGGGTTCACTCCGGACCGCAACGCATGGATTATAATCAGCTGCCAGCGTCTCATTGTTCCCGGCAGGAGTTCAATTTGATAATTTTTTCCCACAGAATTCTACCGTCGCCGTCACAGTATTCCACGGTAAATTCCCTGACCAATTTGTTAATGGCGGCCGCGTAATCGGCCTGGAACAGTTCGTTCTTTTCCTTGGCCTTGAAGCCCAAGGGTTTGATGATTTCCAGAAATAAGGTGTCCGAACCGGAGATTAATTTCCAGAATTCCTTGCCGCACAATTTGAGATAATCTCCTTGCTCCGCATGGCCGGTCCGCCCGTAACAACAGCCGTTGACGCATGCAATATTCCTTTTGGCAGTGTTGGTGCCCAGGATTTTTCTCGCCCGTTTGAAATTGTCTCTCATGCGGGCAAGCTGGCTGCTGTTGCCCCAATTGGGGCCTGATTTGATAGAAACCAAGTATAGCACGTCATTTGCTTCAAATTCCAAATCAATACCCTCCGAGGAGGATTTTTTACCTTGATAAACTTTGCCGGCAACGTAAACCGCCAGTGATTCCAGCACCGTGCCAAAAATTGCTTCTTCCTGTGAGGAAAGATGCGCATCAAGAATTCCCCTGACCAATTCTTCGGCAGTAATGATGTTCTTGGCGCGAAACAGATATGGATTTTTCCGTTGTAAAATTCGTTTCAGGCTAATCTCACCGAGGCTGTCAATCCGGCGTTTATGAAACACTTCAATGATGGTTTCAATGAATGCCGTTAGCTCTTTTTCTTTTAGTTTTTCCATAAGTCGCGGTTTTGTCCAATAATCTCATGCCGGAATATTGGGACGCATGACTGCGCGCCAAGTCAACGTATTCTCGCACGATGTCAATCCCTACGGAATGCCGTGCGAGACGGGCAGCCGCCTCACAGGTGGTCCCTGAACCCACAAAGGGATCCAACACCCAATCTCCTTCCCTGGTGAATAGCTTGATAAACCATTCCGGCAAGGCCAGCGGAAATGATGCGCTATGATTTTTGTTGCCGCATTCCGTTGCCAGGTGAATGACATTGCTGGGATAAGCCTTATCCCGACCAAGCCAGTTGGCAATGTTTTTGCCGAACCCACTACCCACTTTGGAATCCAACCGGATTACGTCATTTTCCCCCAGACGACGCAAACGGTTTTTATGCCAATTACCCATAGGCACCATCACTTCTTCCTGGAACATCTTGAAATCTTTGCGCTTGGTAAAGTGCAAGCAACGCTCCCAAGCATCGCGGAAGCGATTGGGCCATTTTCCCGGATGACAGTTTTTTTTATGCCAGATATACTCTTCTGTCCATAGCCAGCCTTGTTGGCGCAAAGCCAAAATAAGCTCCAATACATAGGTATGACGTTCTCCGTTTACCACTTTTTCCTTGATGTTCAGGACAAAGGAACCCATATCCGATAATACTCGGTGAAATTCCTCGGCACGCTTCAGAAACCAACCGACATATTCGTCCGGTTTGATGCCGCCGTAAGTTTTAAGTCGGCTGTCCGCGTACGGCGGCGAGGTAAAGATCAAATCAAATTTGCCGGCAGGAAAATCGCGCAGGATTTCCAAACAGTCCCCATGCTGGAATTCCGCTGTGTAATCATTCATTTCCATATCATGCTTTCCGCCGCAAATTACGCCTATGCTACGCGATAAAATTCATCACGCAAGCATGGTCATGAAACATCTTATTGTAACAGGGTGGCTACGGCGCCCAATACCGGTGCGCGCAAAGAAAAAGCAATGATGACAACGATCGCGTGCCAATAGTCGCAATGGCCATGTATTCAAGTGGGAAAAAATCTTTGACGCGGGCGCGGGCAGTTGCCAAGCTATTCGCCCAACTTTTCATGCCGATAGAATAATTTATGAGTGAAGCAGCACCCGTCGTCCCGTACAACAAAAACAATCCATTTCTGGCGGCCATTACCGAAAACCGGCCGTTGAGCAAGCCCGGTTCCGCCAAGGACACGCGGCATTTCGTCATCAATCTGGCCGGCAGCGGGCTGCGCTATCAGCCCGGCTATTCACTCGGCGTGTTTCCGCAAAATCCGCCGGTTCTGGTTGAGCAATTGATTGCCAGACTCGGCCTGGACGCTGACGCTGGCCTCGCGCTACCGGACGGCCGAACCAAGCCGTTGCGCCGGGTGTTGCGGGAGGACGTGACCCTGAACCGGGTGAACAAAAAGTTTGTCCGGGCCGTGGCGGAGCGATTGCCCGCCGGGCGGCGGGATGAGCTGCTCATCGTCAGCGGCAACGAGGCGGCGCTGGACGATTACCTTTACCCGCGCGATTGCCTGGACGTGCTTGACGAATTTCCCGGCGCCAGCTTCACCGCGGCGGAACTGGTGGCCAGCCTCAGTCGCGTGAATCCGCGCTTGTACTCGATTGCGTCCAGCCAGGCGAAGCATCCCGATGAAGCGCACCTGACCGTCGCGGTGATCCGCTACCACACGGGCGGGCGCGACAAAAAGGGGTTGTGCTCCGGCTTCCTCGCGGACGACGCGCCGTTGAACGCGCGCACGCTGCCGGTGTTCCTGACGCCGAACAAGCATTTCAAGCTGCCTGACGCTGACACGACTTCGGTCATCATGGTCGGTCCCGGCACCGGCATCGCGCCGTTTCGCGCTTTTCTGGAGGAGCGCGAGACTCGCGGCGCGACGGGCCGCAACTGGCTGTTTTTCGGCGACCAGCACCGGGCGACCGATTTCCTGTACGAGGAGGAATTCGAGGCGTGGCGCCGGCGCGGCTTGCTGACCAGGCTCGACACCGCGTTTTCCCGCGACCAGGCGCACAAGATTTACGTCCAGGACCGCCTGCGCGAACACGGCGCGGAACTCTGGCGCTGGCTGCAAGATGGCGCGTATTTCTATGTGTGCGGCGACGCCAAGCGCATGGCCAAGGATGTGCACCAGACGCTGCTTGACATCGTGCAGCAACACGGCGAGATGTCACTGGCAGCGGCGAATGAATATGTCAGCCAGACGCTGATGAAGGACGAACGGCGCTACGCGCGGGATGTGTATTGAGGGAATTTAAAATTGAAAATTAAGAATTAAAAATTGCGGAAACTCTTGATTCCTGATTCCACCCGTTGACTTAACTCTGGCGCCTTGCATAATCCTCCCATGCCTCCACGCCACACCAAACGACGCGCTTCCTCCGGCGGTTCCCGCCGCGGACGGTCGGGGTCGCGCGCGCCGTGGCTGACGGTGGCGCTGCTGGTGTTTGCGGCGCTGGCGGTGGCTGGTTTTTATTTTTTTAATCAGGAGCGTGACCGCGACCGCCACCAGAGCATCGCTGCCAAGGCGCAAAAACTCGCGCGGGAAAATCCCGACGCGGAAGTATTCTCCCCCGCCGCTGACACTGACTCCGACGTAAAAAAAAAGTAACGGCGCAAGTACATGCGCCGTCTAGTGACTCTGGCAAAGTAACCGCGCCAGCACCCGTGCCGTCTAGTGACTCCGACAAAGTAACCGCGCCGTCACCATCCCGCGCGGTCGGGGAAAAAATACCGCCGCCGGTTGCGCCGCAATCATTGTCAGCGCCGCCGTTGACGGAACCGGCACCGTCAGCGCTGGCGGCGGGCGCGGAATCGCCGCCGACACCGTCGCCCGCGCCGGACGACTCCACACCGTCAGCGGAGCCGGCGGCCGCGCCCGAGCCATTGCCGCCGCCGCTGACCGCGCCGGTCACGGCCATGGATTACGCCGTCTGGCAGGTGCGGATGGAACGGGAGAATTTTTCCTGCGGCACGATTGACGGTAATTTCGGCATGCGCAGCAAACGCTCCATCGTCCAATATCAGAAAGCGCGCGGCCTGCCGGTGACCGGCACGTTGGATCTTGAAACCCGCCTGGCCCTGGGCGCGCCGGAGCGGCCGTTCATGTTGTACACCGTCAGCGCCGCGGATTTGGCGCAAATCGCGCCGCCGCCCACCGCGTGGCGCGACAAGGCGAAGGCCGGGTTTCTCGGTTACAAAAACGGTTGGGAAATGCTGGCCGGCAAATTCCACTCCAGCGCGGCCTTCATACGCCAGCTCAACCCGGGCCTCGCGTCACTGTCAGCGGGCGTCATCGTCACCGTACCGAATCTCGAGCCGTCCGTCCCCGTCACGCGGGCAAGCAAAATCACCATCATCCTCAGCGAGACCACCATGCTGCTGTACGACCGCCACGGCCGGTTGCAAGCCTGTTTCCCGTGCTCCATCGCCGCCGACAAAAACAAGCGGCCGAACGGGCAACTGACGGTGGTAACCGGCGCGCTGAACCCGAATTACACGTTCAATCCCGAGGTGCTCAAGACCGCGGCGGAGCGCGAGGGCATCACCTCGAAGCTGATGATCCCGCCCGGCCCGAACAATCCGGTCGGGCTGGCCTGGGTGAGCCTGTCGCTGCCGGGCTACGGTATTCACGGCACGCCCGACCCGATGGAAATTTCCCGCAGCGGCTCGCACGGTTGCTTCCGGCTGGCCAATTGGAACGCCATCAAAGTGCTCAACGCCGTCACCCGCGGCACGCCGGTGGAAGTGATTGAATAGGGCCGGAGTGTTTTTTAAAACAACATTTAACCGCGGAGACGCGGAGGCGCGGAGATTTTTTTGGTTGGTCACGGAGGGACACAGAGTAGGCACAGAGCAGTGCGGGGTTGATTTTTTGATTTAATAAAATCTTTGTGGTTCCCTGTGTCGGCTCCGTGCTCGCTGTGGCCCAAGGCGCTTTGGGTCAGTCGGTGATTTTCTCGGCGTAAACGACGCGGTATCGGTAGGGCAGGGGATAACGGCTGAATTTCGGCAGATTGCGCCCGGTGCCGCTGGTGCTGACGGTCTCGCTGTCCACTTCGTCATCCTGGGTGCCGGGATAACGGTCGGTGCCGCTGTTGATGAGGTTGCCGGCGACGGGACTATCGCCGGTGTGGATGTAGCGTTCGATGAGGTAGTGCATCCGCACCTCGCCGGTGATGGCGTCGCCGGTTTCATACTCGGCGGGGTTGGAGGCAAGGTTGGCCGTGGATTTTTTGATGCTCTGGGCGACGGTCCAGACGGAAAAAGTGTTGCTGCGGGTGGTGAGGTTGCCGACTACCTGGCGGATGACTTCCTCATGATAATTGGCCACGCCGGCGCCGCTGACGTTGGCGATTTCGCCCTGCAAAATGTAGGGACGATTGGTATTTTGATAGCGCAGGATGGCCGTGGCGATTTGATTGGCCTCGCTGGCGCCGAGGCGGCCGCCTGGCGCCGGAATAGGCGCGACACCATAGGCCGCCTGGCTGAGCACGGAAGTGGCCACGCCCTGGAACAAGGCTTGCAGCGGCAGGGTGCGGTAAATGGGCGTGGCGGCGGAACCGGCGCGTTCCGGATCGGTGTCGTAGGTGATCAATTCGGCGTTGGGATTGATGCGCCCGCTGGTGGCGCCGCCGTAAGTGAGATAAATCGGCTCAAGCAATCTGCCACCGCCGTCGGATGGTTTGCGATTTTGCGCCGGCAGGGTGCGGTAAGAGTCGGCGGTCATTGCCGGCGCGTCGTCGGTGACCGGTTGCAACGTGGCGGGCACGGTGAACAGATCCAGCATGGCCCAGTCGGGATAGCCGCGTTGGGACGGGCCGCTTTCGGCAAAGCTGAGCGTGCGATACGGCGTGCCGGAGCCGGAGGCGAGATAGGAGTTGGCGCTGATTTCCCCCGGATTGATGTAAGTGTCCGGCATGATGCCGGTGTGGATGAATTGCAAAAATCCGGTGTTGGGGAAGCGGGCGATTTTCGGCATGGCGCTGCCGCTGACGGTGGGCGACCAGGCGGCGGTCACAGCGCTGCTGGTGAGATAAGCCGGCTGAAAGGCGGAGCGGCCGTTGGATGTCGCCGGCGGTTCCCAATTCAGCAGATCGCTACTGGCCCTTAGCTGCCAGTTAGCGGTGAATTTGTTGGCCAGCGGGTCATCCACGGCGCGGGTTTGTGTCACGGTGGTTTCGTCCGCGTAATCAATGGGAATGGTCAGGTCAAACGGGATGACCGCGGCCAACACGCGGTTGCGGGCGTTGGCGTTAAAGCCGCTGGCGTTGGCATCCAACACCTCCCCCGTGAAATACGGGCCGCGCACGCTGTCCAGCGGGGTTTTTTCGATAAACGACCAAATGGCGATGCCGCCGTGCACGCGAATGGATCTGGCGGTGAGACCGAGGCCGTAGTAGTTGTTGGGTTCCCGTATCCAGCGGGAAATGCCGGCCTTGCTGCTGCTGCCGTAACGGTCGAAGATTTTTTTGATGGCGGAGTTGTTATCGAGGATTGCCGGATCGGGCGAGGTTTTCAATTGTTGAATGACTTCGCTGTAGGTCACATTTTTCAGCGCCGCGCCCGGATAAAAGACATTGCCGTAAACATTGCAGGCTTTTTTAGCCATGCCGGGACGCCAGTCGTTGGCGCTGCCGGTGAGGCTGGGCACCGACCAAAAGCGTTCCATTTGAAACACCGGGGTCACCCATTCGCCGCTGGGGTCGAAGGAGCCACCGAGATCCAATATGCGCGGCAAAACATCTTGCAAAACCTCTCTGATGTATTGCGGATATTTGGCGGTGGACTGCTCGTTCGGACCGGAGCCTTTGAACTTGTCCTTGTTCCCTGCTTGCTCCCAATCCACTAGCATGGGGTAGGTATAGGCATGCAATGGTATGTTGGTCAACTGGGGGATGCCGGCCGGCGGCTCGCTAGCTTGCCGATTGGGATCCCTTGCGACCCAGGAGCAGCCGGTCAGGTCAAAGCTGTTTGGAATTATGACCTCGTTGCCTTCGTCGTCAGCGGCGAGAATATCAACCTGCAGCATTTGATTTGACCAAAAGCCGCCCAGCATGGCCGGTCCGCCGACAGTTGTGTCTTGGGACGAAAGGGAGAAGTACCCGTAATCCTTTAACGGCTCGCCGATACCCAGTGACGTGATTTGAGCTTCTGAGGGATTGCCGTCTTTATCCGTGGAGGTGATTTTCCGGCTCATATACTTTAACGCTGGCACATCCTGCAAATTGAGCAGAGAGGTGAGCACCTGCGTTTCACCGTCGAACATTGAGAGGGAATCGCCAAATTGCCACAAATTATTTTTCAACCAGGCATTGGCGCCAGACACTCTGCCCATGTCGCGGTCAATGGCATAGCCGTCAAATAACTTGGGTAAAGTGAATTCCACAGTGATGCGCAGCCGCAGTTCGGGCACGTCGAACAGACAGCGCTCATTCTCGGTCGCGCCTAAATTTTCACGCTGATTCATGCGCGTGGTCGCCTCCAGCTTGACGGCGGTGGCTTGCGGGCTGCGCCCGACTCCCGCGACCGGTTCGCCGCTGAGATAGCCTCTGGGCAGCAATAATTGATTGGAAGAACCGGCGGTGGTCTGCCCGCGACCGCCGACTATTAGAAAATCAGGATAAAGGCGGTTGCTGAATAAATCCACGATTTGCAACGCGATGCTGTCAATCTGCCGGTCGGTGTATTTATCGGCGAAAGCGTCCCGGCCCGAGGCGCCGGAGCCGGCCAGCCGTGGCCAATCAAGCGCGTTGGCCCGGCTGTCGTAGCCTTTCAAATACTGCGCGATGCGGTGGCCGATCATGTAATTGTCACTGAAGGCCCCCTGCGTCGAGGAGCGGTAGCCGTTGTAAAGCGGCATCGGGTAGTGCGCCCAGGTGGAATTGCCCTGATCGCTTGCCACGACGTGGTTGAAGGCAAAAAACTGCGGCAACGGATAGTCAAGTTGACCTGTAATGTCGTTAAGGTTGGCCCCGCCGCTGCTGTTGACCGGTATGGCCGCAAACCCCCATGGGGAGTTTGGCTTGTTCTGGCCGTCTATATGCGCCTGCGGAAAGATAACGCGCGACTGGCTGAAGTCGGCGCGGACCTTGCCCCTGATCTGGTCGGGAAAAAATTTCGGCGTGCCGGCGGCATCGTTGGTGAATGGCACAAACCATGGCAATTGATTGCCGTTGACTACGCCATGCGCACAGACGGGATCTTGATCGTTCGATATGAGGTTTTCATAGCGGCCGCTGCTGGGATAAACTGACACCAGCGGCGCGGAAAAACCGGAGATGTTTTCGTAATACCCTTCGATCATGACCCTGGCGTTACTGAGCAGCAGTTGTCCGTCAGCGCCGCCGCGCGGTTGCAAAATCGGGCCGCTGGCGGTGAGGTCGTTGATGCCCATGACCACCATGCTTTGGGCCGGGGAATTGTGGGAAGTATTCTGCGGGAAAGGAGGCATGCCGCCGGTGGCGCCTTTCGCCGGGCCGACGATGGTGGTGACCAGATAAATCCTCGGCTCGTGGAAAATATTGATTTCCGGCGCGCGGTTGTAGTGGGTGAGGTCGCCGTAGTGCCGGTGCCAGGCGTCCCGGAAGCCGTTGCTGGCGCTGCCGCTGAGGGTGAGCAATTCGCTGCTGTTGTTGAAGGCGCGCGCGACGGTGCCGTTGCGGATGCCGCTGCGGGCGGTGATCAGGTCAACGTCAGCGGCGCTGTCGAAGACCGCGGCGAGGTTGACTTCGGCGGGGGTGCCGGCGCCGTAGCTGCTGCCGGTGTATTTCAAGCCGCCGTCGGCGGTGTTGATGTTGATTTTGGTGGTTTCGTCGTCCACCCAGAAGGCGTAGCGGCCGATGAGTTTGTTGGTGTCGCTGGCGACGACCTCGGGGTCTTCGAGAATGTTGACCCACTGGGCGGTGATGCGCGGGGCGGTGCCGCTTTCGGCCATGGTGGAGGAGCCGCTGATGATGGGATGGACGCCGTTGAAGTTCGGGGCGTTGAGGTCGGTGACGGTGTGGTCGCCGCTGACGGTGGCGGTGGAGTAGAGCGGATAAAACGCGGTGTTGCCGTTGCCGGCGTCCACGACGGTGATGCGGCCGGGCTGCGAGGCCCAGATTTTACCGGTGCCGCTGCCCTCGGTGATGGCGGCGCGGATGGTGGCGGTGGCCTGCTCGAGCGCCATCTGGGACAATTGCGTGGCTTGCAGGTTCTGGTTGTTGCGGTGGGCGATGGCGCGGTTGACGCGGGAGACCTGCAACATGCCGACGATGAGGATGGTCGCCAGCGTGAGGATGGCGAGGGTGGTGAGCAACGCGATACCGCGGGAGCGCGAGGCAGAAGGTTTGAGCCGCTTGCCAATTCCCCTTCCGTGAAGGGGTGGCGCGGAGCGACGGGGTAGTTCAGCGTTCCAAATTCCAAACGCCAAATTCCAAACGCCAATTAATTTCCAATACTCAAAATCGAAATTCCAAACCAACGCTGAACTACCCCGTCCGCTGCGCGGCCACCCCTTCACGGAAGGGGAATCGCTGGGCGGGAGAAATATGGAACAGGCTGGATTGGGGCGTGAGCTAATTCCCCTTCCGTGAAGGGGTGGCTGCGCAGGCAGACGGGGTAGTTCAGCATTCTTTTTTTGGCGTTTCGATTTTTGGAGCTTGGAGATTAATTGGCGTTTGGAATTTGGAGTTTGGAATTTGCAACGCTGTTCCTGCCCGTTGCGCGGCCACTCTTGCACGGCAGGGGAATTATTAACCGCAGGGGAATTGATTAATTTAGTTTGCATTGGGCAGCTTGGTTACGGTTGAAAAAACCCGCGCGCCGGATTTGAGGTGCGGCGGCAGGTGCTCGACGAAATTGTTCAGGTCGCGCCAGAAGAAGCGCGGGTTGTCGGCGGCGTCCAGATAGCTCTGCATGTCCGCCCGGTCGCTGTCGGTGAGGCGCAGCGCGGTGCGGGAATCGACGGTGACGATGGCGATCTCGACCATCGGCGGCAGGCAGGGGGCGGGGTGCCGGCGGTCGCGGCTGTCGATGAATCCCCAGTTAGAGTCGAAGGCGTAGCCGGTGGCGCGGCCGGCGATGTCGCGGGTGATCGGCTCGCCGTCGGTGTCGAGGCAGCGAATCCACAGGGCGAGCACATTGTCGGCGAAGACGCCCTTGTAATTTTTATCCAAATCGGCGGAGCCGGGGGCGACCTCGTTGATGAGTTCGGCGGTGAGCCATTTTTCGCCGCGGGTGCCGCTGGTCTCGTAAATCAAATAATTCGTGTCGGTTTCCGTGGCGGCGGGACTGTCGGCGGGGTCGATTTGGAACCGGCACAATTGGGCGAGCAGGCGGCCGGGCTTGGTGTCGGTGTCCCAGCGGACGAAGTAGCCCAGCTCGGTGACGTTGCCGAGGGTCTTGGTGGCGGCGGCGGGCGCCTGCCAGAAGATCGCGTGCGGGCGCAGGAACTGGCGGTCGATGGTCACGCGGGAATTGCTGTCGTCGCCGCTGACATTGACGACGAATTGCAGGCCAGGGGTGTCGATGGGCGCGGTGCCGCTGTTGATGAGCGCGGCGGGGGCGGGAAGGCGCGGGATGGCGGCGGTTTGCAGTTCGTTGGCGATGAAGCTGATGAGCAGCCGCCCGTTGGCCTGGCGCTGGTTTTGGGCGTCGATTTGCAGCCACATTTGCTGCACGCTGCCCATGATGCTGGCGAGCAGGGCGACGAGGACGGACAAAATCGTCACCGCCACCAGGATTTCCACCAGGGTGAACGCGGACGATGTGGCTGGACGGCGCGGCTTCATAACGGGTCGTCGAATTTGGCCAGGCCGCTGACGATGACGGCGACGGGTTTGCGGTTGCCGCCCGTGGCCGTGTCGTCCTTGCCGTGCACGCGGAAAAACCGGAACTGCAACTGGCGGATTTGGGAACTGACGGTGACCGTGCCGCTGAAGCGCGCGCCGCTGTCGGTGAGGATTTGGTCCAGGGCGGGGTTTTCGCGGATGGAAATTTCGCAGACGTAAACGACCGCGCGCTCACCGTCAGCGACGGGGATGGACTCGGTCTCGTCCTCGATGGGGACACCGTCAGCGTCGCAGAACGGCGTGCCCTGCGCGTCAAAGTAGCGGTAAAACACCAGTGCCGTGCCGCCGGGGGCGAAAAAATTATTGGGATCGTCGTTGTTGTTAGTAGCGCCGTTGCCGGTATATTTTTGTTGGCGATATTGGGTTGACAGGCTCTGGCTCATGAACGCGACCACATCGTCGGCGGCGGAGGAGCGGGTGCTTTGCAGCGCCAGCGCCACGAGGCCGAACACGGCGGTGAGGGCGAACGTGACGATGGCCATGGCGACCACGATTTCCACCAGGGAGAAACCGCGCCGCGGCCGGCGGGCGGGAGGCTGACGGTGACGGTTCATGGCGCGCGCTCCGGTCGTATCAACTGCATCTGGCCGGTCTGGCCGTTGAGCAAGATTTCGCAAAAATTGGCGGGCTGGCCGTCCTTGAGGTTGGTGTATTGGATGTCGTTGCCGCGCAGGATGCCCTCGACCAGCCGGATGCGGTACGGCGGCTCGGGCACGCCGTCGTTGTCGCGGTAAATCGCGCCGTTGCCGAGGAACACGATGTACTGGTAATCGGCGCGCGGGTTGAGCTTTTCGCGCAGGTAACGCAAGTCGCCGCGCCCGGCGGAACCGTCCAGCGTGTCCACCAGCGGCGAGGCGTTGGTTTGCCACACGTTCAGCGGCTGGTCGTTGCTGTCGGTGGTGTCATGGTCGATGAGCACGCCGGCGGAAAGCAAGTTCCAGCGGGAAATTTGCGTCCAGGTGCCGGCACTGTCAGCGGCCAGGGCGGCGGCGGGCGGCGGCTGGTATTCGAGAATCGTCAGGGCGCGCCAAGCGGCGTCCGACGTGGCGGGCGAAGTGAGCAGCACCAGGGCGGTCGGATGCTGGGAAGTGATGGCCTGATCGCGCGCCAGCTGGATCCAGCCCATCAGCTTGGCGCTGTCAGTGGTCAAGCGCGCGCCGCTGCCGAGATTGCGGACTGCCAGTCCGCCAAACGCCGCCAGCATGACTATGATGGAAACGACCACCATTAACTCAATCAGTGTAAAAGCTTGCTTGCCCATAGCTGTAAAGCCTTACCGCTAATGCAATTTATCCGCAGGCCGCGCAATGACAACATAAAAATGCGGCGCTTCCTCGGTATCGGTGGAATTAACCCTGGGCGCTGATGATGCCCGGCGCCGCTGACACTGGGAGCGCCGGCTGCCAGCCGGCAACGAAGCGGGCGAGACGCCCGCGCTCCATAAGCTGGCTAGGATAGGGCGGCAGCGCAAACAAATCTCGCGCAGAGCCGCAGAGTCGCGGAGTTAATTTAATTAAAAAACTCTGCGGCTCCGCGTCTCTGCGCGAGATATTTGCCTTTTGCCTTCCCAGCCATCGGTGAAATATAATTACAATAATTAAGATTTATCCCTTGACGGGTCATATGGGATATTTATATTGGCGCTAATAATGAACGCAAAAAGAACATCAATAACGCCGCGCGTTCAGCGTTCAGCGTTCAGCGTTCAGCGTTCAGCGTTCAGCGTTCAGCGTTCAGCGTTCAGCGTTCAGCGTTCAGCGTTCTATAAACTTGCTAGTTTTAG
>JAISBF010000188.1 GCA_031266335.1 Verrucomicrobiales bacterium
GGTGTTTACGCCGGCTACGGCCGCAGCGACCTCGACTACCGCACCCCCGGCGCTGACGGTGAGATTAACTCCTACTACGGCGGCCTCTACGCCACCTGGCTCCACAGCAGCGGCTTCTACATCGACGCTACCTTCAAAGCTGCCAGCGTGGATAACGACTTGAAAGCTCCCTATGGCAGCACTCAACTCAAAGCCAGTTACAGTGACGTGAATATCGGTGGCAGCATCGAAATCGGTAACAAATTTACCTTCACCGATGGCTGGTTTGTAGAACCTCAGTTCCAAGTGAACTACCTCCACATCCTCGCTGAGAACTACACCGCCGGCCCCATGAGCATCAGCACCCAAGACCTCGACGCCTTGCAACTCCGCATCGGCAGCGTGTTTGGCAGAACCATCAAACTCACCAACAGCGGCGCACTCCAACCCTACGTGAAGATCAGCGGCGTCGAAACCATCAGCAGCGGCGGCACCATCAGAAACGGCTACCAACACACCCGCGCCAACACTGACGGTGCTCGCGCCGAACTCGGCGCTGGCCTCATCTGGCAACTCGACGCTGACAATCAACTCCACCTCGACTACGAAGCTTCCTTCGGCGACAAGTACGACAAACCCTGGGGACTGTCAGCGGGCTATCGCCATCAGTTCTAAAAAGCAATATTAACCGCAGAGGCGCAGAGGCGCGGAGGTTTAACTTAAAAAAATCTCCGCGTCTCCGCGCCTCTGCGGTTAATTAAATTCCTTCGCGCCTTCGCGTCTTCGTGGCCGGAGTTCCAGTTCACAGCCCGCTGACAGTGATATCCGGCGGGCACTCCACTTGGAAATCCACGTCCACCGTCACTTTCTTCTTCGCCGGGATGGCGAGGTTCCACGTCAGTTCGCCGGTCTCCTTGTTCTCCTCGCTGACCTTCATGTTGCTCTGGTAGGTTACTTTGATTTTCTCGTTTTGCGAGACGGGGATTTGGTCTTTCAGGCTGACGGTGACATCCTTCGACTGGAAATTTTCCAACTCAATCGTGTAACCCATTTTCACGATTTTCGACTTGCTGAACACGCCGCTGGTTTCCTCCTTGCGCGTCTTGTCTTTGCGCTGGGCCTTGATGGTGTCGTCCTTGCCGAGGAACAAATCGAACACGCCTTCCGGGCCGATGAGCGCCAGTCGCGCGGAGCCGACAAAATCGTTGCCCATGAACACGTTCAACTGGCCCGGCAATAGCGGCGCGGCGTTGGCGTTTTTGACTTTCGCCTTGACGAACGCGCCCGGGTTGAGCTTCGGCGTGCTGGCGTAACTTTGCGCGGCAGCCAGTTCCATGAGGCTGATGGTGCAACGATGCGGCTGCCCGTCGCTCGGCACGCTGATGGTGGCGGGCACTTTGTACGCGGCGCTGAAGCCTTGGGTGACCACGTCAGCGGTTTGTTGATTTCTGAATTGTCTGCCGAAGGCGGGTATGTCACCCGTGGCAGGTATTCCAGCGTAACGCGGGATACCACCCCTATCAAAATCCGCGCTATTACTGGTACGCAATTCATTCGTATTCACCGCCCAAGTTTGCTGAACGCCGGTTGTCATTGTCAGCATTCTCGTCTCCGCTGCTGGTGCTGTCGTTGGCGGCACCGGCTCGCTGACATTCACCGTCCACTTCGCCAAATCCGGCAAACTCGTCCCTTGCTGCGGGCGCGCCGTCGAGAGCGTCACTTGCACGCCGTCCCAATCCTCGCCGCTGTTTTGGCGAATGACGCCGTACGCCGTCAGCGCGAGGTTTTTCTCACCGGTTTGATAGTGTACATCGTACTGCGGCTGCCAGCTGCACCCGTGAATGAGATAATCCACCCGCAACTCCGCGCTGACCGTGGACTCGGCGCTGACGGTGACCACCACGCTGCGCTTGTCCGGCGAGCCGGGTTGCGCGAGGGTGGCGATTTGTTTGTTCAGGTCGCCGATTTGCCGGTTGAGGTCGTCGCGGCTCCGCTCGATGGCGCGGAGGCGGACGCTGATGGCGGAAATTTGCTCGCCGTAATAATCCGTCATGTTTTTGATGTCCGCCACCGTCAGCGGCTGTTTTTCAGCGCCGGTGTTGCCGAGCTTGCCGCTGAGCTGGCCGAGCAAATTGCGTTTTTGTTCCAACGCGCCGCGCTCGTCGTCGAGGTCTTGCGTTTGGAATTGCAGCGCCTTGATCTGGTCGCGCAAATTTTTCAATTCCTCACTATCAGCGACTTTTTTGAAATCGCGCCGGATTTCGACGCCGAGGATTTTGAATCCCTGGCCGACGCCGCGCGCGCGGACGGAATTTTCGTCGAGACCGGCGGGCAAGCCCGCGAACACGACTTGTTGCTCGCCGTCGCTGAGCGTGACGGCGCCGCTGCGGGTGACCAGCGCGCGGTCCTGGTAAACCGTGACGTCGGATATTTTGCTGGCGGCGGTGACGCTCGCGGCGTGAGCGGCCAAGCCGCTGACGGCGAGCACGACGAGAGGAAGCATCGCGTGTTTCATATCAATAACGACGATGGTAGGCCGGTTTTATTAGGAAGAAAAGCCGCATTCACCGCGGAGATTTTTTGGTTGGACACAGAGGAACACGGAGTAGGCTCAGAGAGGCACAGAGTTTATGTTTAATTTATTTTAATAAAATCTCTGTGAATCCCTGTGTCTGCTCGGTGGTTCTCTGTGGCCCAATGCGCTGTTAGAATTGGTGCCGGTAGCCGGCGGTTAAGCCCCAGGGTTTGTCGTATTTGTCGCCGAAGGAGGCTTCGTAGTCGAGGTGGAGTTGATTGTTAACGTCCAGTTGCCAGATGAGGCCGCCGCCTACTTCAGCACGAGCACCGTCAGTGTTGGCGCGGGTGGATTGGTAGCCGTTGCGCAGGGTGCCGCCGCTGCTGATGGTTTCGACGCCGCTGACCTTGATGTAGGGTTGTAACGCGCCGCTGTTGGTGAGGTTGATAGTGCGGCCAAACACGCTGCCGATGCGGAGTTGCAGGGCGTCGAGGTCGCTGGCGGTGATGCTCATGGGGCCAGCGGTGTAATCCTCGGCGAGGATGTGGAGGTAGTTGACTTGGAACTGAGGCTCGATGAACCAATCATCAGCGAAGGTGAACTTCTTGCCAATCTCAAGGCTGCCGCCGATGTTCACGTCGCTGTAGTTGGCAGTGATTTGACTGCCGCTGTAGGGGGCTTTCAAGTCATTGTCAACGCTGGCGGCTTTGACGGTGGCATCGATATAGAAGCCGCTGCTGTGGAGCCAGGTGGCGTAGAGGCCGCCGTAGTAGGAGTTAATCTCACCGTCAGCGCCGGGGGTGCGGTAGTCGAGGTCGCTGCGGCCGTAGCCGGCGTAAACACC
>JAISBF010000127.1 GCA_031266335.1 Verrucomicrobiales bacterium
CCGTGCATCCGCTCGGACAACACCTGCAACAACTCCTCCTTGGAGCGCACATGCAGGTACAACGTCTTCTTCGACATCCCGGCCTCGCGCGCAATATCATCCATATGCACCGCCGAATATCCCCGCGCGCGGAACAACTCATCCGCCACCGTGATAACCCTGTCCATCCCATCCGTTTTCATACCGAGTAAACTTAAACAGTATTCCAAGTTTCCAGGGAGTCAAGCGGGAAAGGCCCGCCGGCGGACGCCGCTGGCCGAAAGCATCCGCTGACCGTGACCTCCGCGGCGGCAATGGATTTTTCGCGCTTGGCGGAATAACTGTTTAATTCCACTGATAGTGAGGCGGAGTTAATTTTTTTTGCAAAGATTTACAAAAGTTATTGCCATTGAACTTAATTGGGCTAAAGATATTGGCCATATGACCAAAGGCTTTAATAATGTCCAGATTAAGCGGCACGAGGCCGCTCACCGCCAGATTGCGCGTGCAATCAGGGAACGTCTCCAGCGCGGCGAAATCAAACCCGGCGTGCGGCTGCCATCTACGGAAGAACTGGCGAAAATGTGGAATTCTAGTTATTTCACCGTGCATACCGCCTTGAAAGCGCTGGTGAAAGAGGGCTTGCTGGAGCGGCTGCACGGCTCGGGCACCTATGTTCGCGAGCAGCGGGCCACCTTCGCCAGCGCCGGGATTTATCTCGGCGGCGCCGTCAAGGACCACGCGGCGTTCATCCGCCATGTGTGCGAGTTTTTGGAGGAAAAACTCACTCGCGACCACGTTGCGGTGCACACCTTTGTCGAGTCGCGGCCCCGGTCGGAATACGGCAAGGTGCTGCCGGCGCTCCAGCGCGCCGTGGACTTGCGGGAAATCCAGGCCGTGATTTCGCCCGCCAACCACGGCCCGCAGGTCACCGCGCTCAACCGTCTGCCGGTGCCGCTGGCGATGCTGACCACCGCCAAGCTGCCGTGCCGGGTGGGGTATGACACGCAATCGCTGTTCCGCGGCGCGTTTTCACGCCTGCGCGCGCATGGCTGCCGGACGGTCGGCATGATTACCCATATCCGCAGCAAGACCGACCCGCACAGCGGCTGGGAAACGGCCGAGCTGTGGGAGGACTTTGAACAGGAATTGACAACGGCGGGCCTGACGACGCGGGATGAGTGGCTGCTGATGAACCGGAAGCGCAACAGTCTGTCAGCGGTGCCGCGCGTGGGCTACGAGGCGTTCATGGAATTGTGGCGGCGCCCGGAAAAACCGGACGGCCTGGTGGTGTTTCCCGACGGCCTAGTGCCGGGGGTGATTCTGGCGATGTTGCAGCTTGGCGTGCGGCCGCCGGACGGCATCAACTGCGTGTTTCATCGCAACAAACACTTCGACATTCTCTGCCCGTTCCACATCACCTGGGCGCTGTCGGACGAGGAAAAGGCGGCGGACTCGTTGATTGAAATGGTGCAGATGCAGTTCCGGGGGGACAAGATTTCCGAGGTCAAACTACCGTACACCTTTGCCGAAAACAAGGGCGTTTGAATCGCGCCGTCAGTTAGCGCGCATGGCGCTGTCATCTTTGGGAACGCGGGAACCGGCGCCCGCTTTTCCCCGCGGCGGCTAGCCGTCACGCTCCGTAACAGAACGCAAACACGAGGCAGATGTCCTCGTCGACCGGTTGCTTGACACGGAAAGAAATATGCATTATATGTTTCGGCTTCATGTTACAGCTTTCGGGTATTCAAACCGGCCAGGTCTTGCAGCGGCGGCGCGGCGGCGCGACGGTCACGGTCAGCGGGCGCGCGACCACGACGGGGTCGCTGACGGTCGCCTTGCGGCGGGGGAGCGTCACCGTCAGCGAGTGGCGGCGCCGGGTGCTGCGGAAAATTTCCCGCGCCGGCGATTTCACGGTGACGGTCAGCGGATTGCCAGTCGGCGGCCCGTTCACGCTGTGGTTCACCTTGGCGGACGCCGGCGCGGCGCTGGGGCCGTTTTATGTCGGCGACGTGTGGATTCTGGCGGGCCAAAGCAACATGCAGGGGCGCGCGCGGCGGCCGCCGCAGGGCGAAGGCGGGCCGCTGGTGCGGGCGCTGCGGCTGAACCGGCGCTGGGCGCGCGCCGCCGACCCGCTGCACTTGTTGGCAGAGTCGCCCGACGCGGCGCATTACGCCGGGCCGCCGCTGACGGCGGCGCAAATTGAAAAATTGCTGGCCGCCGAGCCGCGCGGCGGCGGGCCGGGCGTGTGGTTTGGCAACGCGATGTTCCGGGCCGACGGCGTGCCGCAGGGCCTGATTTGCGCGGCGCACGGCGGCACCTCGATGACGCAGTGGTCGCCAAAGCTGAAAAAACTCGGCGGCGGCTCGTTGTACGGCTCGCTGCTGCGGACCGTCAGCGGCACCGGCCAGCCGGTCGCGGGCGTGCTGTGGTATCAGGGCGAGAACGACGCGAACCCGGCGGACGCGCCGCGGTACACGCTGCGGATGAAGGAACTGGTCGCCGCGTTGCGCCGCGATTTGCGCCAGCCGCGCCTGCCGTGGGTCATCGTGCAGCTTGCGCGCACCACGTCGCTGGCGGATCAGTGGAGCTGGTTTGCCGTCCGCGAGCAACAGCGGACGCTGCCGCTGACGGTGCGCGACCTCGCCGTCGTCGCCGCGCTGGATTTGCCGATGGACGACTGGATTCATGTCGGCGGCGAGGGGATGCCGGTGCTCGGCCGGCGGCTGGCGCTGGCGTTGCGCGCGTTGCGCGGCGACGGCCGGTTGCCGCCGGACGTGGCGGCGGCGCGGCGGCTGCCGGCGCGCGGTGACGTGCCGGCACGCATCGAGGTCACGCTGAAAAACATCGTCGGCGGATTGCGCGTGCCGCGCGCGGCGGGCGGCTTCTTCATCGTCAGCGCCGCCGGCGCCATCAAACGCGACATCTTTTCCCGGGTCGCCGCCGTTGACGGGCGGCTGCTGCTCGACCTCGCGGGCGATTTTGACCGCGCCGGCGACCGCCTGATGTACGGCCAGGAACTGAACACCGACGCGCGCATCACCGACGGCCGCGACCTCGCGCTGCCCGCGTTCGGGCCGCTGGCGGTGACGGGATGATTTTTTATGAATGATTTTCAATATTTGCACCAAGGCTGGCAGTTCAAACATGACGGCAAATTTTATCCGGCGACGGTGCCGGGCTGCGTGCATCGTGATTTGCTGGCGCACGGGCTGATTCCCGCTCCGTTTTACGCTGACAATGAACTGCGCGTGCAATGGGTCGGCGCGCGGGACTGGGAATATCGCTGCGAGTTTGCCGCTGACCGCGACCTGCTGGCGCGGCGGTGCGTGGATTTGGTGGCGGAGGGGCTGGACACCATCGTCAGCGTGGCGCTCAACGGCCGCGAGCTTGTGCGCGGCGAGAACATGTTTCACACTTACCGCGTCGCGGTGAAAAAACTGCTGCGGCCGCGCGACAACACGCTGACGGTGCGCTTCGCCAGCGCGGAGCAATATGTCCGGACGCACCGCCGGCGTTTCACGCCGCAGGAGTTCAACGATCCCGTCGGCGGCTGCGTCCGCCTTCGCAAGCAGCAGTGCCAGTTCGGCTGGGACTGGGGGCCGCGGCTCGTCACCGCCGGCGTCTGGCGACCGATTTATTTGGCCGGGCACGACGGCGCGCGCATTGAGTCGGTGCGTGTCGCACAGCGGCACGCTGACGGTCAGGTGACGCTGACCCTGACGCCTGAATTGTCGAAAAAACTCCCGGCCGGCTGGTCATGGTCAGCGGCGCTGGAGCTCGACGGCGCGCCGGTCGCGCGGGCGGACGCGCTGACGCTGACGGTGCGAAACCCGCGCTTGTGGTGGCCGCGCGGCCACGGGGAGCAGCCGTTGTACACGCTGACGGTGACTTTGCGCGACGCGGACGGTCGGGCCGCCGGTCACTGGCAGCGGCGCATCGGGTTGCGGACGTTGCGGCTCAATCAGGCGCGCGACGAGTTCGGCAAAAAATTCCAGTTTGAAATCAACGGGCGGCCGATTTTTTGCAAGGGCGCGAACTGGATTCCGGCGCACAGTTTCCCCGGCGGGCAGCCGTTTGCCGAGGTCGCGCGATTGTTGCGCGCGGCGGCGGCGGCGCACATGAACACCGTCCGCGTGTGGGGCGGCGGCGTGTACGAGCGCGACGAGTTTTACGACTTGTGCGACGAACTGGGGCTGCTGGTGTGGCAGGATTTCATGTTCGCCTGCACGCTGTATCCGGGCGACGCGAAGTTTTTGCGCTCGGTCAGGACCGAGGCGGAGCAACAGGTGCGGCGGCTGCGGCACCACCCCTGCCTGCTGCTGTGGTGCGGCAACAACGAAATTGCGCTGATGAACCGCGCGGCGCTGACGGCGCGAAAATTCGCCGAACCCTATCAGGCGATTTTTAGGAAAATCCTGCCGCTGACGGTCGCAAAAATCGACGGCGCGACGCCGTATTGGGAAACCTCCCCCGGCTGGACCAGACGGCATCGCGGCCTGCTGTTCGGCGACGCGCACGACTGGGAGGTGTGGTTCAAGGGGGTGCCGGCCGAGCGTTATTTGGCCAAACGGTACCGTTTTTTGTCGGAGTTCGGGATGCAGTCCTTTCCGTCGCCGGCGGTGGCGGAGTCGTTTTGCCCGCCGGAGGAATTGAACGCGTTTTCCGCGACTTTCGAGACGCACCAGAAATGCAAGGCGGCCGGCCAGACGGTGTCGGGCAGCCAGATGATTTTTCACTATATCCTGGGGCGTTACCGCCTGCCCGGGGACTACCGCGCGGCGGCTTATTTGTCGCAACTCAACCAGGCGCACTGCCTCAAGGTGGGGATTGAGCATTTCCGCCGCCTGCAACCGTGCTGCATGGGGACGTTGTACTGGCAGTTGAACGACTGCTGGCCGGCGGTGTCGTGGAGCAGCCTCGAGTTCGGCGGCGGCTGGAAGGCGCTGCATTACGCCGCGCGGAAATTCTTCCACCCGCTGCTGGTGTCGGTCGTCCGGCTCGGCGCGGACGGCGCGGGGCCTGGCAATTATTACCGCAACACCTTCACCGGCGCGGAATTGCACGTTAGCAACGACGGCCCGCTGACGCTGCGGGGCCGCCTGCGCTGGCGGCTGTGCCGGCTCGACGGCGCCGTGCTCGCGGACGGCGAGCACAAGGTCACGGTCAGCGGCGGCGCGTCGCGACGGGTCGCGGTGGTGAAATTGCCGCCGGCGGCGGACAAGCGCGATTTGTATCTTTGCGCGGAATTGCTTGGCGCTGACGGCGGGGTAGTGTCCGCGCAGACGGAATTTTTCGTGCCGCCGAAGCATTTGCCGCTGCAACGCGCCGTCACGCGCGCTAAGTGGCGCAAGGTCGCTGACCGTGACTATGAGCTAACCCTGCGCTCGTCCGCGTTCCAGCACGCCGTGCAACTGTCGCTGCCGGTGCCGGGCGCGGTGTTCGCGGATAATTTCTTCGATCTGCCGGCCGGCGAAGAGCGGCGCGTCACGGTCAGCGTCGGCGACGCGGTGCCGCTGGCGGAGTTGCGCCAGCAACTGACGGTGTATTCGTTGCGGGATACTTATTGAAAAATTCAAATTTCAAAATTCAAAAGGCAAAAATGACGGGGAGTTGGTTTTTTCGTTGCGCGGGGTAAGTTCATTTGCGACATTTTTCGTTTCCTATGACCAATAAAATCCTGACTGCCATTTCCCCGGCACTGACGGTGACCGCGCTGGCGGCGGACACTTTGACTTACGATGATTTGACGCGGCGCTTGCACGACCCGCGGGCGGTCGCGCTGCTGCCCGCTGACGGTGAGCGTAGCGCGCAATTCTCCAGCCGCGACCGCGCCAGCGTGTACGACGCGGCGACCGGGTTTTATCAAAACTGGGGCGCGAACGAGGACGCGGACGGCGCGCTACGGACGGAGGGGGACGAGTTGGTGTTGGCCGAGATGTCAGGGCCGGGCTGCATCTGGCGCATCTGGTCGGCCGATCCGCGCGACGGGCACGTGAAAATTCATCTCGACGGCCAGCCGCGGCCGGCGGTCGATTTGCCGTTCAAGGATTACTTCACCGGCAGCGTCGCGCCGTTCAACCGGCCGGAACTGGTCTATGAGGCCGCGCGCGGGAAAAACAATTACACGCCGATACCGTTTCAAAAATCGTGCAAAATTACCGCCGCGCCGGGCTGGGGGCGGTTTTATCTCATCAATTACACGCAATTCCCCGCCAACACCCAGGTGCCGACTTTTTCCATGTCACTGTCAGCGGCAGCCGCGGCGGCGCTGGACGAGGCCGACCGCGCGCTCGCCGCGCGCGGGCAGGAACCGGGTCAGCGCAGCAGCGGGCGGCAGCGGATTACTAACGACCGTCTGTTGCCATCCGGCGTGACCAAAGAGGTGCTGACCGTTGAGGGGCCGGTGGTGACGCCTGACGGTCAGCGTGGCGCGACCGCCATCACGGCGCTGACCGTCCGCGTGAAGGATTTGCCGGCGGACGCGACGGCCCGGGCGACGGTGCTGCGCGAGTTGTGTTTGCAAATCACCTGGGACGACGACGCGTCACCGTCAGTGTGGGCGCCGCTCGGCGATTTCTTCGGCGTCGCGCCATTCGCGGGAAAATTCCAATCGCTGATGTCCGGCCAGCGCGCTGACGGTGAGTTTTACGCTTACTGGTTCATGCCGTTCGCGCGGCGGGCGAAAATCGAAATCGTCAACGACAGCGCCGTCGCGCGCGCGGTCGCCGTCAGCGTCGTCTGTGCGCCGCTGGCGCGACCGGAGCAATACGGCCGCTTCCACGCCAAATGGCACCGCGACGTCCTGCCGCAGAGCGACCTCTCGCGCACGCTGGACTGGCCGCTGCTGGTCACCCGCGGACGCGGGCGCTACGTTGGCGCGCAATTGCACGTGTGGAACGGGCGTATCGGCTGGTGGGGCGAGGGGGACGAGAAATTTTTCATCGACGGGGAACAGTTCCCCTCCACCTTCGGCACCGGCAGCGAGGATTATTTCGGCTACGCCTGGTGCGACTGGAATTTGTTCGACCGCGCGCTGCACGGCCAGAACGCCGCGCAACGCGACAACGCCGGCCACACCTCGCTGCACCGCTGGCAGCTCGCTGACAATGTGCCGTTCCACACCTCGTTCGACGGCTCGATTGAGAAATATTTCGCCAACCGCCGGCCCGCATTGTACGCCGCGACGGTGTACTGGTACCTGGCCGCCGGCGGCGACGACCCGTTCAAGCCGCTGCTGGTGAGCGAGCGGCTCGGCTACTGGCGGGACGCGGTTGCCGCTGACTGTGACGTGCTGGACGCCGCCTCGATGGAGGCCAAGCAGCATACGGGCGGGCGGCTGGGCGTCTTGATGACGGATGAATATGCGTCAAAACTCGGACTGTCAGCGGGCCGCGAACTGTGCCTGTGGACGGAGGCGCGCGCGGGCGACACGTTGACGCTGAAGGTGCATTCGATGTGGTACTGGCGGCAGGCGGGCAAATTTCGCCTGCTGGCGAACTGTGTCACCGGCAGCGGCATGGGCCGGGTGCAATTTCGGTGGAACGGGGAGCCAGTCGGCGCGCCGGTGGATTTGGCGTCACCGGCAGCGGCGGAAATCCAGGTGGATTTGGGGGCGCGCGAAATCAAGCCGGGGCTGCATTTGTTGCAAATCGAAATGCTCGGCGGGAACGACGCCGCTGACCGTCACGCCTTCGCGCTGGACAGCATCCGCTTCGCCCCGGCGGAGTGAGCGGCTTTTGCACCACGAAGACACCAAGGCACGCAGAGTTTATTCATCATCCTGAGCTGCGGCTTGCCGATCCCTCGGTGGCGCTCGGGATGACGGGGAAGGGGAAACTGGATGCTGATCGTGCCTGCCACTGCTGACACTGGGAGCGCCGGCTTCCAGCCGGCAGACGGCTTCAGCCTAGCCGGCAAGATGCCGGCGCTCCCAGTAGTGGCGGGGTGTTGCTAACCGGGAGAGGCAGTACAGATTTGTGTTCCCGACAATTTAGTCATAATTATTAAAATTACCACTTGACGAGTCATATGAGACATTTATAGTCGCGTTTGAAATCATTGTCCTGACAATATGAACGCCCCAGTCAGAGAGCAAATAATGATGAGCTTCGAATGCTTCAAGCGTTCAAGCGTTCAAGCGTTCAAGCGTTCAAGCGTTCAAGCGTTCAAGCGTTCAAGCGTTCAAGCGTTCAAGCGTTCAAGCGTTCAAGCGTTCAAGCGTTCAAGCGTTCAAG
>JAISBF010000052.1 GCA_031266335.1 Verrucomicrobiales bacterium
CCACCGGCCACAACCTCAAAATCAAACTCAGCGCCGGCCTGCTCGCCTGCTGCCTCACCCTGAGCGCCTTCGCGCAAAACAAAACCGTCACCAGCGGCACCGAAACGGAGTCGAACCAGACTTACGCCGACACCGCCACCGACGCCGCCCTGCTCGTCAGCGGCAGCGAGACGCAGTACCACGGCACCGACATCAACCTCAACGCCACCCACAACGCCAGCGGCGACCCCGCGCAGTCCGGCATGGGCGCCCTCACCAAGGACGGCGCCAGCCTGTTCCTCACCGGCGGCACCGTCAACGTCAGCGGCGGCAGCGGGCACGGGGTAATGCTCTACAACAACGGCCGCGCCACACTGACCGACGTCAACCTCAACACCACCAACGAGTACAGTCACGGCCTGGACATCCGCATCAACTCCACCGCCACCATGACCGGCGGCGCCATCCACACCGCCGGCCGCTACGGCATCGGCGTCTCCCTCTACGACCACGGCGCCGTCACCCTGAGCGACGTGAACATCATGACCACCGGCGAAATCGGCCACGGCATAGACACGTACAATGCCTGCACCCTGACCCTGACCGGCGGCACCATCGCCACCCTCAGGGAAATGGCCAAGGGCATCAGCCTCGACAGCAACAGCAGCGGCCAAATAAGCGGCGTCACCATCACCACCGCCGGCGAAGACGGCCACGGCATCATCGCGGACGGCGAATCCACCCTGCTGCTGACCGACAGCGCCATCCACACCGCCGGCGACAACGGCTACGGGATTTTCCTCAACGCCAGCACCGGCACCCTGCGCAACGTGAACATCCGCACCGACGGCTGGATGACCCACGGCATCAACGCCGGCGCGTCCTCCGTGCTGAACCTGGCCGGCGGCACCATCGCCACCACCGGTTACGCCAGCCACGGAGCGCAAATCCAAAGCTACGGCGACGCCACCATCAGCGACGCCACCATCAGCACCGCCGGGGACAACAGCCACGGCGTCTCCGTGCGCGGCTCCTCCAAACTGGCCCTGACCGGCGGCACCATCACCACCACCGGCAACTCCGGCCAAGGCCTCTACCTCTACGACTACAGCACCGCCACCCTGACCAACGCGATAGTCGAAGCCACCGGCACCGACGCCAACGGCATCATGCTCGCCCCCGCCAACGGCGGCCGCGCCGACACCACCCTGCGCATCGACGGCGGCACCATCCACTCCACCCGCGAAGCCGCCCTCGCCATCAACGACGTGAACCACACCCTGTCCGACGCCAACCTCGCCAACATGAACGGCAACTACACCATCACCATCACCGGCGGCGCGCACCTCACCGGCGCCACCGCCGCCATCAACCTGAACACCGCCTGGAACAGCACCACCGGCGTCGTGCAAGTCCCCACCACCGCCGTCATCAACATCGACCAAGCCTCCACCCTGACCGGCGACGTGCGCAACACCGGCATCGGCAACCTGACCCTGAACCTGACCGGCGCCTCCATCCTGACCGGCAACCTCATCGCCAGCGGCTCCACCACCACCACCCTCAACACCAGCCAAGGCACCACCATCACCGGCGACATCACCGGCAACGGCGACGCCACCGTCAACCTCACCCTCACCGGCCCCGGCACCACCTTCACCGGCAACATCACCGTCAGCGACCGCAGCGCCATCGCCCTCACCGTCAGCGCCGGCGCCCTCATCGACGGCCCCGGCACCCGCATCGAAAGCCTGCTGACCATCGCCCGCGACGGCCACCTCGCCAGCACCATCACCCTCACCAACGGCCTGACCCTGGAAACCGGCGCCATCCTCGACTACTACACCACCGGCGCCCTGCAAATCACCGGCGGCACCCTCAACATCGCCGACGGCATCCTAGTGGACTTCGCCAACACCACCCTGCTGGGCGACCAAGACTACCTCATCATGGACTACACCGGCGCCACCGGCGCCCTGAACGCCGAATCCTTCACCGCCACCGGCCTGAACCAAGACCTGGACGGCGCCTTCCACCTGAACAACAACCAACTACTCTTCCACACCGTCATCCCGGAACCCTCCACCTGGTTCCTGCTCGGCATGGGTTTGGGCACGTGGTTGCTGGTGGTGTGTTATCATCAACGCCAAGCCGGCCCGACGGTGCCCCGCTCCGGGAACCGTCGGCGCGGCGGGAGCAACGGGATTTTCACCCGCTGACCGTCACCTTCCGCTCCTTATTTTTTCCTCGCGGAAGAATCCTCGCGCACCAACATGCGCGGCAGGGCGGCGGATTTTCTGGCGCCGGTGGATGTCATGAGAACATTGGTCGGGCCGGGGACAGCTTCGGCCTGGAGCTGGCTTTTCAAGGCGTTAGCGGCTTTTAACACCTTGTATTGGGCCACCATGGCGGGCAAGGTTGGCGTGTCTTCCCCCATCATCCTGACAATGGCGGTCACGCATTCGTTGACAAACGCGCCAGGAGTCTGGCTTAAGTCATAGGAGATATGGCATACATCTTCGGCTTGCGCTTGGATGATGGATACGACCAACCTTTCCGGTGTGTAGTACGGCTTCACGTGGAGCAATTTAGGTAATATCTTGCTTGATTACAAAACATTGTTAATGCATAATAACATTCCTGACATTCTAAGAATGTTGAATGGCTTATTATTTATATCTCTAAATCAGGGATGATCAAGTCATATTGGCAGCGGGGTGGAGTTCAAATAGTTGTTGACATTACGCAACATTCTCCGCATTCTTTGTGCTATATGTATGCGATATGTGCCATGTCTGATCGTTCCGTTCATTGTCAAGCGGCCGGCTGGCATCGCCTGCCTGATTCCGAGGTTTATTGATGAAAGCAAAAAAGCCATTGACCAAGACGCTGACGGTGGTGCGGCTGGAGGTCGAGCAGCGCCGGCTGTTGCTGGAATTCCAGGCCAGGACTAACCTGGATAAATCCTTCATCATCCGCCGTTGCCTTGATTACGCTTTGCACCGGTTCATCAGCGGCCAGACCGATTTTGCCACCCTGAAGGAGCGGTCGTGACCGGCGCGCGCGCAGCCGCGTAACCGGCCGGATAGTTAGCGCATAATCCCAAGCCACCGTCCGCCAGCTTTGCGGCTGCCAACTGCCGCTGACTCCGCTGATAGTGGCGGGGACCCAAGCCAAGGCGCGTTTTCCCGTGTCCCTGCGGTGAAAAAATTTCCCTTGTACAACTCCCGCCAATCACGAAAATAGTCACCCCGATTGATTATTTATTTATGAATGAAACTCACCTCCGCCAAGTCGCCACTGAACTGAACTTGTCACCCCGCCAGGTGCTCGCCACCGCCACGCTGATCGGCGAAGGCGGCACGGTGCCGTTCATCGCCCGTTACCGCAAGGAAGTCACCGGTTCGCTGGATGAAGTCGCCATCACCAGGATTCGCGACCGCATGACGCAACTGGCCGAACTCGACGCGCGCAAGGACAGCGTCATCAAATCCCTTGACGAACGCAAATTGCTCACCGACGAATTAAAGCAAGCCATCGGCGAGGCGCTGACCATGACCCGCTTGGAGGACCTTTACCAGCCGTATCGCCCGAAACGCCGCACCCGCGCCACCATCGCCAGGGACGCCGGGCTGGAGCCGTTGGCTGATTTGCTGTGGGAACAAAATCCTGCCGCTGATGTTGCGGCCGCCGCCGCCAAATATATCAACGCCGAACAAGCGGTGCCCGCGGCCGAGCAAGCCTTGGCCGGCGCGCGTGACATTCTCGCCGAACGCTTCAGCGACGACGCCAGGGCGCGCGAACAGCTGCGCCAGTTCTACCGCGCCCACGCGGTAATCCGCAGCAAGCTGATCACCGGCAAGGACACCGAGGCCGCCAAGTTCAAGGACTACTTCGATTGGCGGGAACCGCTGGCCACCGCGCCCTCGCACCGCGTGCTGGCGATGCGTCGCGGTGAGGCGGAATCGTTCCTAATGGTGCGTATCCAGCCGGAAGCGGAACCAGCTATTGCGCTGTTAGTGTCCTTGTTCGTCAGGAACAGTTCCCCTGCCGGCCAACAAATCCGTCTCGCGGTGGAAGATTGCTACCAGCGTCTGCTCGGCCCGGCCATTGAGGTGGAAATGCGCCTTGAATCGAAGAAGAAAGCCGACGACGAGGCGATCAAGGTGTTCGCCGAAAACCTGAGGGAATTATTGCTGGCTCCCGCGCTGGGCCAGCAAGCCACCCTCGCCATTGACCCCGGCTTTCGCACCGGTTGCAAAGTCACCGTGCTCGACGCGCAGGGCCAGCTGCTCACCAATTGCGTGATCTATCCCGACAAGTCCGACTTCGAACGCCGTGACGCCGGGGAAGCGATCAAAAAACTTTGCGCCCATTTCAACATCCGGGCCATCGCCATCGGCAACGGCACGGCGGGCCGCGAGACCGAAACCTTCGTCCGCGCCCTCGGCCTGCCGCCGGGCATTGTCATTGTGATGGTCAATGAAAGCGGCGCCTCGATTTACTCCGCCTCGGCAGTCGCCCGCGAGGAATTTCCCGATCACGACATCACGGTGCGCGGCGCGGTCTCCATCGGTCGCCGCTTGATGGATCCGCTGGCGGAATTGGTGAAGCTCGACCCGAAATCCATCGGTGTCGGTCAGTATCAGCACGACGTTGACCAGGGCGCGCTCAAGCACAAGCTGGATGACGTGGTGATCAGTGCGGTCAACGCGGTCGGGGTGGAAGTCAACACCGCCAGCAAGCAATTGCTCGCCTATGTTTCCGGTCTCGGCTCGGCGTTGGCGGAGAACATCGTCAAGTTCCGCAACGCCAACGGCCCCTTCAAATCCCGCGCCGATCTCGCCAATGTGCCGCGTCTCGGCCCCAAGGCTTACGAGCAAGCCGCCGGCTTCCTGCGCATCCGCGACGGCATCAATCCGCTCGACGCCAGCGCCGTGCACCCGGAAAGTTACGGCGTGGTCGAGGCGATGGCCAGGGATTTGGACTGCCGGCCCGGTGATTTGATCCGCAACACCGAACTGCGCGCCAGGATTAAATTAGAACGGTACGCCAGCGACCAGGTTGGGTTGCCGACCTTGCAGGATATTCTCAACGAATTAAGCAAGCCAGGGCGTGACCCGCGTAAAGAGTTTGCCGTGTTCAAGTTTGCTGACGGTGTTTCGGCCATCTCCCATCTGCAAATCGGCATGAAACTGCCCGGCATCATCACCAACGTCACCGCCTTCGGCGCGTTCGTGGACATCGGCGTCCACCAGGACGGCCTCGTCCACATCAGCCAGTTATCCGACAACTTCGTGAAAAATCCCGCTGACGTTGTGAAAGTGCAGGACCGGGTGCGGGTCACCGTCGTCGAAGTCGATGCCGTCCGCAAACGCATCGCGCTGTCGATGAAAAGCCAGCCCGACCTCAGCGGCAGCGGCCAACCCGCCAACGGCAGCCCGCGCCCCGTCCCGGCAAACCGCGGCCACAGCCCCAGGCAACCGTCCTCGGCGCAAGGCCCGGGCGGGGGATTTGGCAGCCTCGGCAGCGCATTTGACCAAGCCTTCGTCAAAGCGAAGCAGAATTAGCGCAAAGTGACGCGGGGCTTGGCGCTTAATAGCCATGACCGTCCAACTGCACCTTCCCGCGAAAGACGCGATAGACGAACACGGTGTAAGTCAGCACCAGCGGCATGCCGATGAGCGTGATGACGAGCATGATGGCCAGCGTGCGTTGCGACGAGGCGGCGTTGTACATATCCAGCGCGGGGGCGCCGGGGAGCGCGCCGGGTGAGATGACCAGGTTCGGAAACATGCCGAGGCCGAACAGCACCATCAGCGTCACAATGAAAGCGCACGACGAGAGGAAGGCAATGAAGTAACGCTGACGCAGCATGGCGATGAACGCGCAAATGAATACACCACAGTTGATGGCAACGGCAACCATGAACAGCGGCGAGTTTTCCATTTGTGACACCACAGGCATGGCCAGCCAATTCATGAGCGCGTATGACATCGCCACCGCGATGAACAGCGGCAATATCCAGCGCCGCAATTTTTCATGCAACTCCCCCTCGGTCTTCAACAACGCATAAAGACCCCCATGCAACGCAAACAACGTCACCGCCAGCGCCCCCACCGCCAGCGCGTAAGGATTGAGCAAATTGAAAAAACCGCCCGCGTATTCAATCTCCCCGCCGTCGCCCACCACCAGCGGAATGCCGCGCGCGATATTGCCGATGGCGACGCCCAGCAGCAGCGCCACGACCAGCGAGCTGAGGCCGAACGCGAAATCCCACGTCCGCCGCCACCACCCCTGCGGTTGTTGGTCGCGAAACTCAATCGCCACCGCGCGAAATATCAGCGCCGCCAGCAGCAGCATGAACGCCAGGTAAAAGCCGCTGAACACCGTGGCATACACGTTCGGGAACGCCGCGAACAACGCGCCGCCGCCGGTGACCAGCCACACCTCGTTGCCGTCCCACACCGGCCCGATGGTATTCAGCATCAGCCGCCGCTGACCGTCATCCCTGATGAACAAATGCAGCACGCCCACGCCGAGGTCGAAGCCGTCGAGCACCGCGTAACCGGTGAACAGCACGCCCACCAGCACGAACCACACGAGGTTCAAATTCAGCCCCAGCGTGGCGGTAAAAAATTCCGTCATAACCGCTCCTCCCGCGCCGCCGGCCCAAGTTGAATCCTGCGATTTAACAAATAAATGAACAACACGAACAACAGCGAGTAAATCAGCGCGAACAACAACAGCGACGCCAGCACCTGCTGCGCCGTCACGACCCGCGACAGCGCGTCCGACGTGCGCAGCAAATTGTACACAATCCACGGTTGCCGCCCGATTTCCGCCGCGAACCAGCCCGTCTGATTGGCGATTTGCGGCAGCGCCACCGCGAACACCAGCACCCACAGCGCGCCGCGATGGTCGAACAACCTGCCGCGCCACCACCACAACAACACCCCGCCGACGCTGACGATGACAATCAACGCCCCGCACACCACCATCAAGTGATAACATTGAAACGTCAAATTCACCGGCGGCCGGTCCTCCTTGGCGAACGCGTCGAGGCCCGTGATTTCAGCGTTCGCGTCATACCGCACCAGCCAGCTCAACAAACCGGGAATTTGCACCCCGCTGACCGTCTCCTCCGCGTCATTCACCCAGCCGCACAACCACATCCCCGCCGGGCCGTCCGGATAATGCCCCTCCAGCGCCGCCAACTTCGCCGGCTGATAACGCGCCACGCCGACCGCGCTGTGGTGACCCGTCACCAACTGCAACAACGCCGCGACCAACGCCACCGGCAGCGCCACCTTGAGCGCCGCCTTGGCGAACGCGACATGCCTGGCCCGCAACAAATACCACGCGCTGACACTCATCACCAAAAACGCGCCGGCCAGCCATGCCCCGCTGACCGTGTGACACAACCGGTCAACCGTCGAAGGATTAAACACCATCGCCCAAAAATCCGTCACCTCCGCCCGCGCCGCCAACCCCTCGCCGACAATGTGAAACCCCGCCGGCGTCTGCTGCCACGAGTTTGCGACAATAATCCACACCGCGCTAAAATGCGCCCCGAGCGCCACCATCAGCGTCGAGAAAAAATGCATCCGCGGCCCGACCTTATTCCACCCGAACAACAACACCGCGAGAAAACTTGATTCAAGAAAGAACGCGAAAATCCCCTCCGCCGCCAACGCCGAGCCGAAAATATCACCGACATAACGCGAATAAGTCGCCCAATTAGTACCGAACTCAAACTCCATCACCACGCCCGACGCCACCCCGAGCGCGAACGTCAGCGCGAACACCCTCGTCCAAAACCGCGCCAACTCATGCCAGAGGGAATTACGCGTCCGCAACCACAGCCCCTCCATAATCACTAGTATCAACCCGAGACCAATACTGAGCGGGGGATAAATATAATGAAACGCCGCCGTAAAAGCGAACTGGACACGGGCCAGAATTTCCACATCCATGACCTCAAACATACCATACCCCCGTCCGCCACGCAAACCTTTGCCCCTAATACCAATTCCCCTTAAAACATCCGTGTTCATTTGCGGTTAAAAAAAATAAAAAAAATCCTTGCGCAAGACCGCGTGATTCCATATCGTCCCACCGTCAAATCGTCCAACCGAGTTGTCAAAACCCGCTGAAGATGAAAAAGATCAGTCATAACATAAGTGAATCGCGCTCACGCGCTCACGCGCTCACGCGCTCATTATGACTACTGCCCCGATGCGCTAATTTTCCGGCTCGTTTTTACCCATTCCATTCCCCATCTGGCAGGATACCGCCCGCCAGCGTCAGCGACGCGGGGCGGGGAGCAGGTTACCGGAACAGGTGACTTGCTCCTGGGAGAACCCCGTCTTGTCCTAGGAGAACAGCAGTTTCTCCCAGGAGAAATCCGTCCCGTCCTGAGAGAAACACATCTTTTCCCAGGAGAAAACCATTTGGTCCTGGGAGAAACCCATCTTCTCCTGGGAGAAAACCATTTGGTCATAGGAGAAACCCGTCATCTCCTAGGAGAAAACCGTCTTCTCCTGGGAGAAATCGGTCTGTTCCTAGGAGAAAATCTCCAGTTCCCAGGTACTTTTCCCCTGCTCCCAGACCCCGTTTTTCAGTCCAACCAACTAAACTACAACCACTAACGAAAGAAAGACCATGAGTCACTACAATAACGTGCCAGATGAACCCCACGCCCTGTTGGGCTACAGCCGGCTCATCGAAACCACCGCCCAAGCCAACCAAAAACCCGACCAATGGGACCTCGACGCCCG
>JAISBF010000070.1 GCA_031266335.1 Verrucomicrobiales bacterium
TGCTTTGCACGCCGGTGACCGCGCCGTTGACGTCGAGAGTGCCACTGTCAGCGATGCGCTCGGCGAACTCGCTGTAGGCGTGGTTGGCGCTGCCGACGATCAGGTTGGCGGTGCTGTTCTCGGTGTTGTTGGCGACGAGGCCGCGGCTGTTTTCGTTGTCGCCGCTCTTCATCGCGGCGCTGCCGGTGAGCTGGCTGAAGCTCACGAGGTCGCCGATGTGTACATCGTAAGCGGCGCCGGCGCCTTTGAATTGCAAGGTGACGTTCAGCGTGGACTCGTCGTTGCCACCGTCAGCGGCGCGCCACAAGGCGTAGGTGGCGGCGCTGCCGGTGGTCAGGGCGCTGCCGCTGACGATGGGGGAGGTGACCGTGGTTACCTTGTTAGTAGTGTTGGCGCCGGCGGCGGAAAATTTAATCGTCCCGGAAAACGCGTCGAGCGGGCTGGCGAGGGTCAGCGTCAGATTGCGCAACTCGACATCGCCGTTACCGGACCAGGCGCCGTTGCTGGCCAGCCGGTTGCCGCTTTGGGAAGTGATGAACGTGTTGGAGCCGCTGATCATGACCGGGGTGGTCCAGTCATCCCAATTGCTGGCCCACACCGCAAAGCCGCCATTGTCGCCCAGTTCCAGCGGGGCGCCCGCCGCGCCGAAGCTGCCGGCCTTGGTGAAGCGGTAATGGAAGTAGTCGCCGCGCGCCGTGGAGCTGCCGATAAGTTTCAGGCCGCCGGTGTGGGTGTTGTCGTTGACGAAGGTGAGGGAGGTGTTGCTGTTGCCCTGCAAGACCAGTCGCAAATTGCCGGTGATGACGGCGGTGGCCAGGCCGAAGGTGTGGCTGCCTTCGTTGGGGTCGCTGTCGTCGCGCTGGCCGACGACCAGGTCAACGATGTTCTTGCCGCTGTTGGTGATGGTGAACTGGCCGTTGCTCTGGCCGCGGACGGAGCGCACCACGGCGTGGTAGTCGTTGAGGTCCAGGCCGCCGGTGCCGATGTTCAGCGCCAAACCCGCGTTGTTGAGCGCGTATTCGTGGTTCAGGATCACCGTGCCGGAGGAGATGGTGAACTCGCGAGTGGTGCCGTAGGCGGGAAAGGAGTTGGAGCCGCTGAGGATGAGGGCGCCGGAGCCGGATTTGATGAGGTAGCTGACGTTCAGGTCGGTGGCGAGGTCAAGCGCGCCGGCGCTGTCGTTCCAGAGGTTGAGGGCGAGCAGCAGTTGGTTTTCATAGCTGCTCGTGATGATGCCGCCGCTGATGGTGTAGTCGTGGGCGCCGGTGAGCAGCAGGCCGCCGCTGTTGAGCGTGAGTTTGGCGCCGGCGCCGAGGGTCAGCGTGCCGCTGGCGGTGGTGGTGGTGAGCTTCAGCGTGTTGGCTTTCAGGTTGTTGTTGACGGCGGCGCTGCCGTTGAGCAACGCATGGGCGTCACCGTTGTTGAGGTCGGCGGCGAAGGCGGTGTATTCCGCCGTTTTCAGCGCGCGGAGGTACTTGGTTTCAGTGTCGTACACCGCCCAGTCGCTGGCGTTGACGGTGAGCCACGTCGGGGCGATGAGGGGGCCGGTGAAGGTGCCGCTGTGGTAGGCGCTGCCGAATACATTGGTGACCGCGCCGAGCAGGTTGTCGTCGCTGATGTTCAGCGTGTAATAGTTGTTGTTGTTGCGGTCAATGGAGTTGACCATGATGGACGATGAGCCGCTGTCGCGAACGATGCGTGTGTCGCCGACTCCATAAGCGTAGTTAGCGCTCACCCTCAGCCTGTTGACTTGCTCGGTGACGGTGCCGCCGGTCAGCAATAGCGTGCCGTTGTAGATGGTCAGGTCGTTGTTCGTGAGCTTGCGGTCGGCGGTGCCGGTATAGCGGAACTCGGTGAGCGACTGGTTGCCGAGTGCGGTTTGGCCGGTCAAATGGTTGCTGCCGGTGAGCATGACTTTGCCGAAGCTGAAATTGTCAAAGGCGCCGCTGAGGTTGCCGATGACGACGGAGGATAACGCGTTGCTGAGAGTGGTCCAGTCCCCGCCTTTTTGCGCGGTAGTGCCGAGTTGTAACCGGTAGGAGCCGAAATCGATGCTGCCGATGGACAAGGTGCCGCTGAGCATGGGTTTAAGTTGCACGTTGGCGGTGCCGACGAGCGTGCCGGTGATGGCAATCGTGCCGGCGGGATTATTGCCGTTCACCTCAAGGTTGCCATTCATCAGCACATCCAGGTTCAGCGTCTCGGTCTGGTCGGAATTATTGGTGATGGCGGATAAGTTGATCCGATTGCCGCTGATGGTGTAGGCGGGCGGGCCGGACTCGAACGACAGGGCGAACTTGGTGTCAGCGGCGAAGTTGTTGTAAATGTTGACACCGGTGGAAGCACCGGTAAAACGCCAAAGGTCGCCATTGCCGACCGGCGCGTTGCCGCTACTCCAGTTGGTACCGCTGTTGGCCAAATACTGGCCGTTGTCATTGGTGCCGCTGGGCGTGGCGCTCCAGTCCTGATTGGCCGCCGCGGCGTTCGCCAGCGGCAGACACAAGAAGCCGCTGACCGTCATTAATTTACGCCATGTTACTGTTTTCATTAGCATCCTGTTCATAGGTCTCCTTTTATTATTGAGGTTGTTGCGAAATTTTTGATTCCAGCGCGGCGCGCGAGTGGAATCCGGTAAGGGCCGCCATCATGCCGCTGCCGCTGACGGGAAGACTGTGCCGCAAGAGGAATGAGCCGGGCAAAATCCGGCGGAAAAATCAGGAAGTCGGGGCAAACTTCATGCGCTGAGAGCGCGTGAGCGCGTGAGCGCGTGAGCGCGTGAGCGCGATGCTT
The DNA here is from genome assembly GCA_031266335.1 of Verrucomicrobiales bacterium. Taxonomy (GTDB): domain Bacteria; phylum Verrucomicrobiota; class Verrucomicrobiia; order Methylacidiphilales; family JAAUTS01; genus JAIRPN01. The sequence goes on from JAISBF010000070.1 coordinate 2,791, forward strand.
TGATTCTATGACCTATGTCAATCATCTTCAGCGAGTTATCGGTTTTTCACTTCGGCTAAACCACCCATGTTTTCCCAGTGGTCACCATCAGCTTACGCCGACAACAATTGCGACGTTACATTAATCGTCATATTAAAGCAATGGTTTTCATTAACTTTTTTGAAGATTTTTTTTACAGGGAGAACATGGAGAACGTGGAGATTCTTTTTTAAAAACCTCCATGAACTCCATGTTTTCCCTGTTAAAAAAATCCTCCGCGTCTCCGCGCCTCCGCGTTGAAGGTGCTTTTACCGCCGTCGGCGCAGGAACGTCAGCGTCCTGGGGTCGCAGCGGTCGCGCAGGGCGTCGCCGAGGAAGTTCAGCGCCAGCAGGGTCACGGCGATCAACAGGCCCGGCCCGGCCAGCAGCCACCAGGCGGTTTCAATCGGATTGATGAAGCCCGCGCCTTCGGAGAGCAAGGTGCCCCAACTCGCTTGCGGCGCTTGCACGCCGAGGCCGAGGAAGCTCAGGAACGATTCTTCCAAAATCACCGCCGGGATGGTCAGCGTCAGGTAAACCAGAATCACGCCGCTGAGGTTGGGCAGCAGGTGGCGGCACATGACGCGCCAGCGCGATTGTCCGAGCACCTGCGCCGCTTGCACGAACTGCCGTTCCTTCAGCGTCAGCACCTGCCCGCGCACGATGCGCGCCATGGTCAGCCACTCGACCAGCCCGAGGCCGGCGAACAGCAGCAGCAGCCGCGAGTATTCCTGCAACAGTGGCAGGCGCCAGCCGCCGAGCAGGATTTTGAATTTCTCATCCAGCACCGAAATCAGCAGGATGACGATGACCAGTCGCGGCAGCGAGTACAGGATGTCCACCAGCCGCATCATCACGCCGTCCGCCTTGCCGCCAAGCTGGCCGCTGACCATGCCGTAACACACGCCGACGCTGAGGCTGACCAGCGCGCCGACCGCGCCCACCAGCAGCGAGATGCGCGCGCCGCACAACGCGCGGGTCAGCACGTCGCGCCCGTTGGCGTCGGTGCCGAACCAGTGCGTCGCCGACGGCGGGGCGAGCGGGGCGAAGCCGGTGTCGTCGTAAGCGTACGGACTGAGCGCCGGCCCCAGCCACGCGGCCAGCAGCACTAGCGCGAGCAGTGCGACGCTGACAGTGATGATGGGGCGAGGGGACATAACTCAAATCTCAAAACTCAAATCTCATAACTACAACGCAAAACCTGTTAACTGGCTTATGGCGAGGATTACGCGGCAGCGAGTTTTGAGTTTTCCAGTTGTGGTTATGAGATTTGAGTTTTGAGCTTTGAGTTACCATAACTTAATCCGTTTATCGAGCAGCGTATATACCACGTCCACCGCGGTGTTGAGCGTGACCAGGATGATGAAATAGACAATCACCGTGCCACCGACCAGGAAGATGTCGCGGTTCAGCACGCTGCTGACGAAGAACGGGCCGAGGCCGGGAATGTTGAAAATCGTCTCGACCACCATGCTGCCGGTGAGCACGTTGGCCGCCAGCGGGCCGGCGTAGCTGATCAGCGGCAGGATACCGATTTTCAGCGCGTGGCGGTACAGCACGCGCCGCTCCGGCAGCCCCTTCGCGCGCGCGGTGCGGATGAAATCCTGATTGAGCACATCGAGCATACTGGAACGCATCAGCCGCGCGCAGTAGGCGGCATACGGCGCGGCCAGGCACAGCGCCGGCAGCGCCAGGTGGGCCAGGCCGCCCCAGCCCGCCACCGGCAGCCAGCCGAGCCGGATGGCGAACACCAGCGCGGTCAGCGGCGCGATGAGAAAGGTTGGCAAACAAATCCCCGCCAGCGCCAGCAGCATCAGGCCGCGGTCAACGGCGGTATTGTGTCGCGCGGCGGCGAGGCTGCCGGTGACAATGCCCGCGGTCAACGCCAGCGCCAGCGCCAGGCCGCCGATGGCCGCCGACTTCGGCAGGGCGCTGCCGATGATTTCCGCGACGGTGCGGTTCCGGTATTTGAGCGATTCGCCGAGGTTGCCGTGCAGGAGTTGCCACCAGTAGGCGCCGAGTTGCCGGGGGAGCGAGCCGTCGAGGTGATACTGTTGGCTCAGGCGTTGTTCAACGGCCGGGTCCAGCTTGCGTTCCTGGGCGAAGGGGCTGCCCGGCGCGAGGCGCACCAACACGAACGTCAGGCTGACGATGAGCGCCAGAATGCCGCACATTTGCAGGACGCGCCTGATGATGAAGGCCGTCATGGTTGGCGCCGGTCCTTTCGGTAAATATCCTGAATGGGATGGTCGTCCAGCGGGGTGCCGTGGAGGCCGCCGAATTTGTCGGGGTCGTACAGCAACATGCCGACGTAGAAGAAAATCGGGGTGAGCGGCGGTTCGTCGTGGACGAGGATTTTTTCCGCGTCCCGCAGCAGGGCGAAGCGTTTGGCGGGGTCGGTTTCCCGGCCGGCGGCGCCGAGCAGGGCGTCATAGTCAGCGTTGCTCCAGCCGGTGCGGTTGTTGCCGAAGCCGGTGGTGAAGCAGCCCAGGAAAGTGTACGGGTCGGGATAATCGCCGACCCAACTGGAGCGGGCGATGTCGTAGTCGAGGCTGTCCAGCGCCTGTAGGTAGGCGGTCCATTCCACCTGCCGCAACTCGACGCTGACGTTGAGTTCGCGCTGCCACATCGCCTGGATTTCCACGGCGATGCCGGCGTGCTGCTGCGAGGCGTTGTACATGACGGCCACGCGCGGGAACCCTTTGCCGTCCGGGTAGCCCGCCGCGGCCAGCCACGCGCGGGCTTGCGCGGGGTCGTAACCGATGCCCGCATACGGTTGATAGCCCTTGATCAGGTCGGGCACCAGCGAGGTCGCGGGCAGCTCGCCGCCGAGGGTGATTTTGTCAACGATGGCCCGGCGGTCAATGGCAGCGGAGAACGCCTTGCGTATCAGCGGATTGTTAAACGGCGCGCGGCTGGTGTTGAAGCGGTAAAAATAAGTGCCGAGGAAATTGAAAATGTGCAGGTCGCGGCGTGTTTTGAGGCCGGGCAGAATCTGCGGCAAAATCAGGCCGCGGTCGAGAATCAGGTCGGCCTGGCCGGTGAAATACAGGTTCACGGCGGTGTTGCCCTGCGTCACCGTCAGCGCGTCCACCCGCTTGAGGTTGACATGGTCAGCGTCCCAATAGCGCGGATTGGCGGCGAACTCCAGCCGGTCATTGATTTTCCAATCTTGCAACAGATAGGCGCCGTTGCTGACCAAGCGACCGGGGCGGGTCCAGTGGTCGCCGTGCTGGCGGATGCTGTTGGTCGGCGTGGGCAGGTAAGTGGTGAAACCGACCAGGTTGATGAAATACGGGGTCGGCGCGACGAGCCGGACTTGCAGGGTGTCGGCGTCGAGCGCCTTGATGCCGACTTGGCTGAAATCTTTGAGTTCGCCGCGCTGATAGTGTTGCGCGTTATCGATGACGAACAACACCTCGGCATACACGGCCCCGGTGGCGGGTTCGAGCACCCGGCGCCAGGACTGGACAAAATCCTCCGCGGTCAGCCGCTGACCGTCACTCCAGCGCAGGTTGGGCCGCAGGTGAAAGGTGTAGATTTTGCCGTCGGGGGAAATCTCCCAGCGCTCGGCGGCGCCGGGAATCACGTTGCCGCCGGCGTCCAGGCGGGTGAGTCCCTCGAACAGGCAGTACGCCAGCCGTCCCTCGGATTGGCCGCTGATCAAGGCCGGGTCGAGGCTTTGCGGCTCGGGGCCATTGACAAACACGAGGCCGGGCGGTTCACGGTCAGCGTGGCAGGCGAGCAGGGCGCAACAGGCCAGCAGCGCGCCGGGCCACCGCCAGTTATTGACCGGCCGGGACGGACGGCTGGGCCGGGGCCGGCGTGGCGTCCGGCGCTGATGTCGCAGGTTCAATGGTTTGTTCCGCGGCGGCCTTGGCCTTGAGCCTGGCGGCCAGGTCTCCGGCCGAGTTCTGCTTGGCGTGCAGCAGGGCGAGGGTAAGGGTGCAGGCGAAAAAGATGCCGGCCAGCCAGATGGTGATTTTGGTGAGCACGTCGGTGGTCTGCGCGCCGAACAGGGAATCGGTCATGCCGCCGCCAAACGCCGCGCCCAATCCCTCGGAACGGGGCCGTTGCATCAGCACCACCAGGACCAACAACAAGCTGCAAATGACGAACAGCGCCGTCAGGACATAAATCAAAACCTGTAACATAAGGAGGGCAAAGAATACGCTAAAGATTGGCGATGGCAAGTTTTTTAGTTTTCTGGTTGGCTAGTTTTTTAGTTGGCGCGATGTCGTGCAACTTAGCAAACCAGCAAACCAAAAAACCAGAAAACTTCCTCTCCTCCTTACGCGCAAGCATTCTTGATGATGGCGACGAACGACGCGGCATCGAGGCTCGCGCCGCCGACCAGCGCGCCGTCTATGTCGGGCTGGTTTAGCAACTCCTGCGCGTTGTCCGGCTTGACGCTGCCGCCGTACTGGATGCGGAGTTTGTCGGCGACGGTTTTGCCGGCAAAGCCGCTGACGGTGGCGCGGATCAGCGCGTGCACTTCCTGCGCCTGCGCGGGGGTCGCGGTTTTGCCGGTGCCGATGGCCCATACCGGTTCGTAGGCGATGACGACGTTATTCCAGTCATCCTCAGCGAAGCCGGCGCAGGAGCCTTGGGTCTGGCGGGTGACGACCTGCGCCATGTGGCCCGCCTCACGCTCAGCGAGGGTTTCGCCGACACAGATGATGGGCCGCAGGCTGGCTTTCAACGCGACGCGCGCCTTTTCGTTCACCAGCGCGTCAGTCTCGGCGCAATATTGCCGGCGCTCGCTGTGGCCGAGAATGACGAAGCGGCAGAACAAATCGCGCAGCATCGCGGCGGAAATCTCGCCGGTGTAGGCGCCGCCGGCGGCCTGGTGCAGGTTTTGCGCGCCGAGGGCGATGTCGCTGTGCGCGCCGAGCGCCTCTTGCGCGGCCTGGAGCGCGGTGAAGGGCGGGCAGATGACGACTTCCGCCTGGTCAAATTTGCCGAGCCGGTCCTTGATTTCCGGCACCAGGACCTTGGTCTCGGTGGCGGTTTTGTTCATCTTCCAGTTACCGGCGATTATTTTTTTTCTGAGCATAGGATTTTTTAAATTTAAAGTTATTAATGCAAAATGCAAAATTGCAGTTCAAAATTTCAAATTCAGCGTCGCCTAATCACGTGCGCTAATTTTGCATTTGTCATTGCAATTTTGCACTTTGCTTTTTTCATTTTTCATTAAGATTTTCCACCCCCGGCAGTTGCTTGCCTTCGAGCAATTCCAAGCTCGCGCCGCCGCCGGTGGAGCAGTGCGTGACTTTGTCCGCCACGCCGAATTTTTTCGCCGCCGTCGCGGTGTCGCCGCCGCCGACCACGGTGATGGCGCCGCTGGCGGTGGCCTCGGCCACGGCGTCGGCCTGCGCTTTGGTGCCGCTGGCAAATTGGTCAAACTCGAACACGCCGGCGGGGCCGTTCCACACGATGGTTTTGGCGCTGAGGATGACCTCGCGGTAGAGCTGCACCGTCAGCGGGCCGGCGTCCAGGCCCATCCAGCCGTCGGGGATGCCCTCGCGGTCAGTGACCGTTTTGGTCGCGGCGTCGGGCGCGAATTTGTCGGCGCACACATAGTCCACCGGCAGCACGAGCTTGACGCCCTTCGCTTTGGCTTTCTCGGCCAGTTCGGGCACCAGCTTCGCGCCTTCCGCGTCGAACAAGCTGTCGCCGATGGGCATGTTGTTCAAAACTTTCTTGAACGTGAACGCCATGCCGCCGCCGATGATGACGGCGTCGGCCTGGTCGAGCAGGTTCTTGATCAGCGGGATTTTGTCGGCGATTTTCGCGCCGCCGAGGATGGCCAGCAGCGGGCGGCGCGGATGGTCAATGACCGCGGCGAACGCCTGCAATTCCTTTTCCATCAGGAAGCCCGCGACCTTGTCCGGCAGATTCACGCCGACCACGGACGAGTGCGCGCGGTGGGCGGTGCCGAAGGCGTCGTTCACATACACATCGCCGAGCCTGGTGAGACTGGCGCGGAAGGCGGCGACCTTCGCGGGGTCGGCCTTGATTTTCGCACCGTCAGCGCCTTTCGCCTTGCCTTCCTCCTCGATGTGGAAACGCAGGTTTTCCAACAACACGACCTCGCCGGGTTGCAATTTTGCGCAAGCGGCCTCAACGTCAGCGCCGACGCAATCGTGCAAGAATTTCACCGGCCGGCCGAGCAACTCCTGTAATTTCTCCGCGACAGGTTGCAACGTGTATTTCGGCACCACCTGACCGTCGGGCCGGCCGAGATGACTCATGAGAACGACGGACGCGCCCTGCTCAAGCGCGTACCGGATGGTGGGCAGCGCGGCGGTGATGCGCTGGGTGTTGGTGATCGCGCCGGTGGTTTTGTCCTGCGGCACATTGAAATCGACGCGCATGAGGACGCGCTTGCCTTTGAGATTGACGTCTTTGATGGTCTGTTTGGCCATGAGCTTTCTTTGGTTAAATTGAGCCGCCAATAATAAGGGAAGGCGGCGGGAAGGGAAGTATTTTTTATCCCGTCTTAACCACGGATGGACACTGATGAACACGGATAAAAAAAAACTTGCATAGCTTGGGGGAGGTAAGATATCCTACCGACTCGCTGAAGATGAGCAAGCTAAGTCATAACGTAAGTACACCGCGCTCACGCGCTCACGCGCTCAGTATGACTTCTGCCCCGACTCTTTAATTTCCCCGCAGAGTTTTATCTGTTTTGTTCCCCATGCGGCAGAACACTGTCCGTCAGCGTCAGCGGCGCGGAGAACACCGTTCCGCAGCCTTGGCTACTTAATCCGCAGATTACGCAGATATTATTTGCAAAAATAACCTGTGTTCATCCGCGTAATCTGCGGATTAAAACTTTCAACCAAACCTAACCAACCGAAAGAACCCACATGAACCCCAAACTAACCCTCCTAATCCTCGGCGCCCTCAGCGTTTGCTTCGCCGCCAAGCGGCTCGGAATCAGAGCGAGCGTGTATTTGCTCGCTTACTTTACCGCGTTGAATGTCTTTGCGCAAAACAAAGTCGTCAACGGCGTGGCCGCGCCGCCGGAGAGCAATCAAACTTATGCGGCAGTGTCCGGCACGGCGGCCTTGTATGTGTACCATCCCGGCGCCAGTTACAGCGGCACCAACATCGTACTGAGCGCCACCTTTGACACCGGTGCCGGCAGGTACGGCGCGTACGCCAATAACCAAGCCAGTCTGTCCTTGACCGGCGGCTCCGTCACCACCACCGGCAGCGGCGGCGGCAAACACGGTGTGTATCTCAACAACAGCAGTTCGGGCGTGCTACACGATGTCGCGGTTGCCACGCATAACGGCAATGGGGTCAATGTGCTCAACACTTCAACCGCGACCATCAGCGGCGACACTATCACGCTGACCGGCACCAGCGGGTACGGCCTGAATGTTAGCAATACTTCCTCGGCGTTCATTGAGCGCGTCGTCATTATTGCCAATAATCCGGAGCACTTTCGCGGCTACGGCATTGTCGCGGATAATCATTCCACTGTCACGGGCACTAACCTAACCATCAATACCCAGGGGCCGCGCGCGTACGGTTTGCATGTGGAGACCGGAGCGATGGCAACCATCTATGCTACTGCCATCACCACCAGCGGCTCATCCGGTATAGGCGTGATGGTGAACACTGTCGCGGACGGGGTGGTTTCGGTCGCGCGACTCTATGATGTGGATATTACCACGACCGGTGAGGGCGCTTATGGCTTGAGTGGAGGCTACTCGCCGCATAACGGCAACGCCGTCATTTATGCAACCAATGTGCGGGTGAATACTTACGGGGCGGATGCGGCGGCGATCTACTTGGACTCCAGCCCGGATAGGTTAACAGTCCTTGAGATTGACGGCGGCGCTTATGCGGCCGCTGACGGCGCGGGATTAGAGATTAGCAATCGGATAAGCGACTCGGTGAACGAATATCAAGTCACCATCAAGGGTGGCGCGGAAATTACCGGCACGGCCGCCCTGGTGGTAAAAGAGACAGCAGCGCCGACCGGGCAACAAACCCTGGTGACGATCAGCGTCGAGGAAGCATCCAAGCTGATTGGCGGCGCGGATTTCAAAGGTAGTACCAATACGACGCTCAACCTCGACAACAGCAGCTTGACCGGCAATGTCAGCGGCAACGACAACGCGGTCGTTGCCATCACCGTCAGCGGCACCGGCAGCACCATCATTAGCGACATTACCCAAAACGACCACGCCGCCGTCACTGTTATTCTCGACGACGGCGCCACTGGCAGCGGCGGTTACAACGGCGGCAACCTCATCACCGGCAAAGACAGTGCGTGGACTTTTGACAAAAACAGCCACGGCAGCTACGGCGAGAATCATGGCACTTGGAACCTCGGCGACTACGACATCACCTTCGACAACCTGACCCACACCGGCACCATTAACATCAGCGTCAACAGCGACACCGGCGACGGCGGCACCATCACCGTAACCAACACCGCTGACGGTGATGGCACAGTTCACATCAACACCACCGGCAACGGTAAACTCAACCCCAACGACGTACTGCCTGGCATCGTCAGCGGCGACGGCACCGAGAACTGGCAATGGGATCCCATCGACTGGGGCATCGACACCATCATCAAAGATGGCGATCACTTCATCAAACAAGGCACCAGCCCCGCCGGTGCCGTCCTGAACAGCAGCGTAGCCATCCAACAAGCGATGTGGTTCGCGCAGCAAAACAGTTTGCTCAAGCGCATGGGCGAGTTGCGCTATGGAACGCGGGCGTCTCGCCCGCCAGCGGGCGGGACGCCCGCGCTCCATAACCTCATCGAAAACATCTGGCTCAGAAGCTACGGCCAGCAGCTAAACATCGGCAGCCAAGTCGCCGGCAAAGCCTATGAGCAACTTATCTACGGTGTCGATCTCGGCACTGACCATAAGTTCACCATCAGCGCTGATAGTGACCTCTACCTCGGCGTTTACGCCGGCTACGGCCGCAGTGATATAGATTACCGCACTCCCGGCACTGACGGTGAGATTAACAGCTACTACGGCGGCCTCTACGCCACCTGGCTCCACAGCAGCGGCTTCTACATCGACGCCACCTTCAAAGCCGCCAGTGTGGACAACAACCTAAAAGCCCCCTACGGCAGCACCCAACTCACCGCCAGCTACAGCGACGTGAATATCGGCGGCAGCATTGAGATTGGCAACAAATTCACCTTCACTGATGCTTGGTTCATCGAGCCACAACTTCAGGTGAACTACCTCCACATCCTAGCCGAGGACTACACCGCCGGCCCGATGACCATCGGCGCCCAAGACCTCGACGCCCTGCAACTCCGCCTCGGCAGCGTGTTTGGTCGCACCATCAAACTCACCAACAGCGGCGCGTTACAACCCTACGTGAAGATCAGCGGCGTCGAAACCATCAGCAGCGGCGGCACAATTAGGAACGGCTACCAACACACCCGCGCCAACACCGACGGCGCCAGAGCCGAACTCGGCGCCGGCCTCATCTGGCAACTCGACGCTGGCAATCAACTCCACTTGGATTATGAAGCCAGTTTCGGCGATAAGTACGACAAGCCTTGGGGCCTAACAGCGGGCTACCGTCATCAATTCTAAAAACAATTTGAACCACGAAGACACCAAGGCACGAAGGTTTGTTTAAAAAAACAGCCTTCGTGCCTTGGTGTCTTTGTGGTTAATAAAACTTCGCGCCTTTGCGTCTTCGTGGCCGGAGTTTAGCACAACCGCCCGCCCACCGTCAGCGCCCCGCCGCGGGCCAGCTCGGCGGCGCTCATGCGTTTGCGGCCGGCCAATTGCGCCTCGCGCAGCCACAGCGCGCCGCCGTCAGCGGCGACCAGCACCCCGTCGGCGGTGACCGCCAGCACCGTGCCTGGCTCGCGGTCGGCGACAGCAGCATGGTCAGCGGCGATGGTTGCGCGGTGGATTTTCAACAGTTGCCGGTCGCCGTCAGCGGGCAGCCAGGCAAACGCCGACGGCCACGGCGTCATGGCGCGGATGTGGCGCTCGATGATAACGGGCGACTGGCGCCAATTGACGTGCCCGTCCGCCTTTTTCAATTTGCCGGCGTAGCTCGCCGCGGCGTGGTCCTGCGGCAGGCGCGGGGCCTGGCCGCTGACCATGAGCCGCAACGCCGCCGTCAGCGCCGACGGGGCGAGTCGCGCCAGCCGGTCGTGCAACGTCCCCGCCGTGTCGTCGGCGCTGACGGTCAGCTCGCGTTGCAACAAGATGTCGCCGGTGTCGAGGCCGGCGTTCATCCACATCACCGTCACGCCGCTGACCGGGTCGCCGTTGCGAATGGCCGCCTGGAGGCACGACGAGCCGCGGTATTTCGGCAGCAGCGAGGCGTGGAGATTCAGGCAGCCGCGCGGCGGCAACTCGAGCAGCGGCTGGCGCAAAATCTGCCCGTAGGCGCACACCACCGCGAGGTCGGGCCGCCAGCCGCCAATCACCGTCAGCGCCGCGGGCGTGTTGATGTTTTCCGGCTGGAAGATTTCCACGCCGTGACCGGCGGCGGCGCGTTTCACCGGCGACGGGGTCAGTTGCAAGTGCCGTCCCGCCGGACGATCCGGCTGCGTGACCACGCCCGCGACGCTGACGCGGGCGCTCGCCAGCAGCGCCGCCAGCGTCGGCACGCCGATGTCACCGCTGCCAATGAACACGATTTTCATGCCGGCGCTGACGGTCAGTTGGTTTCGATTTGATTTAAAATCGTCCGCAGCACCACGTATGGTTTTTGCGTCGCGTCAATGGTGACGATGTTCGGCGCGCCGAAATACTCCAGCAGCGGCTTGGTCTCGGCGTCATACTGGGCGAACCGCGCGCGGATGACCTCGTCCTTGGCGTCGTCCAGGCGGTTTTCCTTCAGCGCCCGCTTGCGCATGCGCTCGATCAGCATCTCGCGGTCCGGGCAGGACAGGTGAAACACTTTTTCCACCATGATGTATTCGTCCAGGATTTCCGCCTGCCGGACATTGCGCGGGATGCCGTCCAGCACCAGGTGATCCAGTTCCGGCTTGTACCGGCCGAGGGCGACCATGTTATCGATATAATTCTCCCACAGCTCAATCGTCAGGCCGTCCGGCACCAGCTGGCCCTTGCTGGAATATTCCATGAACGCCTTGCCCACGTCCGTGCGCAAATCCAGCGCGCGAAACACGTCGCCGCACGCGAGATGCACGAACCGCGGGATGGCTCCCAAAATCTTCCCCTGCGTCCCCTTGCCGGAACCCGGGGCGCCGACCAGTAAAAATGTTTTCCTGCGCACGGGAAAAATTTAACCATGAACGGGGGAAACTCAAAGCTCAAATCTCAAAACGCAAAACCACAGCGTAAAATTCAAAACGGGCTAACGCCACAGACTGATAGCGTGAGCGAGTTTTGCGTTTTAAGTTGTGGTTTTGCGTTTTGAGATTTGCGTTTTGAGTTCCTCGTTCCCCTAAGTTGACAAGCACGGCGCACGCTTTAACATGGCCGGCGGGATTTATGAGTGTTTCCACGGTCACCATCTACGACACCACCCTGCGCGACGGCAGCCAGGGCGAGGGCGTCAATTTTTCCCTCGCGGACAAGTTGAAAATCGCTGAGCGCCTCGCGCAGTTCGGCGCGCATTACATCGAGGGCGGCTGGCCCGGCTCGAATGCGAAAGACCTCGCGTTTTTCCGCGAGGCGCAAAAACGCGACTGGGGCCGGGCGCAAATCGCCGCGTTCGGCAGCACGCGCAAGGCCGGCGTCACCGTCAGCGCCGACCCGCAGGTGCGGTTGTTGCTCGACGCGGAGACGCCGGTGGTGACGTTCTTCGGCAAGGCTTGGCTGCTGCATGTCGAAAAGGTGTTGCGGACGACGCCGGACGAAAATCTGCGGATGATCGCCGACACGGTGGCGTTTTTGAAACAGCGCGGGCGCGAGGTGATTTTCGACGCGGAACATTTTTTTGACGGCTACCAAGCCGCGCCCGACTACGCGCTCAAGACGCTGACCGTGGCGCGCGACGCGGGCGCCGACGCGGTCGTCCTGTGCGACACCAACGGCGGCATGTTGCCGTCGGCGGTCGGCGCCATCACCGCCGCGGCCGGCGCCGCGCTGGGCGTCGGCGGGCGGCGTACCGTCAGCGTCGGCATTCACTCGCACAACGACTGCGGGCTGGGCGTCGCCAACGCCGTCGCCGCCATCGAGGCCGGCGCGACGCAGGTGCAGGGCACGATCAACGGTTTCGGCGAGCGCACCGGCAACTGCAACCTCATCAGCGTGATCCCGCTTTTGGAGCTGAAACTCAACCGCCCGGCGCTGCCCGCCGGCCATTTGCGCCAGTTGAGCGAGGTCTCGCGGTTCGTGGACGAAATCGCCAATCTGCGCCACGACACCCGCGCGCCGTTCGTCGGCCTGTCCGCGTTCGCGCACAAGGGCGGCATGCACGTCAACGCGGTGAACAAAGCCGGCGTCACCTACGAGCACATCCGGCCGGAACTGGTCGGCAACCGGCAGCGCATCCTGGTCGGCGAATTGTCCGGCCGCGCCAACGTGATGTTGAAGGCGCGCGAGCTGGGCATCGAGTTGACGGAACAGGACCCGCGCGCGCGGCAAATCCTTGACCGGATCAAGACACTGGAAAACCTGGGCTACGAATTCGAGTCCGCCGACGCCACGTTTGAATTAATCGTCCGGCAAATCCTCGGCAACTACGCGCCGTTTTTTTCCCTGGACACCTTTAACATCAACTACACCAGAACCAGCGGCACCTCCTCGTGCGCGGCGGAACTGACGGTGACCGTCCCCAACCGCGGCGAACCCATTTGGCAATCCGCCACCGGCGACGGCCCGGTGAACGCGCTCGACCAGGCGCTGCGGCAGGCGCTGACAGTCAATTACCCGGCTATCGCCAACATCACCCTGATTGACTACAAAGTCCGCATCCTGAACACCGCGCACGGCACGGCGGCGCGCACCCGTGTGCTCATCACCAGCAGCGACGGCAACAACGAATGGAGCACGGTCGGCGTCAGCGACAATGTCATCGAGGCCAGCTGGCTGGCGCTGGCCGACAGCGTGGAATATTATTTGCTGAAACAATCGGCGCCCTGAGGCCGCCGCAGCCACAGTTCCAGCAATTCCCAGTCCGCCGGGCGGGTGATTTTCAAATTCAGGCGCGGGTTGTCCACCAGGTACACCGGCTGGCCCAGCAATTCCACGGCGGCGGCGTCATCGGTGACGGTCAGCCGCTCCGCTTGCACTTTCGCGTAGGCGCTGACAATGAGTTCGCGGCGGAAAATTTGCGGCGTGCCCATCGCCCAGATGTTCGCGCGGTCCAGCGTGGCGGTGACCCGCTGCCGGTCATCGGCCAGCTTCAGCGTGTCGCTGGCGCGGTGCGCGGTGACCGCCGCGCCGCGGGCGCGCGCCACCGTCAGCGTGGCGGCGATGACCTGCTCGTCAAGCAGCGGGCGCGCCGCGTCGTGGATGAGCACTTCCGTCGCTGCCGCTGACACCGCGCGCAAGCCGTTGCTCACCGAGTCCTGCCGCTCCGCCCCGCCGATAGTGAATTGCAACGGCTTGTCACCGGCAGCGGCGGCGATGGCTTGCACTTGCGGCAATATATCCGCGCGCGTGACGACGATGATTTCCGTCACCGACGGCGACCGTTGCAACGCTGACAGCGCGTAATGCAACACCGCCCGCCCCGCCAGCGGCGTGAGGATTTTGTCAAAACCGAGCCGGCGACTGCGACCGGCGGCGAGCAGAATGGCGGAACAAGTTTGCATACGCGCCATGCTAACCGGCAAACGCCAAACGCGAAACGCAAATTTACCGGGCCTGACCGCGCAGATTTAAAAAATCCCTGCCAAAAAACTTTACGCCTTCGCGTCTTCGTGGCCGGAGTTGGCTGCCCGCGCTCCGCGGCCTTGTCAAAACGCGCGGGTCGCCCTAGGTTGTATGACCAATGCAAGCGACGCTGACAGTGGACATGGGCGGGACGCGCGTCAAGCTGGGGCTGGCGCGCGGCGGGGTGTTGTTGTGGCGCGAGACGCTGGAGGCGCGGTCGGAGCGGGGCTTGGCGCAACTGCTGGAACGGCTCGCGCCGCTGGTGCGGGCGCAGGCGCGCGGCGCGGAATTGGCGGGGCTGGGCGTGGCGTTTCCGAGTTTGATTGAGCCGCGCACGGGGCGCGTGCTGGCGGCTTACGGCAAGTACGCGGACGCGCCGGGGATTGATTTGCCGGCGTGGGCGCGGCGCGAGTTCGGGCTGCCGCTGGCGGTGGACAACGACGCGCGCTGCGCGTTGCTCGGCGAATGGCGCTACGGCGCGGCGCGGGGGCGGCACGACGCGGTGCTGGTGACGCTCGGCACGGGCATCGGCGTGGCGACGCTGCTTGACGGTCAACTGTTGCGGGGCCGGCACGGGCCGGCGGGGAATTTTGGCGGGCATTTGACGGTGAATCTGCACGGTCAGCGGTGTACTTGCGGCAACATTGGTTGCGCGGAGGCGGAGGCTTCGACGGCGGCGCTGCCGCGCTTGTTCGCGGCGACGCCGGGGCGCGAGCACAGCGCGCTGACGATGGCGCCGCGGCTGGATTACGCGGCGGTGTTCGCCGCCGCCGCTGATGGCGACGCGGCGGCGCTGGCGTTGCGCGCGCACAGTTTGCGGGTGTGGAGCGCGCTGACGGTGAACTTGATTCACGCCTACGCGCCGGAGTTGGTGCTGCTCGGCGGCGGCATCATGCGCAGCGCGGCGGTGATTTTGCCGTATGTGCGCGATTACGTGGCGCGGCACGCGCACACGCCGTGGGGGGAAGTCACCGTCAGCGGGACGGCGCTGGGGGACGACGCGGCGTTATTGGGATGCGAGGTGTTGAGTTTTTTACAACGAGAACATGGAGGAATTGGAGGAGCAGCGGCTGGTTAGTTTTCTGATGGTTGCGCGGCAACTAAAAAACTTCCTCCAATTTCTCCAGGTGCTCTTTGTTAAAAATAAAAAATTATTATGAGACAATCGAATTATGACAAGTTTCCGTGCGTCGCGGCGGACGGGACGGCGTGGCGGGGATGGGAAGAAATCGCAGAACGTTTGCGAGACGCTGTCGGCGGCAGGCCGCTGACGGTGGCGGTGGAATGTTATCCGGGCGTGTTCGAGGACGAGTTGCGCGCGGCGCTGCGCGGGCGGCTGGGCGAGGCGGCTTGGCTGGAGGCGGGCGCGGCGTGGTTGTCGCCGGTGGAGGTGGACCGACTGGTCGCGCCGTATCTGGGCGGGGACGACCCGTTGTTCGGCTATTGGTGCCCGCTGACGCTGAGCCGGTTTTTCGACGCGGACAAGTTGCGACAATTGCGCGCGGCGCTGACGGTCGGTGGCTTGCGCGTGGTGTTCGGCGCGGGCGCGAGTGTGGCGGCGCCGGCGGCTGATATATTGGTCTTCGCGGACCTGCCGCGCTGGGAGGGGCAGCTCCGTCAGCGGCGCGGGGAAGTGCCGAACCTCGGCGTCAACAACAGCGGCGGCAAGGCGTCGCTGCAATACAAGCGCGCCTTTTTCGTGGACTGGCGCGTCGCTGACCGGGTGAAGCGCGCGACCTTGCCGCGCTGGGATTTCGTGCTCGACACCGCCAAACCGCACCGACCGGTCATGATCAGCGGCGCGGATTACCGCGCGGGGCTGGCGCGGTGCGTCACGCGCCCGTTCCGGCTCGCGCCGTTTTTCGACCCCGGCCCGTGGGGCGGCCAGTGGATGAAGGAAGTGTGCGACCTCGACCGCGCCGCGCCGAATTACGCGTGGTGCTTCGACTGCGTGCCGGAGGAGAACAGTTTATTGCTCAAGTTTGGCGCAACCGTGTTCGAGACGCCCGCGCAAAATCTCGTGTTCGCCCAGCCGCGCGAGTTGCTCGGCGAGGCGGTGTACGGGCGCTTCGGGCCGGAGTTCCCGATTCGCTTCGACTTTCTCGACACCGTCAGCGGCGGTAATCTCAGCTTCCAGGTCCACCCGCTGATCAACTACGCGCAGGAACAGTTCGGCATTCGCTACACGCAGGACGAGAGTTATTATATGCTCGACGCCGAGCCGGGCACGGTCGTGTACCTCGGTTGCAAAAACGGCATCAAGCCGGATGAAATGCTGGCCGACCTCGCCGCCGCCCAGCGCGGGGAAAAATCCTTCGACGATGAAAAATTCGCCGCGCGGTTTCCCGCGAAGCAGCATGACCACTTCCTCATTCCCGCCGGCACGCTGCATTGCTCCGGCGCGGGCGGCATGGTGTTGGAAATCAGCGCGACGCCGTACATTTTTACCTTCAAGCTGTGGGACTGGAACCGGCTCGGCCTCGACGGCCAGCCGCGTCCCGTCAACCTCGCGCGCGGCGCGGCCAACATTCAGTGGGAGCGCGACGAGGCTTACGCGCGGGCGCGGCTGATCAACCAAATTATCCCGGTCGCTGCCGGTGACGGCTGGCGCGAGGAGCGCACGGGGCTGCACGACGCCGAGTTTATCGAGACGCGGCGGCACTGGTTCACCAAGGCGACGCGGCACCACACCGGCGGCGGGGTGAACGTGCTGAATCTGGTCGCGGGCGCGGCGGCGGTGGTCTCCAGCCCGACGGGCGCGTTCGCGCCGTTCACGGTGCATTACGCGGAGACGTTTGTCGTGCCCGCCGCGGTCGGTGAATATATCATCACGCCCGCCGCTGACGGTGAGCTGGCGACCATGAAGGCTTTTGTCAGAACCAAGGCGTGAATTTTTATGAACTATTTTTACAATGGGCACATGGAGGAATTGGAGGGGGGCTTTTGGCTGAATCAAACTTTGCTCCAATAACTCCATGCTCTCTTTGTAAAAAAATAAATAATATGAACAATACCCTGCTCAGCACTCACTACAACCCCACTACCGGCGAAATCATCGGCGCGCCGGTGGTGAAACGTTATCTCGTCGACTTGCGCGGTTGCTTCGCTGGCGGTGCGGCTTACGCGGTGGCGCTCGCGCGCGGGAATCCGCTGTTGTACAGCGTCGCCAGCGTCGCGCCCGCTGACGGTGAGGGGGATTTGCATTACGGTCTCGGCGTGATTTATCCGGGGAAAATCGGCGACGAGTATTACATGACCAAAGGGCACCTGCACGCCTGGCGGCCGGCGGGGGAGTTTTATTTCGGCTTGCGCGGCGCGGGCGTGATGCTGCTGGAGGACGAGGCGACGGGGGCGAGCCGGCTGCTGCCGCTGACGGTGAACGCGGTGGTGTACGTTCCGGGCCACACGGCGCACCGGACAATGAACACGGGCGCGGAGCCGTTGGTGTACCTCGGCGTTTACCCGGCGCGCGCGGGGCACGATTACGGCGTCATCGCGGAGCGGAATTTCAGGATGTGCGTCGTCGAGCGCGACGGGCTGCCGGTGATGATTAAGCGTTAACTTTTATTTTTATGAGCTACGTTACCAAACCGATACCGAACGAGAAACCGCCCGTGGACTTCGTTGAACGTCCGTGGGGGGCCTTCAAACAATATGCCTTTAACCGGGATTGCACGGTCAGCCTGATGACCGTGCGGCCCGGTCAGCGGCTCAGTTTGCAAGCGCACACCGGGCGCGCCGAGTTGTGGATTGTCCTCGACGACGGGGCGCGGGTGCAAGTGGGCGACACCGTCAGCGACCGCCGGGCCGGGGATGAGGTGTGGATTCCGGCGAACGCGCGGCACCGGCTCAGTTGCGCGGGCGAGCGGCCGGTGCGCGTGCTGGAAGTGGCCTTCGGCAACTGGCAGCAGGCGGACATCACGCGCTACGCGGACGATTTCAAGCGGCCGGAGTCGGGGGAGTGAATGTCAGCGGTTTGTGAGTGGTCCGGGCTGTTGCGCGGATAAGTTTTTTAAGCTGGCGCGCGACCTGGGCGCTGACTGGGAGCGCCGGCTTCCAGCCGGCAACGAAGCGGGCGAGACGCCCGCGCTCCATAAGCCGGCAGGATGGGGCGGCAGCGCAAACAAATCTCGCGCAGAGCCGCAGAGCCGCGGAGTTAATTTAATTAAAAAACTCTGCGGCTCCGCGTCTCTGCGCGAGATATTTGCCTTTTGCCTTCCCAGCCATCGGTGAAATATAATTACAATAATTAAAATTTATCCCTTGACGAGTCATCTGGGATATTTATATTGGCGCTTGCAATGAACGCAAAAATCAGCACATCAATAACGCCGCGCGTTCAGCGTTCAGCGTTCAGCGTTCAGCGTTCAGCGTTCAGCGTTCAGCGTTCAGCGTTCAGCGTTCAGCGTTCAGCGTTCAGCGTTCAGCGTTCAGCGTTCAGCGTTCAGCGTTCTTAAAAACGCTAATGTTAGCGTAAGCGGAACTGCAAGTCATTTTTTCCCATTTTTTTCAACAGGTGTTGCCGGCGGTTGCCGCCCGGCGGCGCTTGATCTTGCCGTCGTGCCGGGGGCTGACGGTTTCTCTGCGGTAACTCAACTGGAGGATCGGTTATGAACATAGCAACAAGCAAACTGATAGGTGGCGCATTGTCAGCGGCGGTTATTTGGTTGGGCGCGTCAGCGCCAGCGCGGGCTAACGGGAACTTCAACGGTTCCAACTGGAGCGACGGCGGCGCGGTTTACACCATCGGCAGCGGCGCGGTGGTGAACAGTGGCAGCGAGTTATATTTCCAAGGCAACTCGCCGGCGTCCGGCACGTACACGCTGAACGAGGTCTATAACGGGAAGCTCTGGTCATATCAATACTCGTATAATCCTTACACCATCAACGGTACAGGTGCATGGGTGTTCACGGGCGACGCCTTGACTGGCGCGGCGACTTCCGGCATCAGGATATCTCCGGGCAGTTACACGAGCGATGTTATCCAGCAAATCAACGTCAATTTGTACGTGAATGGCGGCAAGGTGACGTTCGCCAATCAGACTCTGCCGGACAGCGCCCGCGTGGGGTTCGGTAATAAAATCGTGTTCGGCGCCGAGGACGACCGCAAAATCATCACGGGCTTGCAGACCAGCAACGACAACACGCTGACGGAGCTGGATTTATTCGGCACCGGCGAGGGCATCATCAACAGCCACATCCAGGACGGCACGGGGCAAGGGGCGTTCACCGGCACGGCGGCGGTGGCGCTGAAGGTGATGACGACCTCGACCTGGACGCTGACCGGCAGCAACACCTATACCGGCCCGACTGAAGTACAGGGCGGCGGCTGGCTGGTGCTGGATAATAGCTCGCTCAACGCGCAAAAAATTTCCACCAACGCGCTGACACTGGGCGGCACGACTTATGTGAACGCCGATAACGGCGCGTGGTTTGGCGGCGGCGGCAATGTGGAGTTCATCGGCAGCGGCACAGAGGCGAGCAGCCAGTCGGTCAGTGCGTTGAACATCAATCTCGGCGCGAACTCGCTGACCGTGACGGCGGGCGGGGGAGGGGATGGCGTGACCTTCGGCACCGGCGTCATCTCGCGCGTGACGGGCGCGGCGATGGATTTTACCAGCAACAACGGCGGCGTCATCACGACAACCAACGAGAGCGGCGATCTCGGCGGTTGGGCGACGTTTGGACGCAAGGACTTTGCCACCGTCAGCGGCGGCACAATTGTCGCGGCCGGCTATGACGAATGGAATACGGACGCCAACGTCAGTGTCAGCGCCAATGACAGCCAAAACAACGTGACGGCGAAAAACCTGCAACTCGCCACGCCAGTCACGCTGACGTTGGCGGGCAGCAACACGCTGACCGGCGGCGGCATTGTGTTCGCGGCGGACGCCGGCGCAGGAAACGCCAGCATCAGCGGCGGTTCCTTGACGGCGGGTAGCGGCGAGTTCGTCATTCATCAGCACAACGCTGACGGGGTGCTCAATATTTCGTCCGCACTGTCAGCGGCCACGCTGACCAAGGCCGGCGCGGGCGAGGTGATGTTTTCCGGTGTCAGCAACGCAACGACGGTGAACATCACACAGGGCACCGTGCGGCTGGGCGCTGACAATGCGTTGGGCACCAACGCCGATTTCATAATGAGCGGCCCGGCGGTGTTTGACTTGAACGGCCACAACCAAACCATCCGCAACCTCAGCGCGATGCCCGTCATTTGGGGACAGGACGCCATTCACAGCGGTGTGGCGACGGTGATCGGCAACTACGCCGTCGGCACCTCGTCCACGCTGACACTGGCGCCGACCATCAACGCCGATATGCCCTGGCGTTTCAGCGGTGACTTTTACGAGGCCGAGGGCGCGATTTTCAATCTGACCAAGACCGGTGGCGGCATCGCTTATGTGTTGTGGCGTCAGGAAAAGGGTTATGCGCTGGATTTGAATGGCAACTGGGTAATAACCAATGCCAACAACGCGCTGCGAGCTTACGACTTGATTTCCGGTAACATCACTACCAGCGGCGGCTGGCTAAGCATTAGTCACGATTTATATACCTACGGCGGAATTCAAGTTGGCGCGGGCGGCGCGACGGGCCTTTTTCAGTCGCAACAGAATACCGCGGCCACGCGCTTGAACGTCACGGCTGGTTCGCAAGTTCAAAGCGTGGCGAACTTCAGCGGCATTTATGTCAACATGACCGGCGCTGACGCTGGTCGGTTTGACGGACAGCTTAACAATGGTGTGATTGTGTTCCTCGGTTCGGGCAGTTATCAATTCACCGCCTTGCAAACCATCAGTGGCAACTACGCCAATGCCAGTGTGCTGGCGTGGGGTAGCACGTTTGTTGAACTGCCCGGCTTCACGCAGTCGCAGGGCGCGCATTATAACACCTTTTGGTTTAGTCCGGTGCAGACGGAAGGGCAGGGCGTCGTCAAGCTTACCGGCACTGACGGCGTGATTGCCGGCACCGGCCAAAGCGGACCCAACGGCATTTACATGGCGGGTGGCACGATTTGGATTGCGCCCGCCGGCAGCGACGCTGACGTTGAGGTCAGCGGCATGACCTTTAACGGTAACACTTCGCTGACTTATGGACTTTCTGCGGTGAGCGGTGCCATGGGCGGCAACAGCACGCTGCTGTTGGACCGCGGCGCGAACACCTCGCTGAACTTCTCCATCGGTAACTCCGAGAATGCCGGCGCGAAATTGGTGCGTAACGCTGGCAAATACGGGACGCTAATCATCGCCGCCGGGCAGGACGGACTGGATGGCCTGGGCGTGACAGAAAAACTCACTATCCTCGGCAAGGACGCGGCGCTGCCAGTGCTGACCAACGGCATCATGAACACCAGCATCATCGGCGCGGACAGTAAAACCGGCGAGGGTGGTTTCCTTACCACCACGACCTTCAACGGCGGCGGCGTGGTGAAACACGCGACGTACACCGACACTAACTTCGCGTCAGCGTCAGCAACCTCGATTGAACGTGTCACCACCACCGCCACGCTCGACACTGACAGCGCGGTCTATGCGTTGCGCAACGACGGCACGCTCACCAATAACGCCAAGCTGACCGTGGGCACCAGCGCCGCCAACACCCAAGCCGGCGTGATTATGAACAGCGCCGTCATCGACGGCACGGGCACCCTGTCAGCGGGCGCGGCGGAAATGACGGTCTATGTCAGCGGCAGCAGCCGGATTGAAAATACCATTGACGGCGCCGGTCGGCTGACGGTGTTCGGCGACGGCTTGTTAAAGCTGACCGGCGCGGCGCTCACCACGCTGACCGCCGACAAGGTGGTACTCAACAGCGGCGTACTGGAAGTGGACAACGCCAGTTGGTATAACAATAACAATGGCGTTTCGATGCAGTTGCAAGGGGGCGTATTGCAAACCACCGGCACTATCAACAAACAGTTTAACAACCCGCCGCAGTGGGTGAGCGGCGGTTTCGCTGCCAGCAGCACGAGCGGGCTGGTCATTGATTTCACCAGAAACCCAAACGACGGGTCAGCGAATAAACTCTATTTGCTGTGGACGGCGGCTGAAACCTGGACAGGCAACCACAGCCTCGTGCTGGACGACGCCGGCGTGATGGTGTTTGGTTCGCGCACCGCCAAAGGCCCGGTGGAACTGCGCAACAACCTGTACCTCGGCCAAACGCAATTATACAGTGATATCGGTGACATTTACCAGGGTCACATGCAAGCCACCGGCGCGGTGTTGTGGCGCAACATCCAAGTGGTGGACAATCCCGATATCTATGAGGATTACGCCATGATCAGCGGCGATATTGACGCTTCCGATAACGATTACAAAGGCATCCTCAAGACCGGTGACGGTTTGCTGATATTGAACGGCAACAACACCTATGCCGGCCCGACCTCCATCGCGGAAGGCACGCTGGCCATCTACGCTGACAATGGACTAGGCGCCGCGCCGGACGCGGCCGCGCCATACACCGGTTACGTGAACCGCGGCACCGTGCTCATCAACGGCGGCGCGGCGCTGTACGCTGGCGGTGAAACGGCCGGCATGGTCATCAACGCCAATCGGCAAATCCTGCTGGCGTCGGGCGCGGACGGCGCGCGCGGGGCGAACATCGCCGTGCAGACCGGCTTTACCGCGGAATTTGCTGGGCGACTGGGCGATTCGGTTGATGAACAAGGCTCGCTGCTGGTGAATGGCACGGCGGGCGGCATGTCGGACGACAACATCGGCGGCATATTGAAGTTGACCGGTACCTCCACCATCAGCGGCTTTACCGAGGTGGTGAAGGGGACGCTGCTGGTGGACGGCGAACTGAGCACCGCGAATGTTGTTGTTGACGCCGGCGCGACCCTGGGTGGCGCTGGCGAACTGGCCACCAGTGTTGGCGGTATCAACGTCAGCGGTATCTTGGACGCCACCGCCGCGCTGACACTGGACTTGGCGGACGGGCAAAAGCTAAACTTCACCGCCGGTTCGGTATTGTTGGTGGACGCTGACAGTGCGTTGAGCTTCGCCAGCGAAGGCGACTGGCTCAACGGCAGCGGCAACGCGACGCTGGAGTTGACCGGCAACTTTGATTACACCACGCAATACACCGTTTTGACCAACATCACCACCGAGGATTTCAGCTTCGCCGCCATCAGCGGCTACGACACCGTGAATTACGAGGCGCAATGGGGATTGTCGGGCAACAGCTACATCCTGTCCTTCGACGTCATCCCCGAACCGAGCACCTGGGTGCTGATCATAACTGGCGTCGCACTGTTGACCATGCTGCGCCGTCGCCGCTGAGCCACTGGGAGCGCCGGCTTCCAGCCGGCAGTCAGCATCAGCACAGCCGGCAAGGATGCCGGCGCTCCCAGTCATGCCGTGGTGTGACGCGCTGGGAGTGGCAACTGCCAACGGGGCCGGGAAGTCGGCAAGCTGGTCAGCGCGTCCCTGCTCTGTTGACTGTCAGCGTCACGATGCCCGCGGCCTGGGCGGGCCCGACTCCCGCGGGCACTGCGCCCGCCGGCTTCCAGCCGGCTGTCAGCATCAGCACAGCCGGCAAGATGCCGGCGCTCCCAGTCATGCCGCGGTGTGACGCGCTGGGAGTGGCAACTGCCAACGGGGCCGGGAAGTCGGCAAGCTGGTCGGCGCGTGCCGTTTCCATTGACAGTCAGCGTCACGCGCCTGCAACCGTGGCGGGCGAGACGCCCGCGCTCCATCGTCATCTTGGGCGGAACCGAGGGATCGGCTAGCCTCGGCTCATGATGTTGACAAGATTCTGTGCCGCATCGCCGGCGCTGACGGTGGCGCTTGAAATTTGTTCTTCGGCCCGCTAGGTTGCCTTGCATGTTGCGCTCGCTTCGCATCAAAAATTTGGCGCTGATTGACGACTTGACGTGGGAACTCGGTGACGGCCTGAATATCCTCACCGGCGAAACCGGGGCGGGCAAGTCCATTCTGGTTGATGCTTTTAACCTATTGCTAGGTGAGCGCGCGGAAAAATCCCTGGTGCGCGACGGCGCGGATGAGTGCGTGGTCGAGGGCAGTCTCACCGGCGCCGGCTTTCTTGATCCGCTGCTGGAGGAACACGGGCTGGAATTGTGCCAGGACGGCGAGTTGTTTTTGAAGCGCAGTTTCGGCGCGGCGCGCGGCGGGCGGCAGTTCGTCAACGGCAGCCCCGCGCCGCTGACAGCGTTGAAAAAAATCGGCGACCTGCTGGCCGATTTGCACGGGCCGCACGACCATCAGTCGTTGTTGTCGAACGCCAGCCAGCTGGCCGCGCTGGACGCCTACGCGTCGTTGTCAGCGGCGCGCGCCGAGGTGGGCAGGCTATTCCGCGACTGGCAGCGGCTACGCGCCGAGTTGGCTGAGTTGAACCACACGCCCGCCGGCGACCTCGCGCAGCAACTGGAATTTCTCGACCAGCAAATCGCGGAAATCCGCGGCGCCGACCTCAGCGTCAGCGAGGAGGTGCAGCTTGACCGCGACTACCGCGTCGGCAGCAACTCGCGGCGCATTCTGGAAATCGCTGGCGCCATTGGCAATTTGCTCGGTGACAGCGAGAGCGACACGCTGACCTTGCTCGCCGCCGCGCAGAAACAATTCGCCGAGTGGCAGCATCTCGACCCGTCCGTCGCGCCGCTGGCGGAGCAGAACGCCGCCATTGTCGCGCAGGTGCAGGAGTTGTCGCGTGACATTCAGAATCGCGCCGAGGCCACCGAACTCGATGCCGCGCGACTGCGGGAAATCGAGGAACGGCTCAATTTGGTGCAGGGGTTGAAACGCAAATATGGCGCCACCGTCAGCGCCGTGCTGGAAAAACTCGCCGCGCTGGAAGGCAAGCGCGCCGGCCTCGCCGACCGTGAGTCGCGCGTCGCGGAATTGGACCAACTCATCGCCGCCGCCGGGCGGACGCTGACAGTGCAGGCCGACGCGCTCGGCAAGGAACGCCGCCGGGCCGCGCCCGCGCTGGCGAAGGAAATTTCCAGGCAACTGCGCGATCTCGGCTTCAAGCAAGCCGGCCTCACCATCAGCGTCGAGCGCAACGCCACCGTCAGCGCCGACGGCGGCGACCGCGTGGAGTTTTGTTTCGCGCCGAATCCGGGCGAGGCGGCAAAACCGCTGCGCGCCATTGCCTCCAGCGGCGAGATGGCGCGGGTGATGCTGGCCATCAAAAGCGTGCTCGCCGCAGCCGATTCGATTCCGATTTTGATTTTCGACGAAGTGGACGCCAACGTCGGCGGCGAGACGGCGCTGGCGGTGGGCCGGCGGTTGCGCGAACTGGCGCGCGGCCACCAGGTGTTGTGCATCACGCATTTGCCGCAGGTCGCCGCCGCCGGTCACCGGCATTTTTCCGTGCGGAAAAACGTGGTCAAGGGCCGCACCGTCACGCGCCTGGAGACGCTGACGGTGCAGACGCGCGTCGCCGAACTGGCGCGGATGTTCGGCGACCAGGGCCGCAACGCGCAGGCGCTGGCGGAGTCATTGCTGCGGCAGTTTGACAGACGCTGACGGTGATTTCGTATCTGTCAATCAAGGTGTAGGATATTTTAAGTTGGTAGAGAAGGGATTTATGGTCTCCTGAATTGAAGCGCCATTCACACTCCTGTAAACACCAGTAAAAATATCCTTTTTTTAATAATATCCGTGTTCATCCGTGTCCATTTGCTTCACTTCGTTCGGAGCTTGAGGCGGCGTGTAATTGCCGCCTGACTCTTGTGGTTAAAAAAAATAAAAAAACCCTTGCGCAAGTTAAACGAATCCGATACTTTTTCACCACATTGCCGCCAACGGTACCTCGCGATAAGCGGAACCAGCCAGCGACAACAGGTTAAGCATGAACCCCTTCCGAGATAACGTCTTCGATCCGCGCAACGCGCAACCTTAACTCGTTTTTCCCTGGCGGAGCTGTGTCTTGAAATTGCGTTAACCCCGGCCACCTTCGCCGCCTCCACTTCCCAAAATATCGCCCCTATTTCCGCCGATAGAGCGTCTTCTGCCCTCGGCAGAGCCTCCTCTGCCACGGGCAGCGCGTCTTCTGCCGTGGGCAGAACGTCCTCTGCCACGGGCAGAGCCTTCTCTGCCGAGGGCAGAGCGTCCTCTGCCACGGGCAGAACGCCCTCTGCCGAGGGCAGAATGTCCTCTGCCACGGGCAGAGCCTCCTCTTCCGGCGGAAGAGACCGCTCTTCCAACGGAAGAAAGCCGTTATTTTTCATTGGCGTGGCCGCCAATGTAAATTGTAACTAATTAAACATCAGGAGATTATAACATGAGCACCCAATTAACCTTCAGCACCAAGAAATACATCAACAAGACCTGGACTGGCAGCAAACCCGTCGTCGAAAAAGTCATCGTCGGCAAAGACATCACCGTCGAGGAAGAAAAAATCTAACCACCAATCAACCAAAACCTTGGCCACAAAAAAACACAGAACCCACAAAACTTTGTTACCCCCGTTTCTTTCTGTGCTTTTTGTGTTT
>JAISBF010000172.1 GCA_031266335.1 Verrucomicrobiales bacterium
GCGCGTGAGCGCGTGAGCGCGTGAGCGCGTGAGCGCGTGAGCGCGTGAGCGCGTGAGCGCGGCTCACTTTGTTTATGACTTATCTCTTTCATTTTCAGCGGGTTATCAAGAGTTAGTAGATGGCATGTAGTAGGTAGCATCTATTTATTCCCGATAACGGGATAGGACGATATGGAATCTGTCTGCCTGGCGCAAGGTTTTTTTTATTTTTTTAACCACGGATGGACACTGATGCACACGGATAAAAAAACAATCCGTGTTCATCAGTGTCCATCCGTGGTTAAACCAGTCTCAGCGTCGGCATCGGGCGGCGGCAGGGTCAGGCCGGCCAGGTCGCGGACGAGGTTAAGCATGATGTTGGTGTAGGCGGTGTTCCAGGCGGCGGCGACTTCGGCGGCGGTTCTGCGGCGGAGCGGGATGACTTGGGTGTAGGTTTGTTTGAACCAGGTCGGATGCGCGCCGCTTTTGCCGGGGGGATGATAGACGAGGTGGAAGCTGATGGTCAGGCGCGTTACCGGTTGCCGGGGATCGCGGAAGTCGGCGTACAATTCGGCGACATTGGATTCCAGCACGTAATCGCTGAGTTGCGCGCTGCCGGGCAGGAGGACTTTTTTGAACAAGCCGGATTTTTGCAGGATGATGCGGGTCAGGGTGGTGAATTGGGTGTGGGGAAACAGCGCGTATTGGTGGTAGAAGTCGCTTTCGTAGGTCAGTTCGCCGGTGCGGTAATCGAACAGTTTGTCCTCGTAGGCGGGGTTGACGTAGTAGTCGCGCACAAAGATGACGTTGAATTTGGGCGCGGGGGCGGCCTCGATTGCAGGGACGGTGAAGCTGTAATGGGTGATGTGCAGCGGCTGCTTGCCGGCGCAGGCGGTGAGCAGGCCGGTCAGCAACAGCACGGGGAGGGCGGGATGAACACGCATGACGGTTGATGGTTAGGGTTGTTCCAGGCTCTGCGCCGGCAACGGCTGGGAACTCCAGATGATTTGCGAGGGGTCGCTTTTGATGAGGGTGGTGATGTCCTTGAAGTCCTCGGTGATGACGCGCAGGTTGTCCACGGTGCTGGTCAAATCCAGGTGGTTGATGCGCTGTACCAGCATGTTGAATTGCTGGGAGTTCTGGTCCAGCTGGTCGATGAGCAGGGCGATTTTTTTCTGGAGGTTGCCGAAATCGACTTGGCCGAGGTTTTGCAAGGTGTGGTTGAGGGAGTTGACGATTTGCGTGATTTGGGAGTTGGTGGACGGGAGGTAATAATTGCGCGGCTGCCAGTTGAGTTCCAGGAGCGGCGAGGTCAGTTGCGGATCCATGCGGTCGATTTCCAGGTAGTTGCCGCCGGCGATGCCGGCCATGTCCACGCGAATGCGCAGGCCGTGTTGCACGCCGTTGTCGAGGTTTTCCTGGATGTGTTCCTGCAACAGGCCGGCGAGCAGCGATTTCTTGACCTCGAATTCGACCAGGATGTAACGGTATTTGCTGCCGGGCGCGCCGGCGAGCGACTGCGGCTGGGGGTAAACATTCGGGGTGAAGTCGATGCGGGTGACTTTGCCGAGCGGCACGCCGCGGAATTTGACCGGCGAGCCGAGGTTGATGCCGCCGATGGCGCCGTCGAAGTAAGTCTCAAAGCGAATCTTGGGTTCGAACCAGCTTTTGGCGCCGAGGGCGAAGACGCCGAGCAGCAGGATGAGCAGGCCGCCGATGACGAACAGGCCGATGCGAAAGTATTTGAGGTCAGTGTTCATGACGGTTGGCGCAGTCCCGGCTGGGTGGTTAAAGGTTGGCGATGGAAAAAGCTTTTGACAAGGTCATTTGGCGGGCGGTCGCGCAGGTCGGCGGGGCGGCCGCTGGCGATGATGCCCTTGGTGGCGGCGTCGAGCATGATGCAGCGGTCGGCCAGCGTGTAGATGCTGGCGAGTTCGTGCGTGACGATGACGAAGGTGACGCCGAGGTCGCGGGACAAGCCGATGATGGTCTGGTCGAGGTCGGCGGAGGTGACGGGGTCGAGGCCGGCGCTGGGTTCGTCGAGGAAGACGATGGCGGGGTTCAGGGCCAGGGCGCGGGCGATGGCGGCGCGCTTGATCATGCCGCCGCTTAACTCTGCCGGCAGCTTGAACGAGGCGTCGCGCAGCCCGACCAGCGCGAGCTTGCTGGCGACGACCGCCCGCTTGGCCGCCACGGGCAGCGCGGTGTATTCGTCCAGCGGCAGGCGCACGTTTTCCTGGACGGTCATGGAGCCGAACAGGGCGCCGCTTTGGTACATCACGCCGATTTTCCGGAGCAGGCGGGCGTGGGTATCGGCGTCAGCGGCGGAGAAATTCTCGCCGTCGATGAATACGCTGCCGGCGGCGGGTTGGTACAGGCCGATCAGGCACTTCATCAGCGTGCTCTTGCCGCAGCCGGAGCCGCCGAGGATGACGAAAATCTCGCCGCGCCGCACCTCGAAGGAAACGTGCTCCAGCACCGCGCGGTCGCCGTATTGCGCGGTCAAGTCGCGGACGCTGATGATGGGCTGGCGGTTGGCAGGCATTAGAATGGCAGGGACGCCGCGTCCCGCAGGGTGGTGGAGATGAGGGTGAAGACGCAGTCGCTGGCGATGATCAGCACGATGGAACTGACCACCGCGCGCGTGGTGGCCGCGCCGACCGCGGCGGCGCCGGCGCGGGTCTGGATGCCGCGCAGGCAGCCGACGCCCGTTACCAGCACGCCGAAGAAACACGCTTTCAGCAACCCTTCCACCACGTCGCTGACCGTGCAGTAGTCAGTTAGTTCCGCGTATAACGCCGGCAGCGAGTAACCGCCGCTGAGCATGACGATGAAGCTCGCCCCCACGCCGAGCAGCATGGCATACACCGTCAGCAACGGCAGCGCCCAGCAGCCCGCGATGACGCGCTCGACCACGAGGAAGCGCACCGGGTCCAGGCCCATCGTTTTCAGCGCGTCGAGTTCCTCGTTGACCTTCATCGTGCCGATTTCCGCCGCGAACGCCGAGCCGGTGCGGCCGGCCACCAGAATGGCCGTCATAATCGGCCCGAGTTCGCGGAACATGATCAGCGCCACGAGGTAAATCACGTGAATGTCAGCGCCGTAGGCGCGCAGCGGGCCGACCGACTGGGAGGAAATAATCAGGCCGGTCAGCAAACTGATCAGGCCGACAATGGGCAGGCCGTCCACCGCGGCGGTGTGAAAGATTTGCAGGATTTTTTTCCAGTGCAATTGGCGCGGCCGGCGCAGCACCTGCCACAGGGCGACGGTCAGCTGTCCCAGAAAAACCACCTGGTTGCGCAAGTCGGCGACGATTTCGCAGGTTTTTTCACCAACCGTGACGATCAGGCCGGGTTGCCGCCGGGGAGTCGGCGGCGGCGGCACGATGGCGTCGAGGGGGAACAGTTCCAGCGTCCGGGCAAATTCCGCCCGCAAGCCGTCGAGTTGGAACCGCCGCCCGCCGCTGACCGTCACGCGCTCCAGCTCGCGCAAGAACACCGCCCCGGTGCTGTCGCAGGCGGTCACTTCGCCGGCGCGCACCAGCACGTCACCGGCCGCGGCGGCGATTTTATCCAGCACGGGCCACACGGCGGCGACCCCGTCAGCGGTCAGCACGCCGGTGACATTGACCACCAGCCCGCGTGATTCGCTGATGATGGAGGCAGTGGCCGCAGGCATTTATAATAGATACCGCAGTTTGCGGTGATGGCAAAGGAAAAGGAAGAGGTTAACGCAAAGGGACAAAGGCTCAAAGGCGCAAAGTTTTTTTAATGGTTTATGATAATTTATGACTAACCCACTTTAAAAATTCTTTGCGTCTTTGAGCCTTCGCCCCTTTGCGTTAACCTCTTATCTGTAACATTTCCCACCGAACGGTGTTTACTAAAACAATGAACGCGAGCGCCACGCTGATGTTGCCGGGCTGGGGATCGGGCTGGTCAAGGCCGGTTGATTATGCTGTGATGGCCCCGCTCATGGCTGACCCCGCGGAACAAGCTGACTCTGATTATGCGCTGGTGCTGGCCAGCCAACGCGGGGACGACGAGGCGTTCGCGCAGTTGTTGCGCAAATACCAGCCGCGCGTCCTGCAAATGGCCTACCGGTTCGCCGCCAATGACAGCGACCAGGAGGATTTGGCGCAGGAAATTTTCATCCGGCTGCACCAAAAATTGGCGGCGTACCGGACGACGGCGCCGTTCGAGCACTGGTTCATGCGGCTGGCGCACAATTTTTGCCGCAACTGGGCGCGCCGTCACCGGCGTTACGAGAAAATCCAGGTGGATTCGACGCTGCTGCTGGAAATGATCAGCGATACCAGTCACGAGCGCACCCTGTCGCGCGAGGAGGCGCGGCAAATGCTGAATTTTGCCTTGGACGGCCTGTCGCCGCTGGATAAAATCATTGTCACGCTGTTGGAGCTGGACGAGAAATCCGTGCGGGAAGTGGCGGCGCTGACCGGGCTGTCCGAGGCGAATGTGAAGGTGAAGGCGCACCGGGCGCGGCGGAAGATGGCGAAAAATCTGGGCACTGTATATGAAACAGCACGATGAAATGGTTGACCGGTTCTGGGCCGGGTTGCGCCGGGCGGACCGGGAGCAGGGCCGGCTGGCATACGGCCTGGAAACGCGCGTCATGGCGCGGTTGCGCGAACAGCGCCGGGCCGGCCCGCTGTCATTGCTGCAACTGGCGGGCCGCTGCTGCCTGGCGGCGTGCTGCGCGCTGTTGCTGCTCGGCCTGTATGTGCCGCTGACCGTGAACACCATCGAGTTTGCCGACCTGGTGGAAGCGGTGGCCAACGACGAGCAGCCGGGCCTGGCCGGCCTGTTCACCGGGGACGCGCCATGAATCCGCTCTGGCCGAGACTCAAGCCGTGGCTGGGCCTGGCGAGTGTGCTGCTGGTCGGCGTCCTGCTTGGCGCGGTGGTGACGGCGGGGGTCATGCAAAAGCATTTGCGCGCCTTCCTGCGCGACGGGCCGCCGCGCCATTCCGGTGAAATCATTGTCAGCCGGCTGTCCCGCGAGCTGGATTTGACCGCCGCGCAACGGGACGAGATTCTGCAAATCCTGCGGGATTACGAGCCGAAGTTCCGGCAAATCAACAAGTATAAAAAACTGGCCAGCCAAAACGCCTTCGAGGAACTCCGGCAGCAGATTCGCGCCCGCTTGACACCGGCGCAGCAACCGCGGTACGACGCGTTAATCGAGCGTTTGCGCAAACATAACTCCGGCCACGAAGACGCGAAGGCGCGAAGGGTTTTTAAATTCCAAATCAGCGCCGCTACCCCTTCACAAGAGGGGAATGTTCCTGCATCTCGTTTGGAGTTTTGAAATTGGAGTTTGGAATTTGGAATTTTTCATCGGTGGGTTTGTAGAAGGCGCGAGGAGTACTGACTTTTCGGCCCGGCGGTGTTACCATCAGCGCGTGAAAATCCTGACTCCCGGTGACTGGCCGGATTACGAATTGATTGACAGCGGCGGCGGCGAGAAGCTGGAGCGGTTCGGCGCCCGCGTGTTGCGGCGGCCGGAGCCGAAGGCGGTGTGGGCGCGGTCGCTGCCAGCGGACGAGTGGCGGCGGCTGGCGGACACGACCTTCACGGCGGGCGCGGGCCACGGTCAGCCGGGGCGGGAGGACCGCGGGACGTGGCGCGCGGACGGCGGGCGGCGCGAGCGGTGGCCGGTGCGTTTCCAGTATCAGCGCATGGATTTGCGCCTGCGGCTGGGGCTGACCGCGTTCAAACACGTCGGCGTGTTCCCCGAACAGGCGCCGAACTGGCGGTGGATTTACGACACGACGCGGTCGCTGCCGGTGACCGCGCCGCGGGTGCTGAACTTGTTCGCCTACACGGGCGGCGCGTCACTGGCGGCGCGCGCGGCGGGGGCGGAAGTGACGCATGTGGACTCGGTAAAGCAAGTCGTGACCTGGGCGCGGGAGAACATGACGGCGTCGGGGCTGACGGACATCCGCTGGATCGTGGACGACGCGCTGAAGTTCGCGCAACGCGAGGCGCGGCGCGGCAGTGTGTATCACGGCATCCTGCTCGACCCGCCCGCCTACGGCCACGGCGTTGACGGTCAGCGGTGGAAGCTGGACGAAAACATTTTGGAGTTGCTGCAAACGTGCCGCGCAATCCTGGCGCCGCGCGACAGTTTCCTGTTGTTGAACTTGTACTCCAACGGCTTCTCCGCGCTGGTGGCGGACACGCTGACGCAGACGGTCTTCGGCCCCGCCCGCGAGCGCGAGTGCGG
>JAISBF010000005.1 GCA_031266335.1 Verrucomicrobiales bacterium
AAGGACAGCGTGCAAGCGCACAACTACCCGCTGGCGCGCAACACGTATTTCTACACCAACGGCGTCCCGCAAGGGCTGGCGAAGAAGTTCATCGACTTCATCATGTCCCCCGCCGGCGAGCGCATCATCGACCAAGTCGGTTTTGTACCGGTGAAATAACTGCGGCAGTCATTGTTCACAACGCAATTCCCGGGGCGGCGCAAAGTCGCTTCGGGGGTTGTCGTTTCCGAACGGCCGCCGCTTCTCCCGTCGTCCCCGCGACAGGGACAGCGGTTGTTTGGGGCAAATCGGCGCGGCACCGCGTAACTTAAAAAAACTTTCCCATTGCCGCCCGCCTCTGCCGGCGGCAAAATTACCGCGCTAAATCTTATGGACACCACACTGGACGAAGTGAAACAAACGCTGGCCGCCAACTTGAATTTGAGCGGCATTGATTTGTCAGAAGCGGACGCGGACACGCCGCTGTTCGGCGAGGGGCTGGGGTTGGACAGCCTCGACGCCATCGAGCTGGTCATCATTCTGCGGAAAAATTACGGCATCGTGATTGACAACCTGGACGACGGCAAACGCATTTTCCAAACGCTTGGCTCCCTGCGCGCGCACCTTGAACAGAACCGGACCAAATGAATGTCATCGTCGGCGGTTACGGCTGCGTGAGCGCCGCCGGGGAGAATTTGGCCGCACTGTCAGCGGCGCTGTTTGACGGTCGGCCCGCGCGCCCGATGTCGCCGGCGCGGCGCGTCAACAGCGTCTATGCGGCCGAGTATCCCGCCTTTCTCGTGAGCGAGACGCTGACGGCGACGCGCCGCGCGGACGAAAGCCTGAGCCTGCTGTTTCTGCGGACGGCGATTGACGAGGCGCTGACGATGGCCGCGCTGTCAGCGGCGGCGTTGCGCGGGCTGCGCGTCGGCGTGTGCGTCGGCAGCTCGGTCGAGGCGTCGTTCATCCCGCTGGAGCATTACCGGACGGCGCGCGCCGGCCAGCCGCTGCCGCCGGGAATTTTCGCGCGCTTCGTCACCGCGTCGCTGTCTGATCGCGTGCTGGCGCACTATGGCTGGTCAGGCATTTCGCAAACTGTCGTCACCGCCTGCGCGTCCGGCACCGACGCCATCGGCATTGGCGCGGAATGGATTGCCACCGGCGCGTGCGACGCGGTCATCGCCGGCGGCGCGGACGAATTCAACGCCGTGCCCTACACCGGCTTCATCCGGCTGATGATCGCCAGCAAAGCGCCGTGCCGTCCGTTCGCCAAAGACCGCGCCGGCATCAACCTCGGCGAGGGCGCCGGCGCGCTGTTGCTGCTCTCACCGTCAGCGGCGGAAAAATTCGGCGTCACGCCGCGCGGCCGCGTGCTCGGCTACGGCAACGCCGCCGACGGCTACCACGCCACCGCGCCGGAACCGGGCGGGCGCGGGCTGCGCCAGGCCATCGCCGGCGCCATGACGCAGGCGCGGGTCAGCGCCGCCGACCTCGCGTTCGTCAACGCGCACGGCACCGGCACCGCTGACAATGACGCGGCGGAGGCGGCGGTGTTCAACGACCTGCTGCCCGGCGTCGCCGTCAGCGCCACCAAGGACCGCACCGGTCACACCCTGGCGGCGGCGGGCGCGGTCGAGGCGGTCATCACGCTGCTGGCGCTGGAACGCGGTGAAATCCCGGCGGTGAATTTTCCGTTCACCCCGGATGAAAAACTCGGCCTGACGCCGCTGACCGTGACCCAGAAAATCCCCGCTGACAAAACGGCGGCGTTGAGCGATTCGTTAGCTTTCGGCGGCATCAACGCCGCACTGGTGCTGGGCAGGGCGTAACCCGATGCCCCGCTCGTAGAGGAAAACCGGATGTTCGCGCAGAGACGCGGAGACGCGGAGTTTTTTTATTTAATTAACTCCGCGGCTCTGCGGCTCTGCGCGAACATGGTGTTTTAGCGCCGACGAAGGCGGGTGAGGGCCAGCACGCCGAAGCCCACGCCGAGGAGGAACCATGTGGACGGTTCCGGGACGGCGGCGGTGGTGTAGATGATTTGGCCGTTGACTATGTGGAAATCGTCGGCGTCGGTGGCGGCGGCGGTGATGAAGTTGAAGGCGCTGATGTTGAGGTCTTCCGCGCCGCTGGCGCTGCTCCAGTCGAGTATGGTGCGGCCCTCGAGGTCGGCCGGGTTTAGGAAGTTGCTGAGGTCGATGGTGACGTTGTTACCGATGGTGATGCTGTCGGTGATGGTCAGGCTGTCGCCGCTGTATTTATAGATGGCGCCGTGGCCTAAAATCAGTTCGCTCACGGTGCCGCCGCCGTCGAGGAGGGCGCCGTCGCTGATGTCGATGATGAGGGCGCTGTCGTCAATCAGGTTGCCGTGCAGGGCGGTGTTGGCACCGGTGAGGATGATGGTGGAACGAAGGGTGGGGTCGTAGATGTTGCTCGTAACATTACCGGTGATGACGCTGCCGTTAGTCACGTTCAGCGTATTACTGCCACTAAAACTCACGCTGGAGTTGTAGTCTCCCCCGGTGGTCACGACGGCGTTGTCCAGCGTGACGGTGCTGCCCTCTCCCAAAGTAATCCCAGCCCCGACGCTAGTAATGGCGCCGCCGGTCATCATTAGGGTGGCGTTAGATACCGAGATGCCCATGTTGTAATTGGAGATGTTCACGTTAGTCAATATGCCGCTGCTGGCTGGTTCGAGGCTAATCCCGACCATGCCGTGATAGAAGTCCTGACCGATGGTGCTGTCGGTGAGGGACAGGGTGGCGCCGTAGAGCACAAAGGCGCCGGTGGCGTCGCTGTCGGGGGGGATGAGGGTGACGCCGATGCCCTCGTATGTTGTACCGGGGCCTTCGACGGTCAGATTGGCTGGAACGGGTGGAATCGTATTAGCAAACGCGTAGGTGGCGTTGTAGGTTGTGCCAAAGTCCTGCACGTATCCGTTAAAGACATAGCGGTAGCCTTCTTCTTGGGCGAAGACATTCAACGCGGCGGCACTGAGGAGGCCGAGGATGAGCAGTTTGGTTTTCATGTGATTACTTTCGGTTTTCTAGTTTTCCAGTTATAGTTTTGCGATTTGCGATTTGAGTTTTGCGTTAAATATTCTCCTCCTCGATGGCGATGTCGGCGCCGACGATGATTTTCTCGGTAATCGGTTTGCCGTAGAGTTTGCCGTGCAGGAGCGGTTCCAGGGTGTAGGACCACACTTGCGCTTGGCCGGGGATGGGGTGGGTGTCGATGAAGCTGT
>JAISBF010000010.1 GCA_031266335.1 Verrucomicrobiales bacterium
GGCATCGCCATCTACGCCAACCTCGCCGACCTGCCCCGCGGCGACCAAATCGTCAGCTACTACATGCCGCTGCGCTACATCAGCCCCGCCGAGGCCCAGCCGGTGTTGCAAGCCAACATCATCCCGCACCAAACCTACGGCAGCCTCGTTCCCGTGCCCCACGCGCAAGCCATCGTCATCACCGACAACGCCTCGACCATACGCCAGTTAGCCAAGCTCAAAGACTTGATCGACGTGCCGCCGGCGAAATTCACCAGCCAATTCGTCACCCTGCAACGCGCCGACGCCGAGCGCGTGGCCGACGCCATCAGCAAACTGCTCGACTCGCGCAAAAAAGCCCAGTCCGCCACCACCGGCGCGGCCGCGGGACAAACCGCCGCCGCCGCTCCCCAGAGCGCCGACACCACCCTGAACGAGCGCAACCTGGTCGCCGGCGACGTGGAACTGCTGCCCGACGCCCGCACCAACCGCATCCTCGTCATCACCCGGCCGATCAACTTTGATTATATCAAGGACCTGATCGAAGAATTCGACCGCGCGGTCACACTGACCTCGCCCTACGAACGCCCGCTGAAATACGTGATGGCGGGCGAGGCGCTGCCGGTGCTGGAGACGCTGCTGATGGACAGCGGCACCCAACAAGCCGGCAGTTTGAGTTTGCAAGACGCCCGGAAAAACCGGCAGGGTAACGCATCACCGACGCAAAACCAAGGCGGCAGCGACGGCCGCGCCAACGCCGACAGCACCCTGCAAGAAAACCAGGACACCGCACCCGAAGCCGTCATGGTCGGCAAGACCCGCCTCATCGCCGACAAACAAGCCAACTCCATCATCGTCATCGGCCCGCCGGAAAGCGTGGACAAAGCCCGGGCCATTCTTGACAAACTGGACAAAAAACCGCCGCAAGTCTATTTATCCGCCGTCATCGGCCAACTCACCGTCGGCGACGACACCGAACTGGCGGTGGACTTGCTGCAAAAATTCTCCCACGCGGGCGACTTCGGCGTGGCCTCCAGTTCCAAGACCAGCCGCGACGGCTTCCTGCCTAACCCGGCGGACTTGATTACCCCCGACGCCTTCATCAAAGCCACGCAGGGCCTGAGCATCTACGGCACCATCGGCTCGGCGCTGGACTACTATATCAAGGCACTGGAAAGCACCTCGCGCTTCAAAATCATCTCCCGCCCCGGCGTCTTCACCACCAACAACAAAGTCGCCGTCATCTCCACCGGCCAGCGCATCGCCGTGCCCTCCTCCACTCTCAGCTCACTCAACAACGCGGACACCGGCTCCGTCGTCTCCAACATTGACTACACCGACGTGCTACTCAAACTCGAAGTGATGCCGCTCATCAACTCTGAGCGTGAAGTCACCTTGAAAATCAAACAAACCAACGACAGCGTGGTCGGCAGCCAATCCATCTCCGGCAACTCCATCCCGACGATCGGCACGCAAGTGGTGGACACCACCATCACCGTGCCGAACCAAGCCACCGTGGTGCTCGGCGGCATGATTGCCGAGGAACACCAAACCGAGGAAAACGGCGTGCCGATATTGAAAGACATCCCCCTGCTCGGCTACCTCTTCAAAGGCACGAACAAGACCAACCGCCGCACCGAACTCATCATCATGATTCAACCCATCGTCGTCGGCGACAACGACGAATTGCGCGCCACCAGCCAAACCGAACAAAACCTCAACCAAGTCGGCGCCGACGCCGAGCATTTTTCACAACACGCCGAGATGTCGCCGCCGCCTCAACCGCCGCCAGCCGAACCACCGTCAGCGGAACCCCAAAAATCGCCCAAACTCAACCCAACGCTCCTGCCCCTCAGCCCGCGCCAAAAAGTGCAACAACGTAATCGCTGACTGTGAGAGGGAAGGGGTTTGAGTTTTCTGGTTTTTTAAGTCACGCGGCATTGCGCCAACTTAAAAAACTTTCATTTTGCGATTGATAACGCGCCCGTCCCGTAACGGGTATCGTTCCTGAAGGGAGGGATTGTCCGAAAAGCGTACTTGGCCTTACCGGGCATCAAGTGAAAATCTCCCTGCCAGGCGTTTTTCCAAGGTGTTGAATGCAGTAACCAGGCACGCTGTGAGACAGAAGTTACCGGCAAAAGAGAGCAGCATAAACGGCAGGGGCGAGGACAGTCCGGCTGCGGCAAGCATTCTATAGGTCAAGTAAACGCCCGGTACGTGGAAAAGATAAAAGCGAAAGGCGTTGTCCTCAAAGTACCGGTACAGCCAAAAACCGCGCAACCGGCTATGACGGCGCGCCAAATACAGGCAGCCCTGAAAGGCGGCAAGCGCCCCCAGGCAACAGGTTAACCAGTTCACCGGTGCCGTCTGCGTTCCGAACAGGGCGGCAACGACCAAAAGAACGGCATTCAGGCCGAACAGCGTCCCCGGACGCCGCGCGAGCGTTTTACCAATGCCATCCCGGTAACGGCAAAGTATGCCTCCGAGTCCGAACCATATGAGTGGTCCGCTGGTTTCCCATACTCCGTACCAAGTCAATACACGCCCATACTCGTTCACCAGCAGCGCCGCGACCAAGGCCAGCGCCGGGACGAACAGTCCGCCGAAACGACCCGCAACCGGTCGCAGCACCGCAAAAAAGGCATCGACCCAAAAAAGGACCAGCAGAAACCAGAGATGGTCCACAAAAAGTCCCTCCAGACCGGCGCGGTACGTCTGCGCCAGGGTATAGCCTTCCGGCCTGTGGTACGCGGGAATGTCAAAAAGAGTGTACAGGGGAACCATCCAGAAAACCATCAGCAAAAACCAGGGGACGAGCAGGCGCCTGGCCCTGCCCGCGATGTATGCGGGCGCGCTGCGGCGTTTTCTTTCCGCCGACAAGGCGGCAAGGTAGCCGGAAGCCAGCATGAACGAAGGAATCAGGATTAATCCTCCCCAGAAGTTGAAAAAATCGGCTACCCCGGACTGCCGGACGGCGTAAAATTTCCAGAATCCATTGGGATCGGGTTTGGTGAACGGCAGCATGGCATGTACCAATATGACCCCCAAAAGACAGAAGGTTTTCAGCAAGGCCAGATGGCTTGCGAACATGCTCTCGCGTGTGGTCTGTTCGTCATGGGCATTCGGTTGCAACATAGTACTCTCCTCGCACAAGCGCCAGTTCTTCGTCGCCGGGTTCCTCGCCTATCAGCGGACGGCCTCGACGGCGAACTGTTTTAACAGGGACACGTACTGCCGGTAGTCTTCGTATGACACCGCCGGTGGCGTCTGGTGGTCAACGCTGGGAATGAAACGCCCGCGTCGCGCGCTCGGCAGCAGGCGGGCGAATTCCCGCTCCAGCGCGGCGCGGCCCTGATGCATCACCATTTTGTCGAAGTGGCCGAGGAAAAACATTTGCGGCTGCGCGTCGAGATACCGGCTCACCTCCACGCCGGCCTGCCGTTCCAGCGGCAGCATGCCGTTCACCCCGCAATCGCCAAACCAGCCGGTCGCCTGCGTGATATCGCCGTCGCTGTCCACCATCGTCAGCGTGCCGGTCTGGTTGATGAGCGGGATGATTTCGCGGTAATACGGGGCGATAAACTCGTCGAAGGTCGCGCGCGAAATCATCGGCCCGTTGTTGTAGCTCATGTCCTCGGCGAAGGTCATGAAGGTGAAGGGAAACTGCTCCGCGCAAAGGGTGACCGCCCGTTGTTGCCAAGCCAGCAGATCGCGGCAAATCGTGTGATAGAGTTCCGGCGCGTCGTAAAAACTGTACAAATGATTCTCAATGCCGAGCAACTGGCGCGGAAACCAGAAAAAACCCTCCAGCGTGTACCACGCCACGCCGTCACCGTCAGCGCGCAATTGCCGGGCCAGTTTGAGGAAATCAGCGTCGAGGCGCGGCTCGGGAAACAGCAGCGGGCGGATTTTCTCATACTCCGCGAGGTCGCTGACGATGGGCGCGCCGTGCGCGGCGGGCTTGGGCGCGGCGGCGCTGATGGTGGGGAACCAGTTTTGCAATTGCACGTCCAGGCCGAAGTGTCGTTGCAGTTCGATGCCTTGCCGGTCACGGATAGCGGGTTGTTCCGTGCGCCAGCGGCTGACGGTTTCGCCCCACCACATGGCCCACTCGATGACCGGCAACCGGTCAAGCGGCAGGCCGCGCGCGGCGGCGAGGAAACGTTCGTGGGTTTTCATGGGGTTTGAAGTTTGGTTGAATTATGTGTGATTGTCAATGGCAGCGGCCATCCGCAGATTACGCGGATTTTCGCGGATGCTGTTTGGGGAAAATTAAGCCGTGTTAATCCGCGTAATCTGCGGATGAAAATGCGTTGGTTTTTAGCTCACCGGCAGCGGCTCGCACAACGCCCGCAGATTTTCCGCCGGCGTGCCGGACGGAATTTCACAGCCGGCGCAAACCATGAATTGCGGCCCCGCCTGCGCGCGCGCCGCTGACGATCGCCGGCGAATCTCCTCCGGGGTGCCGCGCAAAATGTCCGCCACCGGATCAAGGTTCGCGCCAAGGGTCACCCGCGGCCCGACGATGGCCCGGACGCGGCGCAAATCCACCATGTGATCCACGTCGAGCAGATCCACGTTCAGCGTGGCGATGCCCGGCAAAAGGTGCGTGATGTCGCCGCAGATATGCAGCCGGATTTTCGCCCCGCCGGCGCGCAACGCGGCGACCAGCGCCTGTTCGCGCGGCAGGATGAGTTCCGCGTAAGTGGCGGCGGAGACCTGGCTGGCCACGGCGTCGCCGATGCCGATGGTGTCCGCGCCCCGCCCGATTTGCGCCAGGCCGAAGTTGATGGCGTTCGCCAGGCACAGGTCCATCAGCTTGCCGATGTCCGCCGGCTCGCTCAGCAGGTCGGCAAAGAAATTTTCCGCGCCGCGAATGTCCGCCGCCTCCGCCGCCGCGCCTTCCACCCAGCCCATGATGGAATGACTGTCAGCGTGGTCGCGGTGATAGTCGGCGACCGCGTCAATGCGGTCGCGCATCCGCGTCGCGGTCAGCGGGTTGGGCCGTTGCACCAGCAGCGACAAGTCAATCTCGCCCGGCATCAGCGGCGCGGTGAGATGCACCCCGCTGGCGGCGTCATACGCGACCTTGCCGCCGAACCCCTCGGTCTCCCGCAGCGGGTCGCTGATGGTGCTGAGCTGGTCGAGGCCGAAGTCGGCGGCGCACCGGACATTGGCGCTGACCATGACGTGATGGTCAGCGGTGAAGGCGCCGTAGTTGGAGCCGATGTGCTCCGCCGCGTAACGCATGAGAATCGGGATGCGCGGATAAAAATCCACCGGCCGCCCCGCGAGCAGGTTGAGATAACGTTCCTTGCTGGTCATGAGGTTGGTAACTTAGCGCCGGACGGGAAGAAGGACTACTAAAAAACGGCGGGGGCCGCGGCTCGATTGAGCAAGGTTTTTCCGCGCCGATACCGGCTGACCGTCAGCGCCACGCCGCCACTTAACCACTCGCTTTACGCAAATTATGGGTTAAGCTCTGGTTATTAGCTGGGACCGACCCGGAAATTTTGACCCCATGATCTGCGAAAAATGCCAGTCTGCGGAGGCCACGGTTTTTCTGACTCAAATCGTCGGGGGGGAAATGCGCAAAATTGACCTGTGCGAAAAATGCGCCAAGGAAATGGGCGTGAGCCAGGCCGCCGGTTTCAGCCTAACCGAATTATTGATGCAGGAGCGTGACTCCGACGCGGACGACCCGGCCCGGCAGTGCTCGGTTTGCGGTCTTGACGAGCGGGATTTCTGCAAAACCGGCCTGCTGGGCTGCCCGCACTGTTACGAAGCCTTTGCTCCCGCGATCAGCGAGATCCTTCACGATACCCAGCGCGCCAGCCGTCATGTCGGGAAAATTCCCCGTCGCCAGGTTGTCTGCCGTCAAGCGCTGGAACAGGACTTGGCGGACGCCGTCCGGGAGGAAAATTACGAATTGGCCGCTCGGCTGCGCAACCAACTGAAAAATTTGTTTGGGTAAAACCGCGCTAAATCGAAAAATCCGGCGGATAAATTTGCAGCCGCTGAGGGTGAAGATGCAAGGTGTCATTGATTTCCGGGGCCGCCGCGCGGTATTCCTCGCGGCTGAGTTCGACCTCAAGTATTTCGCCATTGTCAGCGCGAATCACTTCCAGGCGGATGATGGCGCCGACTGGCCGGATGTGTTTCAACGTCACTGTCAGCGACGGTTTTGCGCCGGCGGTTTTGCTGACGGTGAATTCGTGCGGGCGGATGAACGCGACGCTGTTGGGTTCATTCAAGTTTGCCAGGCCGGTGGGGAAGGTGATATCGCCGAGGCGCGCGTGGCCGCCGCTGACGTTGGTGATGAGCGTGTTGACCGAGCCGAGGAATTGGTACACAAAGGAATTGGCCGGATGGTCGTACACTTCCTCCGGCGTGCCGATTTGCTCGATGCGCCCGGCGTTCATGATGACCACGCGGTCGGCCAGCTCCAGCGCCTCCTCCTGGTCGTGGGTGACGAAAATGCAGGTGACGTGAATCTCCGCGTGCAACTCGCGCAGCCAGCGGCGCAATTCCTTGCGCACCTTGGCGTCCAACGCGCCGAACGGCTCGTCGAGCAGCAGGACTTTCGGCTCGACCGCCAAGGCGCGGGCGAGGGCGACGCGCTGACGCTGGCCGCCGGACAACTGCGACGGATAGCGGTGTTCCAGGCCGCTGAGTTGCACCAGCTTGAGCAGCCTGACGACCCGGTCCTTGATTTCGCCGCGGCTGGGGCGGGTGCGCGCGGGGCGAACCCGCAGGCCGAAGGCGATGTTTTCAAACACGGTCATGTGGCGAAACAGGGCGTAATGTTGAAAGACGAAACCGACGCCGCGGTCCTTGGCGCTACGGTAGGTGACTTCCTCGTCGCCGAACAAAATCGCGCCGTGCTCGTCCGGCATTTCCAGCCCGGCGATGATGCGCAACAGCGTGGTCTTGCCGCTGCCGCTGGGGCCGAGCAGGGTGAGCAGTTCACCGGCTTTGATTGCCAGGTCAATTGAGCGGAGGGCCTGGAAA
This sequence comes from Verrucomicrobiales bacterium, assembly GCA_031266335.1. Taxonomy (GTDB): domain Bacteria; phylum Verrucomicrobiota; class Verrucomicrobiia; order Methylacidiphilales; family JAAUTS01; genus JAIRPN01. The sequence continues at coordinate 6,991 of JAISBF010000010.1, forward strand.
GGGCCGAAGTTCTTGGAGATTTGCTGGAGGTGGATTTTCATGGAGGTAAATTCAAAATTAAAAATTAAAAACGTAAAATTGCAGTTTAAAATTTAAAGTTCGCTGACGCTGTGAAGTCATGGCCAGCGGAACAATTTTGAATTTTAAATTGCAACTTTGCATTTTGCTTTTGTAATTTTTCATTTTTAAAATCTCGCGGAGATGGATTTTTATTGGGGTAGGTAAATTCAAAGTGAAAAATTAAAAAAGCAAAGTTGCGGTTTAAAATTTAAAATTCGCTGACGCTGCGCAGTCATGCTCAGCGGGATAATTTTGAACTTTGAATTGCAACTTTGCATTTTTAATTTGTAATTTTTCATTTCCTACCCCCTCTCCTTCCTTTCAACCACAACCTTCACCACCAGCGTCAACAACGCCAGCATAGTCAGCAGTGACGCCATGGCAAAGGACGCGGCGTACAGGTTGCTTTCGTACAACACCTCGACGTGCAGAGGAATGGTGTTGGTCTTGCCCTGGATGTGTCCGCTGACCACCGACACGGCGCCGAATTCGCCCATCGCGCGGGCGTTGCACAATACCACGCCGTGCAGCAGACCCCACTTGATGTTGGGCAGGGTGACGCGCCAGAAGGTTTTCCAGCCGCTGGCGCCGAGGGAAATGGCCGCCTGCTCCTCGTCGGCGCCTTGCGCCTGCATCAGCGGAATCAACTCGCGGGCGACGAAGGGAAAGGTCACGAACAGCGTCGCCAGCACCAGGCCGGGGGTGTTGAAGACGACGTTGATGCCGAGGGAGGCGACCCAGTCAACGAACGGTCCCGCGTGAAAGAGCACGATGCCGTGGCCGGCGAGCCATTGGCCGAGGGCGGTGCCGTTGAAGGCCAGCAGGTCGGGGTTTTTTACGAACTCCCCGAACGCGGTATGGCTGAAAATGAGGATGAAGACCAGGCCGCTGATGACGGGAGAAATGGCAAAAGGCAGATCAATCAGCGTCAGCAGGAAGTTTTTCCCCTTGAAGTTGAACTTGGTAAGCGCCCACGCGGCGGAGATGCCGAAGATGACATTCAGCGGCACGGCGATGGCGCAGACTTTGAGAGTCAGGACAATGGCCGCCTGTGAGTTTCGGTCGGCGAAGGTGTCAAAGTAAGCGTGCCAGCCTTTCCTGAACGCCTCGACAAACACGCACAGCAGCGGCACGAACAGGAACAAAAACAGGAAGCCCAGCGCCAGCGTCAGCAGCGTCAGCCGCGCCCAAGCGGGTTCGCGCAGGACTTGACAGCCGCAAGGTTGCCGGCGCGATGAGGTTGAGACTCGTGAGATGGTGCTGGCTGTCATGATGAAAAATTCCAAATGCCAAACTCCAAACGCCAATTAATCTCCAAATTCCAATTTGCAAATTCCCAAAAAATACCGCGATCGCGCGAGCGGTGCTCGTTGGGATTTTCTTGGGATTTGAGTTTTGAATTTTGAGATTTCATATCAGATCCTCGTGTAAAATCTGGAACTCCACCATTGGGTGAGGTTGATGGCCAGCATGATGATGAAAGAGAACAGCAGCATCACCACGGCGACCGCCGCCGCGCCGGCGTAATCGTAATCCTCTAGCTTGACGATAATCACGCGGGGGGTGATTTCAGTTTTGCCAGGAATGTTGCCGGCGATGAAAATGACCGAGCCGTACTCGCCGAGCGCGCGGGCGAAGGCGAGTGAGAAACCGGTCAGCAGTGCCGGCAGCAGTTCGGGCAAAATGACGCGGCAGAAAATTTGCGCGTAATTCGCGCCCAGGCTGGCGGCGGCTTCCTCGAAATCCAGGCGCAGGTCGGCGAGCACCGGTTGTACCGTGCGGACGACGAAGGGCAGGCCGATGAACGTCAGCGCGATGGTCACGCCGAGCCAGGTGTAGGCGATGGGGATGCCGTTGCCGGGCAACAGGTCGCCGAGCCAGGTGCCGGGCGGAAAATGCTGGCCGAACCAACCGCTGGGAGTGAAGGCGCTGCCGATGAAGCCCTGGGCGCTGAAGCTGCGGCCGATCCAGCCGTGTGGCGAGTAGATGGTGGTCAGCGCGATGCCGGCGACAGCGGTGGGCAGGGCGAACGGCAGGTCAACGCAGGCGTCCACCAACCGTTTGCCCGGAAACTCGTAGCGCACCAGCGCCCAGGCGACAATCAGGCCGAATACCGCGTTGACAGCCGCGCTTGCCAGCGACGCGCCGAAGCTGAGTCGGTAGGAGGCGACGGCGAACTGGCCGCTGACGGCGTGCCAGAAATGCGGCCAGCCGTGCTCGGCGGACTTGAAAAAAATGCCCGCCAGCGGAATCAGAATTAGCAGGGACAGATAGGTTAGTGAAAAACCCATGGTCAGTCCGAATCCGGGTAACACCCGGTGCCGGCGGTGTTGGCTGAGAAACATGGCTACCAATCCTGTCCGCACGCGATGACATCTCGAATGCTTTGCGGTCAGGGTAGCAATGCTGTTGCCTGGGCGTCCACCAACTTTTTCACCACGAAGCCACGAAGGGATGCGCTTTAAATAAAAAAACTGTATCCCTTCGTGCCTTGGTGACTTAGTGGTGAAAAGAATGCATCTAGCCGACGGTCACGGCTTTCCTGGCCTCGTCGGCGAGCGCGGTGCTGAGGTAACGCTCGCCCGTGCTGGCGCCGATGGCAATGATGAGCTTGCCTTTGTTTTCGGGTTTCTTCGCCTCCTGGATCGCCGCCCAGACGTTCGCGCCGGTGCTGATGCCGACCAGCAAGCCTTCCTGCCTGGCAAGTTGCTGCGCGGTTTTGATGGCGTCCTCGTTGCTGACGGTGGCGGTGCCGTCGAGCAGCGCGAGGTTCAGGTTTTTCGGGATGAAACCGGGGCCGGCGCCCTGGATTTTGTGCGGGCCGGGCTTGAGTGGTTGGCCGGCGCGGGTTTGCGTGATGACCGGCGAATCCAGTGGCTCGACCGCGATGGCCCGGAACGACGGCTTGCGGTTCTTGAACACCTCGGCGACGCCGCTGATGGTGCCGCCGGTGCCGGTGGCGCTGACGATGACATCGGCCTTGCCCTCGGTGTCGGCCCAGATTTCTTCCGCCGTGGTGGCGCGGTGAATGGCCGGGTTCGCGGGATTTTCAAACTGCTGGGGAATCCACGAGTCGCTGATTTCCTGGCTCAGTTGTTGCGCGCGGTTAATGGCGCCTTTCATGCCCTCGGCCGCCGGGGTCAGCACCAGCTTGGCGCCAAGCAACGCCAGCAGGGTGCGGCGCTCGATGCTCATGCTTTCGGGCATGGTCAGCGTCAGTTGGTAGCCGCGCGCCGCCGAGACAAACGCGAGCGCGATGCCGGTGTTGCCGGAGGTGGGTTCAATGATGGTGGTGTTCGGCGTGAGGCGTCCCTCTTTTTCCGCCGCCAGAATCATGGCCAGGCCGATACGGTCCTTCACGCTGCCCAGCGGGTTGAAGAACTCAGCTTTCAGCGCAATGGTCGCGTCAAGCCCGGCGGCGAGCCGGTTCAAGCGGATTAGCGGGGTTTTGCCGACAGTTTGCAATACATCGTTAGCGATACTCATGGTTGGTCTTTCTAGGTTGGTTGGTTATGGTTGGCGACGGCATCGGGTGGAACGGCGCTGTCGGGGTTGAAATTTTCGCCTCAATCATTTCTTGTTGCTCTGGTAAATTTGGTCGAACACCCCGCCGTCGCCGAAGTAATGCGGCTGGGCTTTTTCCCAGCCGCCGAAATCGCCGTCGATGGTAACGAGTGTCAGTTTTTTGAATACCGGAAATTTGGCAAGAATCGCGGCGTTGTGCGGGCGGTAAAAATGCCTGGCCGCCAATTCCTGGCCGGCCTCGCTGTACAAGTATTCAAGGTAAGCCCGCGCCACCTCGGTAGTCTGGTGCTTTTCAGCCGTTTTTTCGACCACGGCCACCGGCGGTTCGGCCAGGATGCTGAGGGAAGGGGTGACGATTTCAAACTGGTCGGCATTGTCCCGCAACACTAACAGCGCCTCGTTTTCCCACGCCAGCAGCACGTCGCCGATACCGCGTTGCGCGAAAGTGTTGGTCGAGCCGCGCGCGCCGGTGTCCAGCACGGGCACATTCTTGAACAGTGCCGTGACAAACGCCTTGGCGCCGGCCTCGTCCTGGCCGAGCTGCTTTTGGGCGAAGGCCCAGGCGGCGAGGAAATTCCACCGCGCCCCGCCGGAAGTTCGCGGATTCGGCGTGATCACGCTGACGCCGGGTTTCACCAAGTCATCCCAGTCCTTGATGTGTTTGGGATTGCCCTTGCGCACCAGGAAGACAATCACGGAGGTGTAGGGTGAACTATTGTTAGGGAACCGCCGCTGCCAGTCCGCGGGCAGCAACTGGCTTTTTTCCGCGATGGCGTTGATGTCCGCTGCCAGTGCCAGGGTCACCACATCGGCCGCCAGCCCGTCAATGACCGCCCGGGCTTGCTTGCCGGAACCGCCGTTGGAAACGTCAATGGTCAGGTGGTCCCCGGTTTTTTTATGCCAATATTCGACGAACAGCTTGTTGTAATCGCGGTAAAGTTCGCGGGTCGGGTCGTAAGACACGTTGAGCAGGTTGACGGATTTGGCTTGCGCCTGGCCGATGACGCCACTCAAGGCGAGCAGGCCGGGCAGCAGGATTAATTTTTTGATTGCCAGTTTGCGCATGTTGCCTCCCGTGATGGATTGTGACCGTCAGCCTCCCGGCTGTGCCGTTTTGATTAAATTAACCATTTGTCGTGAAAATCACCATCTTTACTCCGCGCGAGCCGATTGTTTTTGGAAACGGATTTTTTCCCGTTTGCTGACCTCGACCACAAACTGGTCATGCACCGTGACCTCGACCGTGCCGTATTTCAATTCGCGCACCGAACGGAGAATTTCCCGTTCCTGCACGGAAATGAGCTTGAGCAAATCCGGGTCGCTGGTCTGCAAAAAAGATGAGTTTTCAGTCGCCATTCAATTCCTCCCAATCATCGATTCATTCGATAATATATAAATCCTATAGAATTTATCTAGTAACGTCAAATATTTTTTAAAATTCTTTGCAAAACCCTCAGAATTAGCGCGGTTGGCCACAGAGAAACACAGAGCAGGCACCGAGTTCCACAGAATTTTTCTCTGTGGCGCCCTGTGCCTGCTCTGTGTGCGCTGTGAGCTGTTTTTAGAACTGGTGGCGGTAGCCCGCTGACAGGCCCCAGGGTTTGTCGTATTTGTCACCGAAGGAGGCTTCGTAGTCGAGGTGGAGTTGGTTGTTGGTGTCGAGTTGCCAGATGAGGCCGGCGCCGAGTTCGGCTCTGGCACCGTCAGTGTTAGCGCGGGTGTGTTGGTAGCCGTTGTGGAGGGTGCCGCCGGTGCTGATGGTTTCGACGCCGCTGATCTTCACGTAGGGTTGCAATACGCCGCTGTTGGTGAGGTTGATGGTTCTGCCGAAGAGGCTGCCGAGGCGGAGTTGCAGGGCGTCGAGGTCGCTGACAGTGATGTTCATGGGGCTGGCGGTGTAATCCTCAGCGAGGATGTGCAGATAGTTCACTTGGAACTGGGGTTCGATGAACCAGTTGTCTTGGAAGGTGAACTTCTTTCCGATTTCAATGCTGCCGCCGATATTCACGTCGCTGTAGTTGGCGGTGAGTTGGGTGGTGCCGTAGGGGGCTTTTAGGTTGTTGTTGACACTGGCGGCTTTGACGGTGGCGTCGAGGTAGAAGCCGCTGCTGTGGAGCCAGGTGGCGTAGAGGCCGCCGTAGTAGGAGTTGATTTCACCGTCAGTGCCGGGGGTGCGGTAATCGAGGTCGCTGCGGCCGTAGCCGGCGTACACGCCAAGATAAAGGTCACTGTCAGCGCTGATGGTGAACTTATGATCGGTGCCGAGATCGACGCCGTAGATGAGTTGTTCGTAGGCTTTGCCGGCGACTTGGCTGCCGATGTTTAGCTGTTGGCCGTAGCTTCTGAGCCAGATGTTTTCGATGAGGCTATGGTATGGAACGCGGACATCCTTGTCCGCCAGCGGGCGGGACGCCCGCGCTCCATAGCGCAACTCGCCCATACGCTTGAGCAAGCTGTTTTGCTGCGCGAACCACATGGCTTGTTGGATGGCTACGCTGCTGTTCAAGACCGCGCCGGCGGGGCTGGTGCCTTGTTTGATGAAGTGGTCGCCATCTTTGATGACGGTGTCGATGCCCCAGTTGATCGGATCCCATTGCCAGTTGTCAGTGCCGTCGCCGCTGACGATGCCGGGGAGGACTTTGTTTGGGTCGGCTTTACCGTTGCCGGTGGTGTTGATGTGGACGGTGCCTTCACCGTCAGCGGTGCCGGTGACGGTGATGGAGCCGCCTTCGCCGGTGTCACTGTTGACGCTGATGTTGACGGTGCCAGTGTGGGTCATGTTATCGAAGATAACTTCATAATCGCCGATGTTCCAGGTGCCATGATTATCACCGTAGTTGCCGTGGCTGTCTTTGTTGAAGTTCCACACGCTGTCGCTGTTGGTGATGAGGTTGCCGCCGTTGTAGCCGCCCTTGCCGGTGGCGCGGTCATTGAGGATGACGGTGACGGCACTGCTGCCGCTTTGCGCGATGTCGCCGAGGAGGGTGCTACCGGTGCCGCTGACGCTGACGTCGATGCTGGCGTTATCGTTGCCGCTGACGGCGCCGGTGATGGTCGCGCCGTTGCTGCCGCTGACGGTCAGAGTGGCGTTCTCAATGGCGGTGAGGTCGCCGGTGATGGTGCTATCGTCGAGGTTGATGACGGTGTCGCTAGTGCCGCTGGGGGTGACGGTGCCGCTGAGGGTGCTGTGGTTGAGGTTGAGTTTGAGTTCGCCGGTGCTGTAGTTGTTCACGTTGCCGTACAGGTCGGTGTCGTTGGCGGCGACGTTGACGGTGGCGTTGCCGCTGGCGATGATGGCGTCGCTGCCGTCGTCTTGCATGCTCACGTGGTTGAGGGTGATTTGATGGTCAGTGCCTTCGGTGGACAGGATTTTGGCGCTGGTTCCGGTGGTGTCGGTGAGGGTGATGGAGCCGCCGTTCATTTCCAAGGCGGCGTCGGGGGCGCGCATAAAGACGCCATAACGTTTGGTGATGATGTCAACATCAGTCAGGCTGGCGCGCTCGATTTGGCCGGTGTCAGCGCCGTTGAATTGGACGCCCGCGCTGCTGTTGCTGTGCAGGGTGCCGCCGATGACGGCAACGAAAACGTTGTCGCCTTCCAGCATCAAGGCCGGTGCCGCAGCGGTCTTGATGTTCAGATTCCTGATAGTGCCGGACGAGTTGGCGGCGGCGAAGAGGCCTTGCGATTCCTCGCCGTGGACGGTGATGGTCACGTCGGTCAGGTCGTAGGTGGCGTTGCCGACCCACATGCCGCGCGCCCGGTAGGTGCCGGATGCGTTGATAGTCAGGCTGGTGCCGGTCAGCGTGGCGCCATCGCTAAGGTTAACTCCAAAGCCGGCGAGGTCTCTTTCGGAGTAGGTTTTGGTCAGGTTGACGGTTACGTTTTGCACTTGGCCGACGGCGCTGCCAGTGAGTTGCAGTCCAAACAGATATTCTTTATGGGCGCCGACGGCGTTGAGTTGGACATCGGTCAGGCTGACGGTGGCGCGGTCGGTGCCGATTACCGCGGCTTTGTTATTCTGCCATTCCCAGTTGTTGCTGGTGATGGTGACGGTGCTGCTGTGCAGGTTTAGTCGTGCGGTGCCGTCAACGTAGGCGCCGTAGCCGCCGCGACTGGCGCTGTTGGGGTTGCCGTTGCTGCCGCTGAGGGTGATGGCGGTGCCGGTGTAGGCGCCTTGGTCGGTGACCCATAAGGCGGCCTCGGTGGTGGTGGCCTGGTAGGCGGCGTCACTTTCGGTTTCGGTGATGCCGTCAACGACTTTGTTGGCGGCGAGCACGTTCAACGCGGCGGCGCTGAGGGTGCAAAGGAGGATGAGCGGTTTTAGTTTGGGGTTCATGTTGGTTCTTTCGGTTGGTTGTGGTTGGTGGGTTGAAATCTTTTAATCCGCAGATTTCGCAGATGAACGCGGATTATTTTTTGCAAACATAGCTGCGTAATCTGCGAATAAGGTAGCTAAGGCTGCGAGACAATGCTCTCCGCGCCACTGTCGCTGGCAGGTTGTGTGCTGCCGGATGGGGAATGGAACGGGTAAAACTCTGCGGGAAATTAAGGAGTCAGGGCAGGGGGCCTGCTTAGAGCGCGAGAGCGCGAGAGCGCGAGAGCGCGAGAGCGCGAGAGCGCGAGAGCGCGAGAGCGCGAGAGCGCGAGAGCGCGAGAGCGCGAGAGCGCGAGAGCGCGAGAGCGCGAGAGCGCGATGCAGTTAGTATATGAGCTATGTCAATCATCTTCAGCGAGTTATCGAGTTTTTGTTTCCGCTTAACCCCTCATGCTTTCCGAGGGATCAGCATCAGCCCACGCCGATAACAAGACGGAATAATATCTTATCAGTCTGGCTTGCGCAAGTATTTTTTTGGTTTTATCACAAATTGGATTTTATAAAAAATGGAAAGATGGCTACCCGACATGGATTCGAACCATGACAAAGAGAACCAAAATCTCTTGTGCTACCGTTACACCATCGGGTATCAAATGGCATTGAAAATTTAGCCTCGTCCGGTGACGCAGGCAATCTATTATTCAAAAAATTTTATGCCGCGTATTCCGTTCTTTCAAAGTAAATTTGACGGTTAAAATTTTTCCCTCAACCACGCCAGCGCAAAAATAACGCGCTTCTCCACGTTGGACAAGCGGGCGACGCATAAGCACCTAAACCGACCGCACCACGGTTAAATCTTGTGGGGTGGACGGGCTGTGCCGCCGCAGTTTGTTCGCCAAGGTATGTTTGTTCAATCCCGCCAATCGTGCCAGTTTGGACACATTCAGCAGCGGCGACAGCCGTGAAATTTCCTCCGTCGCCAAATCCGGCGCGGGGATGGGGTCGCCGTGTTTTTTCGCGGAACCAAGCCAAGCTTCCATCGCCTCCTCAATGTTGCGGGCGGCTTCTTCACGAGTATCACCGTGCGACGAACAGCCTGCCAGCGCGGGCACCTCCGCCACAAATGCCTCGTCTTCGTCGCTCCACCAGATTTTAGTCAGGTATTTCATTTTATGGTCTCTCGTATGTATTTGACATAATGCCACTTGATTGCCTTGTCATGTTTCGGCAAGGTCACCAGTTCTAGAAAAGAAATAGCCCACAGCGCACACAGAGAAGGCACGGAGAACCGCAGGAAAAATTTCTGTGAAACTCAGTGTTTTCCCCGTGTTCCTCGGTGACCAAAGGGAGTGAGCGCCTAACCAGGCCCCTACGCTAAACCAACCCCAGGCTGGCTCCGCGCTTCCTCAATCAACGCCAGCATGTTCTCCAGCGGCACATCGCCCTCGAGCGCGTGCGACGGCGACAAAATGTAGCCGCCGTTCCGCCCCGCCGCAATCATCCGCCGCGTCTCTTCGCGCACATCGCTGACAGTGCCGTAGGGCATCGTTTGCTGCGTCGAGACCCCGCCCCAGAACGCCAGCCGGCCGTGCCACTCCGTCATCAGCGCGCGCACGTCCATCACCTCCGGCTGGAACGGATTGAACACGTTCACGCCGATGCCGGTCAGGTCGCCGAACAACTCGTCCACGTCGCCGCACGAGTGAATGAACACTTGCTTGCCCGCCGCCTTCACCGTGCCGTACATGCGTTTCAGCCGCGGATACACAAACTCCATCCACAGTTCGCGCCCGATGAGCAGGCCCTTCTGCTGCCCCCAGTCGTCGCCGAAGTACACCGCGTCGATGTCAAACTCCAGCGCCCGCCGCGTCTGCGCGATGTCATAGTCAGCGATGGCGTCGAGCAGCTCATGCACGAATTCCGGGTTCTCGATGAAATCCGTGTACAGATTTTCCAGCCCGCGCAATGTCCACGCGCGTTCGAACAACGAAAAGCCGATGCAAAACACGCGATAGCACTCGCCGTGCCGGGCGAGCTTTTCCGGGATGTTGACGAAAAAACGTTGGTCAAGCGGGTCGGGAAAACGATAGCCGCTGAGGGTGGGTTCGGGCAGCACAGTGCCGGTGACATTGCCGATGTCCTTGTCAATCGAACGGTCCCACAGCACGCCGAACACGTCGCGGTACAAATGCTCGCCTTCCTGGTTGAAAAAGCCGATGCCGCTGCCCAGTTCGACCAGATGGTCGCCCAAAAACGGCGCCAAGTCAGTGGTGCCAAAATGCCGCTCCAATTTCTCGCGCGCCTCCTTGGTAAAGCGAAACGCCCACGGTACATACGGCGGGCGGCGAAAGGCGAGGGCTTCCTTCACCACCTCACGAGGAGATAAAATTTTATTCATAATGTATTGCTTTTCAGATGATTCGTAGATTACGCGGATTTTTGCGGAGATACATCTTTTTTTAGTTCCCTGTCAGAACCTTAAAAATAAACCCCGTGGTTCTTCGTGTTTCTCTGTATCCAACCACCACTACCCGCCCTTTTGACGCGCGTCGAGCAACCGGCGCATTCGCTCCACCAGCTCCGGCGCATGGACACACCGCTCCGGCCACTGACGGTGATACCCTTCGCCCGCCAGCTTGCGCGTCGCGTCGATGCCGGCGTGCGAGCCGATGTTCGGCAGTGTCGGCGCGTGGTCAAGACTGTCGCAGGGGCCGCGCGTGAACAGGGTGTCGCGCTGCGGGTCGATGTTCGCGCAAACGTGGAACAGCACGTTGCCGGTGTCGTGCACGTCAACGTCAGCGTCCACCACCACGAT
>JAISBF010000014.1 GCA_031266335.1 Verrucomicrobiales bacterium
TACAGCGACAACCCCGTGTTGAGCAATCAGGCGTTGGATTTGTTCGGCGTGAAATGGCTGATTGTCGGCGAACCGTGGCAGCGGATTTTGTGGGGGAACGCCAGCCGCGATTTGAAAATTGTCGAACGCCCGACAGCGTTGCCGCGGTTCAAACTATACGCCGCGCAAACACCAGTCGCTGACGATGCCGAGGCGTGGCGGCGCATCGTCAGCGGCCAATTCACGCCCGACGCGCCGCTGGTCGAACCCGTTTGTCTTTATGCCGGTAACATTGCCAATTACCCGCTGACCATGACCAACGCCGCTCCCGCTGACGATGACAAGCTGAATGTGATCGCGGAAACGTCAAATAAAATCACCTTGCAAACCGAGACGGTGGGCGCGCGATTACTGTGGTTTGGCGACACCTGGTATCCCGGCTGGCGCGCTGCCATTGACGGGCGTGCAACACCGATTCACCGCGTCAACTACATGTTCATGGGCGTCGAAGTGCCTGCTGGCAAACACACCGTTGAATTCAAATTTTATCCGCGTCATTTTACCGCCAGCCTGTCCGTCGCGTTGGTTGCGCTATGCGTCTCGCTGACGCTGTTGCTGGCGCGAAAAAATAAATCCCGCTGACGGTGAAGTTTTTCGCCGCTTGACGGTTGTGCCCAAATGAGGCTATTATGTGCCTCTTGTGAAAACCGCCACTGAACAACTTCGCATCCGTGTTCCCGCCGCCCGCGCCCGCAAGGTGCGCGCCATCCTTGACAAACTCGGCACTGACCCCGGCAGCTTGGTCAATATGCTGTTCGCGCAAGTTGTCATGCGCCACGCCATTCCGTTCTCAATCACCGAGACTGACCCGGAGACCGAGGTAATCCGCCGCGACCCAACGGCGATGGCTGTCATCAATGATCATAAGGCGGGCAAAATCAAACATTGGCATTCGATGGAGGATGTTTTTGGTGAATAACTTTATCCTGCGTTTATCCGGGCAGGTGAGTGATTACATAGCCACGTTACCACCGGATACCAAAAAACAGTTTAACCGCGAACTCCGAAAATTGTCGCAAGATGAAGGTGACACACATCCGCTGATCAACGGGCTGGCAGGTTATCATCGTCTTCGCATTGGCTCCCATCGAGTCATTTATTATCACGCCCCCGGTAAGATTATCGAATGCGTTTTTGCTGACCACCGAGCGACGGTCTATCAAACTTTCATTCCGTCGCGGACAAATTAAAAGGCCGGTTTGTCAGCGGTTGAAAGTCCGCTGACCGTGAAATCAGCGTCAGCGGGTGCGGTGGCAAAAGATTGAATCCTGCTCTATCTCCAATTCCCTCTCCCTTCGCGGCAGGGGAATTTACTACGCTGATCATGGCAAAAAACCGAATAAAGGTTGCCGCTGGCGGGTTTTTTTGCGAAAATTTTTAAAATATGTCAGACAAGTATGACGCCTCAAAACTGGGCAAACTCGAAGGGCTGGAAGCGGTCAGGAAAAAGCCCGGCATGTATATCGGCGGCACGGACGAACGGGCCTTGCATCATTGTGTTTCGGAAGTATTGGATAACTCGGTGGACGAGCATCTGGCCGGGTTTTGCGACAAAATCGAGGTGACGATTCACGTTGACGGCTCCATTTCCGTCCAGGACAACGGGCGCGGTATTCCCGTGGACATTCACCCGCAATACAAAATTCCCGGAGTCGAGATGGTGCTGACCACGCTGCATTCCGGCGGCAAATACGGCCAGGGCGGTTATAAATTTTCCGGCGGCACGCACGGGGTCGGCGCGAAATGCGTCAACGCGGTGTCGGAATGGTTTGAGGTCGAGGTGTCGCGGGACGGCAAGGTGCATCACATGGCGTTTGAGCGCGGCAAGACGACCAAAAAGCTGGAGGTCATTGGCAAGTCCAAGAACACCGGCACGCTGATTACCTTCAAGCCGGACGCGGAGATTTTCAAGGACACGACCGAGTTCAAGGCGGAAACCATCACGCAGCGGCTGCGCGAGCTGGCGTTCCTGAACTCAGGTTTGCGGATCGTGTTTCTCGATGAGCGCGCGGGCGACCAGGCGGCGGTGGAGACGTATTTTTACAAGGACGGCATCGAGGAGTTCATCAAGCAGTTGAACAAAAGCAAGGTGCTGATCCATAACAAGCCGGTGCTCATCACCAAACAGAGCGTCGTTGAAACCAGCGAGAAGCCGCAGGAGATCCATCTTGAGGCGTGCATGATGTACAATGACGGGTTTACCGACCTGGTGTTGTGTTACACCAACACCGTGCACAATCCCGACGGCGGCACGCATTTGTCCGGGTTCAAAACCGCGCTCACCCGCAGCATCAACCAGTACGCGAAGTCCAACAACTTGCTGAAGGATAAAGACCCGGCGATCAGCGGCGACGATGTGCGCGAGGGGTTGACGGCGGTGCTTTCCATCAAGCACAGCGACCCGAAATTCGAGTCGCAGACCAAGGTGAAGCTGCTGTCGCCGGAGGTGGAGGGCATGGTTTCCTCGGCGGTGTATGAGGGCTTGATGGCGTTTTTCGATGCCAATCCGTCGGTGGCGAAAAAAATCGTGGACAAGGCGCTGACCGCGGCGCGGGCGCGCGAGGCGGCCCGCAAGGCGCGCGAGGCGGTGCGCAAGACGGCGCTCGGCGCCGGCGGCCTGCCGGGCAAGCTGGCGGATTGTTCCGATCGCGACCCGGCCAACAGCGAACTGTTCATCGTTGAGGGCGATTCGGCCGGCGGCTCGGCGAAACAGGGGCGTGACCGGCGCTACCAGGCGATTTTGCCGATTCGCGGCAAACTGATTAACGTGGAGAAGGCGCGGCTGGACAAGGTGCTGCAAAACCAGGAAATCCGCACGATGATCACGGCGGTGGGCACGGGCATCGGTGACGGCGACGGCGAAGGGGCCTTCAACCTCGCGCGGTTGCGCTATCACAAGATTATTATCATGACCGACGCTGACGTTGACGGCTCGCACATCCGCACGCTGCTGCTGACGTTTTTCTTCCGGCAGATGATGGGGTTGGTGAAACAGGGATTTATCTACATCGCGCAACCGCCGTTGTACCAAATCAAGCGCAAAAAACGCGAGGAATACGTGCAGGACGACGCGCAAATGGCGAAAATCCTGATTCAGCTTGGCACGGAGGACGTGAAACTGCGGTCATTGGCGGACCGCCGGGAATTCAACCAAAAACAACTGACGGAAATCCTGGAGTTGTTGCAACAGTTGGACAAATACGCCAGCAGCGTCCGCCGGTACGGCAGTGATTTTGAGGCGTATCTGGACGCGCGGGACCGGAACACCCTGCAATTGCCCCAGCATTTGGTGCGGGTGCGGTCGGGGAACGAGGAGACGGTGCATTATTTTTGCAGTGACGAGGCGCTGGCGGAATTCGCGCGGGACAACGCTGACCTTGGCATCTTCGGCGATGAGAACGGCGAGGACAACGGCAGCGGCGGCGGCAATGGCGAGAAGAAAAAAGACACGGCCAGCCGCCGGGCGCGTCATGTGGCGCTGACCGAGAGCAAGGCGGTGGCGGCGTTGTTGGATAAATTGGACAAGCGCGGCTTGAAGGTGGCGCATTACGCCGCCCAGGAGCAGCCGCTGTATGAACTGGTCGAGGGCGATGGCGAGGAGGCCAAGGTCAGTCCGCTCCATGCCTTGCCGCAGATTCTGGAGGGCATTTTGGAAATCGGCAAACGCGGGGTGCAAATTAAACGGTTCAAGGGCCTGGGTGAAATGAACGCCAAGGAACTGTATGAGACGACGATGAATCCCGAAAAGCGCAAGCTGCTGCGGGTGGATTTGACCGACGCGGTCGAGGCCGAGGAAATGTTCACCACGCTGATGGGCGACGAGGTCGGGCCGCGCCGCCAGTTTATTGAGGACAACGCGCTGAACGTCAGGAACCTGGACATCTGAGCCGCGCCGCCGGTCACGCGCGCCAACAACGCATGGATTAAAACGATTATGGCAGACGACATCATTCCCCCAACTTCACTGTTCGCCCCGAACGAGAAAGTGCAAAAAATCAACGTGGCCGAGGAAATCAAGGATTCGTTCCTGGATTATTCCATGTCGGTCATCATCTCGCGCGCGCTGCCGGATGTGCGCGACGGCATGAAGCCCTCGCAGCGTCGCATTCTGTATGCGATGCACGAGTTGAATTTGTATCCGGGGCGCAAGCACATGAAGTGCGCGAAGATTTGCGGCGATACTTCCGGCAACTATCACCCGCACGGCGAGGCGGTGATTTATCCGACGCTGGTGCATATGGCCCAGCAGTGGTCCATGCGTGACACGCTGATTGACCCGCAGGGTAATTTCGGTTCAGTGGAAGGCGATCCGCCGGCGGCGATGCGTTACACGGAAGCCCGTTTGACCGCCTTGGGCGGCAGTTTGATGGAGGACATGGACAAGGACACGGTTGACTTCGTGCCGAATTATGACGAGCGTCTGACCGAGCCGGTGGTGTTCCCCTCGGCTTTCCCGAATTTGATTGTCAACGGCGGCACCGGCATTGCCGTCGGCATGGCCACCAATATTCCGCCCCACAATCTGGGCGAGGTGATTGACGGCATTTGCGCGGTGATTGACAATCCCGAGTTGAAGCCGGAAGGGTTGTTGAAATTCATCAAGGGGCCTGATTTTCCGACCGGCTGCTCGATTTTGGGCATGGATGGCATCCGGCAGTATTTCAGCAAGGGCAGGGGATCGCTCAAGATTCGCGGCAAACTGCACACCGAGGAAATGAAGGGCGGCCGGGAAATCGTGGTCATTGACGAGATTCCCTACGGGGTGAACCGCGCGACGCTGGTGGAGCGGATTGCCGAATTGGTGAATGAAAAAACCCTGACCGATGTCACCGCCATCCGCGACGAATCCGACGAGAACACCCGCGTGGTGATTGAATTGAAGCGCGACGCGGCCATCAAGGTGGTCTGCAATAATTTGTACAAGCTGACCACGTTGGAATCAAGTTTCAGCGCCAACATGCTGGCCATTGACCAGCGCCGCCCGAAGATTCTCAATATCAAGGAACTCATTGTCTGTTACATCGAGCACCGTCGCGAGGTGGTGATTCGCCGGGTCAGGTTCGAACTTGCCAATGCCGAGAAACGCGCCGAGATTCTGGAGGGGTTCCTGATTGCGCTGGCGCATCTGGATGAGTTTATCCGCCTGATTCGCGAATCCAAAACCCGCGACGAGGCCCGCCTAAAATTGCTGGGTTATGAGTTCACCCGCAAGACCGTGGAAAAATTCGGCGTCATGATTCGCAGTGAAGCGCGGCTGGAAAATGGCCGCTATCTGTTCAGCGAGGAACAGATCAACGCCATTCTGGAATTGCGGTTGTATCAACTGGTCGGCTTGGAACAAGAAAAGATCAGGCAGGAGTACGCCGGCTTGCTGGAAAAAATCACCGATTTGCTCGACATTCTCAAGAGTGAGCAGCGCGTGCTGGGCATCATCAAGGCCGAACTCAAGGCCATCAAGCAGAAATATGCCACCCCGCGCCGCACCCAGATTGTGCCGGATGAGGGCGAGATGGCGATTGAGGACTTGATTGCCGACGAAAGCATGGTCATCACGCTGACACACAACGGCCTGATCAAACGCACCAACAAATCCAGCTATCGCTCGCAACGCCGCGGCGGCAAGGGAGTCATCGGTCAGACCACCCGCCAGGCCGAATCCGAGGAGGAACAGGATTTCGTGGAGAAGATGTACAGCGCCAGCACGCACGATTACCTGATGTTTTTCACCAACACCGGGCGGGTGTATGTCGAGCGGGTGCATGAAATTCCCGAGGGGTCGCGCGCGGCCAAGGGGCGCAATATCGCCAACGTACTGTCCCTGCAAAGTTCCGAAAAAGTCGTCGCCATGCTGCCGGTGGAATCGCGGCGCGGCGCCAACAATGAGGATGAAACCTGGACCTATGGCGGCCAATATGTGTTTTTCACCACCCGCAATGGCACGGTAAAAAAGACCCCGCTGGCGGATTTTGCCAACACTCGTAAAGGCGGCATCATTGCCATCGGCATTGACCAGGGTGACGCGTTAATTGAGGTTAAGCTGACCATCGGCCACAGCGAAGCCGTATTGATTACCAAGGAAGGCATGAGCATCCGCTTCAGCGAGGAAGATGTCCGCAGCATGGGTCGCCCGGCCACCGGAGTGCGCGGCATTTCGCTGGCCAAAGGCGACGAGGTGGTGGCCTTGTCAATCGTGGATCCGAACGCGACGCTGTTGGTGTCCGGCGCGCATGGCATCGGCAAACGCACTTCATTTGAGGAATACCGCCAGCAATCACGCGGCGGCAAGGGCATCATCACCATGAAAACCGGTGAAAAAACCGGGGCCGTGATCGGGGCGCTGACGGTCAACGACCAGGATGAAATCATGCTGATTACCGCCAAGGGCCAGATGGTGCGCATTCCGGTGCAAGGTATCCGTGAATGCGGGCGCAACACCCAGGGGGTGAAATTGGTTACGCTGGAAACAGACGACCAACTCAAGGCCATCGCCCCGGTGATTAGTTCGGAAGACGATTCCGACGAGGAACAAGGGACCTTCTGAACACAAGGATAAGCTTTTTATTGTGGTTGATTTTTGTCAAATCATGGTATATAAGATACGTTTTAATGGGGTTAAATAATGAGCAATCTGGATCATGAACTTGCGGTGTTTATCAGACGTAAACGTGGAAATCGTACTTACGCGGAATTTGCGAATATAGTGGGAGTTACTCCTTCCACCGTGTTTCGCTTGGAACAACAGCAGCAGAGCTGTACCTTGCGTTCCTTGCGCAAAATTCTGGGACGATTGGAATGTTCCTATCGGGACGTGTTTGCGGCGGATTAACCTGCTAACCGGCGGCAGACTTCCTGCGCATAACGGGTCGGTTGGTCGCTCTGTAGCAGGGCGGAAACAATCACCACGCGGGCGACTCCTTGCGCCTTGAGGTCGGCTATCTGCGCCAATTTGATGCCGCCGATGCAAAAATACGGGATATGGATTTCCTGTGTCAACCGGCGGAGGTCTCGGTCGCCGATTGGCTGGTAGTCTGGCTTGGTGGGCGTGGCGTAGATGGGGCCAAAGCCGATGTAATCGGCGCCTTCCTGTTGTGCCGCCAGCGCCTGCGGCAGCGAATGCGTGGACTTGCCAATCAGCGCGCGCGCGCCGACAATTTTTCTGACCTCAGCGACCGAGCGGTCATTCTGCCCGACATGGCAGCCATTGGCGCCGGCGCGCCGGGCAATCTCCGGATAATCGTTGACTATCAGCAGAACACCTGCCGGGGCGCTGACGGACAACAACTCCCGCGTCCAGCCCGCAATGTCCTCCGGGGAAGACTGCTTGGCTCGGATTTGCAAAATTTCGACTCCGCCGGCAATCAGTTTTTGCGCCAACCCGGGCCAGTCGGCCGGCTTGGCGTAACCCGTGTCCAGGATGGCGTAAAGCTTGGCCTGGCGCAGTTTTTGCATGGCCTCGTCTCTGGTCATGAAGTTAATTTTCCGATCACCAAAACTAGACTAACTCAAAGTCAGTTGAACACAACGCAGAACCACTAAGGCACGAAGGCGTGGAGATTTTTTGGTTGGACACAGAGGAACACGGAGAAGGCACAGAGACGCACAGGGTTGCTCGCCAGAGTTCAAGGCACGGTACGGGGATTGGGAAGTGAGGCGGTGGCTAATGCTAAGTTACCGAGAAACGCCAACAGCTATACAAAGGTGCGTGAGACATTAGGTGCTTTACGGGGCCATGAATTTGAAAACAGCCTTAGCATTTTGTCCATGGGTGTCGATAGCGAACGAAACGCTATCGTATATCACGAAACACAACACCGAATGATTGAATCATCCTGGAACCGGCATCAACACAAGGATTTCAAGCAACCAAGCGGGTGAAAATATGATCGGCTGACTGGCTGCCCGACTAGGACTCGAACCTAGAACACCCAGATCCAGAATCTGGTGTGCTACCATTGCACCATCGGGCAATTATTTTCTTAAAAGAAAAAACTTTCTTTTGCAGTTGCTTGATTGTGACGCTTGTGCCGCGCTTGCCAACCATGCGGCGATAACTGTAACCGAAGCTTTGGCAACGTCAAGCATCATCGGGGCAATATACGTATTTCCGCGCTGCCGCGGTGAAAAGTTTCCGGGTTATCCCCGTGCCAGATATGTCTTCACGTAATCCGCTACGCCTTCCTCGACGCTGGCAAAGGGCGTGGTATAGCCGCCTTGCGTTTGCAGTTTCTTCGCGTCGGCCTGAGTGAAGTATTGGTACTTGCCCTTGAGGATGGCCGGCATGTCAATGAAACGAATGTCTGGCTGCCGTCCCATCGCGGCGAATAATGCGTTGGCCAAATCAAGCCACGTCCGCGCCTGGCCGGCGCCGCAGTTGAACAGGCCGCCGGCTTTGCTGTCGAGCGCGAAATGCAGCGTCACTTTCGCCGCGTCGCGCACATACACGAAGTCGCGCTTCTGCTCACCGTCAGCGTAGTCGGGCCGGTCGGATTTGAACAACTCGATGTAGCCGCGCGTTTTGATCTGGTGGTACGCCTTGTGCACCAGCGAGCGCATCTCGCCCTTGTGGTCCTCGTAGGGGCCATAGACATTGAAGTATTTCAGGCCGGCGATTTTGTCGAGCAGGCCGTTGTGCAGCGCCCACAGGTCGAACATGTGCTTGGAATAACCGTACATGTTCAGCGGACGGAGTTGTTCCGTGACACTGTCAGCGTCGCTGTAGCCGAGACTGCCGTCGCCGTAAGTGGCGGCGCTGGATGCATAGACGAAGCGGGTATCGTTCGCCAGCGCCCACTCGCACAACTGCCGCGTGTAACGGTAATTGTTTTCCAGCAGATAGTCAGCGTTCTTCTCGGTGGTCGCGCTGCACGCGCCCTCATGAATGATGGCGCGCACGCCGCTGAGCTTGCCGCTGAGGATGAGGTCGAGCAACCGCGGCGGCGGCAGCACGTCCTCGTAGCGCAGGCCGACCAGGTTTTGCCATTTCTCGTCCTGGCCGAGAAAATCCACCAGCAGCAGGTTATGATACCCGCGCGCGTTGAGCATGGCGACGATGTTCCGGCCGATGAAGCCGGCGGCGCCGGTGACGATGATTAGGTCTTTCATGAATTTTTAGTTTTTTGGTTTTCCGGTTCTTTGGTTTTCTGGTTTTTACAGTTCACTGTCAGCGGCTGTATTCACGCGCCGGTGCCGACTAAAAAAACAGCAAACCAAAAACATTATTTCTTTTCTCCTCCGTAAACTTTCAGCACTTTTTCAATCGTGCCGGTGGTCGAGCGGCCCTCGACCATGTCGGCCAGCACCACATGGCCGCCGTTGGCCTCGACCACGTCGCGGCCGCTGACATAGTGCGCCCAGTCCTTGCCCTTGACCAGCACCTGCGGCAGGATTTTCGCAATCAAATCACGCGGCTCGTCCTCGTTGAAAAGCACCACCGCGTCCACCGCCTGCAGCGACGCCATGACGAACGCGCGGTCGTCCTCGGGATTGATGGGCCGGTTCTCGCCCTTGTTGCGTTTCACCGAGGCGTCGCTGTTCAGGCCCACGCACAGCGCGTCGCCCTGGTTGCGCGCGAAGGTCAGGTAGGTGACATGGCCGCGGTGCAGGATGTCGAAACAGCCGTTGGTGAACACCAGTTTTTTGCCGGACGCTGACAGTGTGTCGCGGAACTTCCGCGCCTGTTCGGGCGTCATGATTTTATCGGATGGATTGATCATAAATATCTTCGTTAAAATTATGCCTGCACTCCCAGCAGGGGCAAGATGCGTTTGTATTGCGAAAAGTCCGGCACCACAATGTCAGCGCCGGCGCGGATGAGGCGCGCGCGCTTGGTCAAATCCAGGCCGTAACGGCACAGTTCGTTGCTGGCGATGCCCAGGCAAAACGCGCCGCGCTTGCTGCCCTCGCGCAATTCCACCGGCCCGTCGCCCACCACCACCAAATCGTCGCCGGTGATGCCGCCGCTGTTGATGATGCGCTCCAGCACCACGCGCTTGGCCTCGACCTTGAGGTCGCCGACCGCGCCGCGGATGCCGCCGGTGAACAGGTCGGCGTAACCCATCACCCGCGCCTCGGCCTGTACGTCGGCCTCGTCGGTGCCGCTGGCGAGGAACAACTTCACCCCCGCCTGGTGCAGCGCCGCGAGGAACTGGCGCGCGCCCTTGATTTCAAAATCGTTCGGCCCCAGTTCGCCGCGCTCGATTTTGCGCACCCGCGCCCGCACCATCTCCAGCAGCGCCTCGTTGTAAATCGCCTTGTAGCCGTGCTCGTCGAGGATTTTATCCGCCGGCACAAAGCCGTGCTCGCGCACCAGCCCGACCAGCCCCTTCATCTGCGCCAGCGTCTGGATGCCGGTGGTCTTGTCGATGAAAGTCTTGACCTCGGTGACCACTTTTTTATAGACATGATCCGGCACGCTTGCCGCCTGGTCGCCGAGAATGGCTTCCAGCATCATCGGTTCCATGATTTTTTCCCAGCCCTGACGCAACGTGGAAATAGTGCCGTCGTGGTCGAAAATCGCATACTTGACGGCACCCCGGCGCGACTTCTCGCGCACCACCTCGATTTCGGTGTCGGGCAAATAGCGCGCCGCGCGCGGACTGTCCGCCAGTTCCGGCTCGTAAATATAATCCGGCGCGCCCGCCGCGAGCAATTCGGCGGCGCTGACGGTGCCGGTGGACTGCACCTTGCGCACGGTGACGGACGCCGCGAGGTTGGCGAAACCCGCCGCCTCGGTCAGCGGGCAGCCGCCGGCCAGCGCCGCCGCGATGGCCGCGACCACGGTGTCGCCCGCGCCCACCGGGTCGGTTTTGCCCAACACCTGAATGCCCGGCACCGCGAACACCCGGTCACCGTCAGCGGTCACCAAGCCGTGCTCGCCGCGCGTCAGCACCACCGGGCGGCCGATGCGCTTGCTCAGCGCCGTGGCGTAACCGTAAGCCTCGTCCAGCGACACCACCGCGCCCGGATGGGTGGGGCTGCCGAGCACGCGCGCCGCCTCGCGGGTGTTGATTTTCAGCATCACGCCGGTGAAATGCTGCGCATAGTCGCGCGAATCGGCGATGAACAGCACCCGCGGCAGCTTCACCGCCAGCGCGTTGATTTTCGCAATCAACCGCTCGGTCACCATCAGCCCCGCGATTTGCTGGTTAATCACCACCATGTCGGAAGCCTTGGCCGCTGTTTCAAGCTTGGCCAGCAGCGCCTCTTCCAATTCCTCCGGGAACGCGTTGAACGCGCCGAAATCCAGCCGGTTCAACTCGCCGCCGGCAAGATACGGCTTGGCGTACACCAGGGTCTGCCATTGCTCGGCGCGCAAAAAACCGGCCGTGTCCACGCCCGCCGCTGACAGTGACCGCAGCAATTCGTCGCCGAACATATCGCGCCCCAGCACGCCGACCGCGCGCACCTCGGCGACGCCCAGCGAGCGCAGGTTCATCGCCACGTTGCCCGCGCCGCCCGGGCTGTAACCCACCCGCCGCACTTTGTGAATGGGCAGGCCCGTCTCCAGCGACAATTCCTTGGCCTCCTTGTCAATAAACCAGTAAGCATCCAGGCAGAAATCACCGCAAACCGCGACCTTGCCTTTGGCCACGCGTTGCACCACATCATTGATGTTTGTTGAGAATAATTGCGTCTGTGTCATGCCGGCTGACGATGACAAATTTTTAGTGGAACGCAAAAAATATGTGACAAATTGATCATAAACCTGTAATTACAGGTTTATGGCAAAAGCCGTCAAACATCGCGCCATCTTCACCGCCCTGCAAACCGCCATCGTCAGCGGCCACCACCAGCCCGGCGGACGCCTGCCCAGCGAGGAGGCGTTGTGCCGGCGCTGGCATGTGTCGCGGCCCACGGTGCGGCGGGCGCTGCGCGACTTGCAGCACGCGCGGCTGGTGGACATCCGGGCCGGCTCCGGTTGCTATGTCTGCGACCAGGTGCCGACCCGCCACCCGACTTTCGCGCTGCTGGTGGCAAGCCTCGGCACCACTGAAATTCTCGACCCGATTGGCGCTGAAATCAACCGGGCCGCCCACGCCGCCGGGGGCACGGTGTCCAGCGCCCCGCTGCCGGCGGACGGCGCCGCTGCCGGTGAACTGGCGCGCGAGTGGGCCAGGCGCGGCACGTGCGGCGTGATTTTCGCGCCGCTGGAACACGCCGCTGACCGTGAGTGCCGCAACTTGGAATTGACCGCCGCGTTGCGCGCGGCCGGCCTGGCCGTGGTGCTGGTGGACCGCGATGCCGCGGAATTTCCCAGCCGCAGCGCGTTTGATGTCGTGGCGCTCGACAATTTCCACGCCGGTTACCTGCTGGGCCGGCACCTCGCCGATTGCGGCGCGCGCCGCGTCGTGTTCACCGCCAAGCCGGAATATCCGCCGAGCACCGACCTGCGGCTGGCGGGCGCGCGCGCCGGCTTGCTCGGCAACGGCGGGCGGCAACTGGCCTTCAAGGTCGGCGACCCGCGCGACCCGGCGTTCACCGTCAGCGTTTGCGGCGTGCGCGCCAATTGCGACGCGGTAATTTGCTCCAACGACCTGACCGCCGCCCAGTTGTTGCAAGCCGCCACCAACAGCGGGCGGCAGGTGCCGCGGGATTTCCTGCTGGTCGGCTTCGACGACGTGAGCTACGCCTCGCTGCTCTCGACGCCGCTGACCACCATCCATCAGCCCTGCGCCGCCATCGGCAGCGCCTGCATCCAGACACTGCTGGAGCGCCGGCAACACCCGGACACCCCGCCGCGCACCATCCTGCTGACCGGCGAGTTGATTATCCGCGCCTCGACCACCCGCTGACCATGAGCGATGGATTTGTCGCGCCCCCGGGCCAGTCCGTTTTTACAAAGAGACCACGGAGTCAATGGAGACAGTCAGCCGACTCGTCTCCAATAACTCCACGGCCTCTTTGTAAAAGGTAATTCTCCCCTCAAAACAAGTAAGGGAATTTAGGCGTAATGTTGGCCGATATGATTTAATCTGAAACTTGCCACTTGCTGCCATAAAAAATGCAGCTTATATTTCTTATCCATATTTGTGGATTTGCTCGCCGGCCAAAAATATTTTGGCCGGCGAGCTTGGGACGACCATAATCAAATTTATGACAATACTTGAAAAAATGGGATATTCCAAAACGTGACTTGACCTTTCTGAAAAATGTTTTGGAGTCTAGTGATGGTGTTGCGCTTTGGGAGATGTTGGATTTTTGCGAAATGGACAAGGCAGGTTTGGTCATTGGGAGCAATTACCACGAGTGGAGTAAAGTCGTGCCTGTGGTAAAAGCTGTTTGAGATGTTTTGTGATCCGCGAATGCCAGACTAAAATCACACATGGCTGCAACGACAAAATACCCTGAACCGAAAGAAAACGACGACATTCTGTTGCGGTTGCGAGAGGATTATGGTCAAGCCGTGATGGATTTGTTTGGAACCGATCAAGGCACTAAAGAAATTCGCCCCGTCTTGGAAGTTGCCGGCTACACTTCCAATTTCCTCGACAACATGCGGTTGCCGGTTCACCGGTGGTTTCGCTACAGCGCCGGTTTTTCGGCGGAATGGGTAAAGTGGCTGCTTGCCGAACGAAACGACCGCGAACTTCGCGTGCTCGATCCATTTGTCGGTTCGGGGACAACCTGTCTGGCTTGTGATGAAATGGGAATTTCATCTCACGGCATTGAAGCTCATCCGTTTGTCTATCGGGTTGCCATGACCAAGCTAAGTTATGCCACCGACCCGGAAAGATTTTTAACAAAGGCGGAGAATGCCTTCCAATTTGCCAAAACAGCAACGGCACAAACAACCCGCTACCCGGAAATTATCCAAAAATGTTATAGCACCGAAACATTGAGCCATTTGGATTGTTTCCGCCAAGCAGTCGAAGTCGAACAAGACGGAACGCCTGAAGCGTCGCTGCTTTGGATGGCGCTAGTGTCATCATTGCGGACGGTTTCCGAAGCGGGCACCGCGCCGTGGCAATATGTTTTGCCCGGTCGCCGCAAAACGGTTCCGCCTTCGCCAGAAGTCACGCTGCGGCGCTCCGTTCAGATGATTGCCGCCGATATTCATTTCATGGCGCGGCGGGCAAAACCGCTGGCCAAATTGCGCGTGGACGATGCGCGCAAATGCGCCACCGTGCCAAACGGTTGGGCGACGCTGGTCATCACATCGCCACCTTATGCAAATAATTACGACTATGCCGACGCCACGCGCTTGGAAATGGCCTTCATGGGAGAGATTCGCGGCTGGGGAGATTTGCAAGAAACGGTGAGAAAACATTTAGTGCGCGCCTGTTCGCAACACGTCCCGCCAAAATCGGTTGACCTCGACGCAGTTTTGGAATCACCAGAACTCTCGCCAATCCGTGATGAAATTATTCCGGTATGCCACAAACTTTCTTCCGTGCGACTGGAACGCGGCGGCAAGAAGACTTACAATAACATGGTTGCCTGTTACTTTCTCGACATGGCGCAAACATGGCAATCACTCCGGCGAGTTTGCGCACCCCAATCGGAAGTGTGTTTCGTCATCGGCGATTCTGCTCCTTATGGAATTTATGTACCGGTTATTGAATGGTTCGGCAAACTGGCGCAAGCTGCCGGATTTGAATCTTGGACGTTTGAAAAGCTCCGCGACCGAAATAACAAATGGAAAAATCGTAAGCATCGCGTGCCGCTGTGCGAAGGACATTTGTGGGTTCGCGGCTAAAGAAAAGTTATGGCTGAATCACTCGCTCACAAATGGGGACAGTGCATCGGAGATGTTTTGGAGATTTTTGTCCAAAATATTCTCGGCAAAATTGCGCAGCAACATGGCCTTTATCTTGATTCCAAGCATCCGCGCAAAGTCAGGGGCGGTCAAAATAAAGTGACCTGGCAGGATGGCTACGGAAACAAACATGATCTCGACTACGTTTTAGAGCGCGGTGGAACGGAAGAAATTTTGGGCGTGCCAGTCGCGTTTATCGAGTCTGCTTGGCGGCGCTATACGAAGCACTCAAAAAACAAGGTTCAAGAAATTGAAGCGGCAGTCATGCCAATCGCTTTAACCTTCTCACGCCATCAACCATTTTGCGGAGCGGTTTTGGCGGGCGAATTTACCAGCAGCGCCTTGCACCAGCTCGAATCAAAAGGTTTTGGTGTTTTGCACATTTCTTATGCGTCAATCTTGTCTGCTTTTCGCGAATTGGGAATAGACGCATCTTCGGAAGACGGAGCGAACGGAACTACCGAGGAACAGTTTCAGAAAAAAATCTCGTGCTGGGAGTCCCAGCCACAACCGCAGGCGACGAACAGTCTACTGGCCAAGTTGGGCTTGCTCCATCAAAATGAGATTGTCAATTTCAAACAACGCCTCAACGCAGCGCTAAACCGCAAAGTGACTTCAATTCGACTGACAGTTTTGCGTGGTCATTCGGTCGAATGCTCTGATATCGAAAGCGCCATTACCTATTTAATTGAAGAGGAAAAGGCGTATCGCCTGCGCGAAGACAGCGAACAACGGGAGGCATTTGAAGTTCAGATCCGTTTCAACACCGGCGCGAAAATAGACGCCACTTTTCTCAAACGCGCTGAAGCTATCGCTTTTTTGAGAAGTTTTACCTGAAGTTGGTTAAAATTTTTTCAAATGAAAATCACCCTTAACCGCGCATACTGATCAAACGTCAAACGCGAGTGCGTTTGACCGTGTGATAGTTTGTTGTTGCCGCCCTGAAACTGCCGACAACTTACGTATTTCGACACATCCCGGCCACCCAAAAACATTAAAATTCCCCGACAATTTTATATATCGGCCACATTACGCCTAAATTCCCGTACTTGTTTTGAGGGGAGAATTACCTTGTAAAATGGTTTTTCGGATAACCGCCGGATTCCTCACGACAAAGCCAGCTTCACCTCGCGGCCCAGCCGGCTGGACTTCATGATGCCTTCCAGGATGGCGATGACATACAGCGTCTGCGCCACCGGCACGGGGGACGGCCGGCCGTTGCGCACGGCGTCGGCAAAGGCCAGGATTTCCTCCGTGTGCGCCGGCTGCAAACCGCCGACCGGCTGGATTTTCCCGTCCACTAACACTCTGTCAGGCGCAGCATAGAACCGTCCCGACGGCCACTGCACGCCGGCTTTTTTGCCGAGCAGCGTGAAACTCAAATCCTCGCCATCCTGGTGTTGCAGCCAGCTCGCCTCCAGCGCCAGCGTCGCGCCATTGGCAAAACGCACGAAGCCGGCGGCAAAATCTTCCACGCCGAACAGCTTGCGGTCCCACTCGCCCCACGCGCCCGGAATTTCATCGCCGTGGGCAAAATTGACTTTCGCCGTGCCGCTGACACTGACCGGCCGCGGGAAATCCATCACCCACAGCGCCGTGTCCAGCGCGTGCACGCCGATGTCCATGCACGGCCCGCCGCCGGAGAGTTTCGGGTCGATGAACCCCGGCGGGCAGGGCAGCCCGTTGCGGCGGGTGGCGTTGACCCGCGCGTGATAAACTTCGCCGAGGTGGCCCGCCGCCGCCCATTTTTTCAGCGCCACGCTCTCGCCGCGGAACCGCTGATGCTGCGCGGTCATCAGCAGCTTGCCGGCTTTTTTCGCCGCCAGCGCCATCTGCCGCACCTCGCTGACGGTGACCGCCAGCGGTTTTTCACACAGCACATGCTTGCCCGCTGCCAGTGACGCCAGCACTGCCGGGGTGTGGATTTTATTCGGCGTGCTGATGTCCACCGCGTCAAGCTCCCTGAGCTTGAGCAGCTCGCGGTAATCGGTGAACACCTGCGGAATGTTGAAATCCCGCGCGAATTTTTCCACCGTCGGGCGGTGAATGTCGCAAACCGCGACCACCTCGCAGTCCGGCGCGATTTTCCAGCCCGGATTCATATGCGCGCCGCGCGCAATGCCGCCCGCGCCAATCAGGCCGATTTTCAGTTTTTTGCTCATGGAATCAAATGGCGTCCGCGCCACCGTCAGCGCGCCAAACCGGATGTTCGCACGCTGACAGTGGCCGCCGGCAACCGGTTAATTATTTCTTGCTGATGGGTTCGTGCGGATCCTTGGCGCAGGGCGCGCGCAACACATCCTGCCAGCAGCCTTGCGGCGCGGCCCAGGCCACGGCGTTGGCAATCACGCGCTGGACATTGGCGTCGTGATAGGTCGGATAGGTCTCATGCCCCGGCTGGAAGTAAAAAATCTTGCCGTTGCCGCGATGCCAGCAGTTGCCGCTGCGGAACACCTCGCCGCCCTCGAACCAGGAAATGAACACCTGTTCCTCCGGCGTCGGGATGCCGAACGGCTCGCCGTACATTTCCTCCTCCGGCAGAGTGAAGGTCGGCGGCAAGCCGGCCGCAATCGGATGGCCGGGATTGCACACCCACAGCCGCTCCTTGTCCCCGGCCTCGCGCCATTGCAGGGCGCAGGAAGTGCCCATCAACCGCTTGAAGATTTTGGAAAAATGCCCGGAATGCAGCACAATCAGGCCCATGCCCTGCAACACCCGCGCCTGCACGCGATCCACGATTTTGTCCTCCACTTTGTCGTGCGCCCCGTGGCCCCACCACAGCAGCACATCCGTCTGGTCCAGCCGTTCCTGCGTCAGACCATGCTCCGGTTCCGCCAGCGTCGCGGTGGACACGGCGTAAGCAGGATGGAACTTCTTGATGCCGTCGGCAATGACCTGATGGATGCCCTTGGGGTAAACGGCGGCGACTTTTGGGTTTTGGGTTTCGTGGACATATTCATTCCACACGACAACATGCAGTGGTTTCATACGGCGGCGAGCATGTGCCATTCCGGCGTGTCCGCCAATCTAAAAATGCGGCCGGAAACATTGCCCGGATGGCTTTTTTGTTTTAGCCGTGTTCATCGGCGTCCATCTGTGGTTAAATATGGCAGAACTATGACGGAAGCGTTGATTGAGGTGAGAATCCTGGGCTTGATGCCGTCCGGCCACGACATTGCCGTGTTCCTTGGCAACGAGGAAAAAGTTTTCAGCATTCACGTGGACGGAGGAGTGGGCGCCAATATCGCCCTGATTTTGCAAGGCAACCAGCGCGAGCGGCCGCTGACGCACGATCTCATCGGCCTCATTTTCAAGGCTTTTGCCATTTCGGTCGAACGGGTGGTTATCAACGACTTGCGCAACGACATCTATTACGCCCGCCTGATCCTGAAAATGGACGACGCGGCGCACACCCGCATCACGGAGATTGACGCGCGACCGAGCGATTGCCTGGCCATCGCGCTGGAAACGGGCAAACGGGTCTTTGTCACGCCGAAAGTCTGGCGCGAGGTCAGCGACCTTTCCGCCACGCTTGAGGAAATGCAGCACAAGCTGGAGTGCGGCGCCATTGACGATTTGTTAGGGAACGCCTGCGACGAGGAGGACGCCGATGACGGGGAGGCGCGGGATGACGACCAGGCCAGCGGCAAGAGTTAAGTGTTAACCCCCAAAGTTTATCACCGCATGTCTGAACACTCCGCCAAAAAACCCGTTTCCCTGCTGGGCCTCGTCGGCGTGCTGGGCATTGTTTACGGCGACATCGGCACCAGCCCGCTGTACGCTTTCCGCCAGTGCTTTTACGACAATGACCTGGCCGTCAGCGAGGAGGCGGT
Organism: Verrucomicrobiales bacterium; assembly: GCA_031266335.1. Lineage (GTDB taxonomy): Bacteria > Verrucomicrobiota > Verrucomicrobiia > Methylacidiphilales > JAAUTS01 > JAIRPN01. The sequence continues at coordinate 18,628 of JAISBF010000014.1, forward strand.
GCTCGGCGTGTGCTCGCTGGTGTTCTGGGCGCTGATGCTGGTGGTTACGGTCAAATATCTCGGTCTCATTCTGCGCGCTGACAATCGCGGCGAGGGTGGCACCTTCGCGTTGCTGGCGCTGTTGAAAACGGCGCTGCCGGAGAAAGGCCGGCTGACCACGGGTTTTATTTTCCTCGGCATCTGCGGCGCGTGCCTGCTCTACGCCGACGCGCTCATCACGCCGTCCATTTCCATCCTCAGCGCCATGGAAGGCCTGAAGGTGCTGGATCCCGACTTGCAACCGTGGATTGTGCCCGCGTCGCTGCTGATTATCGTCGCGCTGTTCTGGTTCCAGCGCGTCGGCACGGGAAAACTCGGCGTGCTGTTCGGGCCGGTGATGTTGCTGTGGTTCGTCACGCTCGGCACGCTGGGATTGTATAACCTGTGGCACTGCCCGCGCGTCGCGCTGGCGCTGAATCCGTGGTATGCGGTGAATTTTCTGCTCACCCACGGGCTGACGCCGCAAACCTGCGGCCTGCTCGGCTCGCTGTTCCTCGTGATGACCGGCGCGGAAACATTGTACGCCGACATGGGGCACTTCAACGCGAAACTCATCCGCCGCGGCTGGCTGTTCATCGTGTTGCCGGCGCTGACACTGAATTACTACGGGCAGGGCGCGCGGCTGCTGCTGAAGAACAGCGCCGCGCGGTTCGAGATATTTTACGAACTCGCGCCCGCGTGGGGGCTGGTGCCGCTGATCATCGTCACCACCATCACCACCGTCATCGCCGCGCAAGCGGTCATCAGTGGCGCGTATTCGCTCACCGCGCAGGCCATCCAACTCGGTTACTGCCCGCGCCTGACCGTCAGGCGAACCTCCAACGCCATCGGGCAAATCTACCTGCCGCTGGTGAATTGGTTGCTCATGACCGGCTGTCTCGCGCTGGTGCTGATATTCGGCGAATCCGCGCGACTGGCCCGCGCCTACGGCTTCGCCGTCAGCGGCGCCATGCTCATCACCAGCGTCATGTTTTTCTTCCTCGCCCGCGCGCGCTGGAAGTGGCCGCTGGCGGTGGTAGTGCCGTTGGGCGCGGTGTTCCTCGCGGTGGACCTGGTGTTTCTCACGGCGAACACGACCAAGCTGTTCCACGGCGGACTGCTGCCGCTGGGCGTCGGCGCGGGGCTGTTCATCATCGTCAGCACCTGGCGGCGCGGGCGGCACCTGCTGCGACGTTTGCTAGGCTACAACGTCATCGACAGCGAGACCTTTGTGCAAGACCTGACACGCCACCAACCGCTCCGAGTCGCCGGCACCGCCGTGTATCTGACCGCCAACAGCGGCGTCGTCCCGCGCTCGCTGCTGCACAATTACAAGCACAACAAAGTCATCCATCAAACCAACGTCTTTCTCACCGTGCAGACCGCGAGCATCCCGTATGTCCACGAATCACGCGCCGAGTGGCGCGCGTTGGGCGCCGGGTTCCATCAAATCATCTTGCGCTACGGCTTCCGCGAACATCCGAACGTGCCGTGGGATTTGCAAAAGCTCGCCGACCACGAGCCGACGCTGAACTTCGCCACCATGACCACCAGCTATTTCCTCGCGCGCCTGTCGCTGATCGCGGCGGTGACCGGCAAGTCGCTGATGCCGCTCTGGCAGCGACTGCTGTTCAGCTTCATGTTCCGCAACGCGCTCGACCCGGCCAAATATTTCCAAATCCCCGCCAACCGCGTAATCGAATTGGGCGAGCAGCTGACCATTTAGCGCAAGTGGCTTGGTTGAACCGTTGAAACTTAACCGCGGAGGCGCGGAGGCACGGAGATTTTTAACCACGGATTAACACGAATGGACACTAATGCAAGAGGCAACCACGGTCAGCGGTTGCCTCTTGCATGTTATTCGTGTCAATTCGTGTTTATTCGTGGTTTAGAACTGGTGGCGATAACCTGCGGTTAGGCCCCAGGGTTTGTCGTACTTGTCGCCGAAGGAGGCTTCGTAGTCCAAGTGCAACTGATTGTTGGTGTCGAGTTGCCAGATGAGGCCAGCGCCGAGTTCGGCACGGGCGCCGTCGGTGTTGGCGCGGGTGTGTTGGTAGCCGTTGCGCAGGGTGCCGCCGCTGCTGATGGTTTCGACACCGCTGATCTTCACGTAAGGCTGGAGTGCGCCGCTGTTGGTGAGGTTGATGGTTCTGCCGAAGAGGCTGCCGATTCTCAGTTGTAGGGCGTCGAGGTCTTGGGCTTTGAGGTTCATGTGGCCGGCGGTGTAATCCTCGGCAAGGATGTGGAGGTAGTTTACTTGGAACTGGGGTTCGATAAACCAGTCATCTTTAAAGGTGAACTTCTTGCCGATTTCGAGGCTGCCGCCGAGGTTGATGTCGCTGTAGTTGGCTTTGAGTTGGGTGTCGCCGTGGGGGGCTTTCAGGTTGTTGTTCACGCTGGCGGCTTTGACGGTGGCGTCGAGGTAGAAGCCGCTGCTGTGTAACCACGTGGCGTAGAGGCCGCCGTAGTAGCTGTTGATCTCACCGTCAGCGCCGGGGGTGCGGTAGTCGAGGTCGCTGCGGCCGTAGCCGGCGTAGAGGCCGAGATACAAGTCACTGTCAGCGCTGAGGGTGAACTTGTGATCGGTGCCGAGATCGACGCCGTAGATGAGTTGTTCGTAGGCTTTGCCTGCTACTTGGCTGCCGACGTTTAGCTGTTGGCCGTAGCTTCTGAGCCAGATGTTTTCGATGAGGTTATATGGAACGCGGACATCCTTGTCCGCTTGCGGGCGAGACGCCCGCGCTCCATAGCGGAGGTCGCCCATGCGCTTTAACAAACTGTTTTGCTGGGCAAACCACAGGCTTTGCTGGACGGCGATGGCGCTGTTCAAGACCGCGCCGGCGGGGCTGGTGCCGTCTTCCTTGATGCTGATGGTGCCGTCGGGGTTGGGGGTGACGATTAGTTCTTCCAGACCCCAATCGACTTCGTCCCAGGTGTAGTTGGTGGTGCCGTCGCCGGTGACGAGGTTGCCGAGCACGTCGTTGGGGTTGGCTTGGCCGTCGCCGGTGCTGGTGACGTGGATGGTGCCCGCGCCGCTGCTGGTGCCGGTGACGTGCAGGGTACCGTGGGCGCCGCTGTCGGTGTTCACCGCGATGTCGATGGTGCCGTTGTTTGCCAAGTCACTGACGCTCACCTGATAATCGCCGACGTTCAGCGTGCCGTTGTTGTCGAGTGAGCCGA
>JAISBF010000064.1 GCA_031266335.1 Verrucomicrobiales bacterium
GCGTAGCCGTCGGCGCTGACGCGGAATGCGTGGGCGGTGTTGTCGTGTCCCCAGTATTCGGTTAGGTCCGGCACGGTGAACGCGCCGTTGCTGCCGCTGACGGTGACGTGTTTTTGCCATGAAATTAACGGACTGTCGCCAAAACAAAGCCCGCGCACGATGGTGAAGGCGGGGATTGGTTGGTTGGTGACGGCGTCGAACACTGTGCCGCTGACGCTGGTCGGGTTTTGCAGCGTGATAATGTTGTCGCGTCCGGCGCTGACGGTGACTTCACTGCCGGCATAACCTTTGCCATAGGCGAGAACTTTGATGTCATCCGCCGGCGCGTCGGCGTAGGTGAAGCGACCGTCAGCGTCGGTGGTCAGCCGGACTTTGAGCGTGCGGGTGCCGCGCCAGGTGTCGAGATACACGTTAGCGTCTTTGACCGGCTGCCCGCTCGCGTTCACGACGCGCCCGCTGAGGGTGAGCGGCGCGGGCAGTTGGATGGTCACGGTCAGCGGTCGGTCTTTGACGTAAAGATGTTTTTGTCCCGGCGCGAAACCCGCCGCTTTGACGGTGAGATACGCGACCGAGTCCGGCAGCGAGGCGAGCGTGAAGCGACCGTCAGCGCCGGTGAATTGCGTTGGCAGCGCGTTGCTGGCGTTGCTATCGCGCCCGTAGGTAATTTCCGCGCCACTGACGGGGCGACCGGCGCTATCCGTGACCAGCCCGCTGATGGTGACGCCGCGTCGCAAGGTCAGCGTGTGCGTGCCCGCGAGGAGTGACGGCATGTCGTCGTATTCCGTCAAATCGTAAGAACCGCCGTTATGGTTCGGCGCGAATTGCGGGTGCCACACGCCGAGTCGGACGCTTTTGATGCCGGGCGTGATACGGTCATAGCGCCATTTACCCTCGCTGTTCGTGAAGACTGACATGGCGCCGCACACGGTTGAATTAACGCCCTTGCCGCTGATGAAGACCGTGGCGTCGGCGACGGGTTGCCCCGCGTCATCAACGGCTGCGCCGCCGATGGTGGTGAATTGCGACGCATAGGCGCTGACCGTGACGCCTAGCAGGAGGAGGCCGAGGAGTTTATGCATGGCGAGAGAGATGGTAGCATGGCGGAAGAGGAACAGGAAGTTTTTTCTAGCATTTCGCTTTGACCTAACGACAGCAATTCCCCTCTGCGAGAGGGGAATTTGTATGTGCCTGGGCATGGGCTGTGAGGGTGGTTCTGGCGTGAGTTAATTCCCCTCTCGAAGAGGGGTGGCGCGAAGCGCCGGGGTGTTTCAGCGTTCCGAGGGGAACAGCACAGAACGCTAAAACACCCCGTCCGCATACGCGGCCACCCCTCTACGAGAGGGGAATTTGGTCTGGTAGCTGTTTTAAGGTAAATTCCGCGCGGCTTCTTTGGTGACTTCCGCCAAGGTGGGGTGCGCGTGGATGACGCGGGCGAGGTCGCTGACGGTGCCGTTGAGTTCCATCAACAGCGCGCACTCGGCGATGAGTTCGGCGGCGCTCGCGCCGAGGATGTGCGCGCCGAGCAAGCGCCCGCTGACTGTGTCGGTGATGAGTTTGACGAAGCCGTCGCGGGTGTCGGCGGCGAGGGCGCGACCGTTGGCCATGAAGTTGTGCTTGCCGACGCTGACGGTGAGGCCCTGGTCGCGCGCTTGTTGCTCGGTGAGGCCGACGGCGGCGGCTTCGGGCGCGGTGTAGATGACGCTGGGGATGACGTTGCGGTTGACGCGCGTCGGCTGGCCGGCGAGCCGGTCAACGACGGCGGCGGCCTCGGCCTCGGCTTTGTGCGCGAGCATGGGGCCGGCGGTGAGGTCGCCGACGGCGTAAATATTCGGCGCGGAGGTTTGCCCGATGTCGCTGACGCTGACGCGCCCGCGCTCGTCGAGTTGCACGCCGGCGTGTTCCAGGCCGAGGCCGGCGGTGTTCGGTTTGCGCCCGACGGCGACTAACACTTTCTCGGCGCTGACAGTGCAGTCCTTGCCGTCGCGGGTCACGGTCAGCGTCACGCCGTCGGCGTCACGGGCAGCGGCGGTTACTTGGGTGTTAAGGAAAAACTTGAGACCTTGCCGTTCGAGCGAGCGTTGCAGCCCGCCGGCGACTTCCAGGTCGAAGCCGCCGGCGATGCGCGGCAAAAACTCGACCACGGTCACTGCCGCGCCGAGCCGCGACCAGACGGAGCCAAGTTCCAGGCCGATGGCCCCGGCGCCGACGACGAGCAAACTGTTCGGCACCGCGCTGAAGCTCAGCGCCTCCGTGCTGGAGACCACGCGCTGACCGTCGAACGGCAGGAACGGCAATGCCGCCGCGACGCTGCCGGTGGCGAGCAGGATGTTTTTTCCGTTGAGCAAAATCTTCCCACCGTCAGCGTTGGTGACTTCGACTTGGTTGCCGGCGAGGAGCCGGCCGCTGCCGATGAGACGCTCGACCCGGTTTTTCTTGAACAGAAATTCGATGCCGCGATTGAGTTGGGCGACGACGCCGTCCTTGCGTCGCATCATCGCCGCCAAGTCCAGCGTCAACCCGCTGACGTTGAGGCCGTGCGCCGCGAAGCGTTCCCTGGCAAAATGATAATGCTCGCTCGACACCAGCAGCGCCTTGCTGGGGATGCAGCCGATGTTCAGGCAAGTGCCGCCGAGCGTCGCGGCTTGTTCCACGCAGACGACCTTGCGGCCCAGCCCGCCCGCGCGCACCGCGGCGGTGTAGCCACCCGGCCCGCTGCCGATGACGATTAAATCGTAGGTGTTCATAATAATTTCAACGCGGGGATGTGCCGGAAATGTTGGTCGCGGGTGTAAAGATGCAAGTCATGCTCCAACGCGAGCGCGGCGATCCAGATGTCGTTGGTGGGGATGAGCGTTCCCCGCACAACCAGTTGCTGATAAATCTCGGCGTACCGGCGAATGGTATTGTCGCTGCTGTGGATGACCGCCACATCATGCCGCGCTAATAATTCCGCCAGGATTTGTTGCTGTTCGCGTCCGTGTTTGGTGATGCTGGTGCCGGCGCGAATTTCTCCGACCACGATGAACGGAAAAAAAATGCGCGCGGCCTGGTCAAACATCGCGCGCGTATCCTCATCGGCACGGCTGTAATCCACGAAACGGTTGGCATCAACAAGTATGCGCATGATTACTTCCAAAGCTCCGGCTCAATCGTGCGCATTTCCAGCAACACTTTTTCCAATTCATCCGCGTCTTCCCTGGTGACGTTATATTTGAGCGGCAAATCGGCGAGGCTGCACATGGCGTTTTTCTTGGGCGCGGGGTAGTGGTTGGTGACCAGGCGCAAGACGATTTGATTCACCGTGGTTCCCTCGGTGCGCGCGGCGCGTTGCAAGCGCGAACTGACGCCGCGCGGCACATTTAACACAATCCGTTGGGTAATTTTCTTCACGGCGGCATTATAACTGTTCGCCGCGTCAACGCAAGCGGGCTTCGGGTGGTGCGTCGGTTTGATTTTTTTACAGGGAGTTCATGGAGAACATTGAGATTATCTATTTGAAACCTTCATGAACTCCATGATCTCCCTGTAAAAAAATCAGGCGGGACGATGCGCTTCCGCATAGGACTTGGCGAAGTAGGTCAGGATGAAATCGGCGCCGGCTCGCTTGATGGCGAGCAGCGACTCGTCGCGGGCGGCGGCGAAGTCGAGCCAGCCACGGTCAGCGGCGGCGTGGATTTGGGCGTATTCACCGGAGGTTTGATAGGCGCTCAGCGGCAGCGGGGTTTTTGCGCGCAACCTGGCGAGGATGTCGAGGTACAACCCGGCGGGCTTCACCATCAGCGCGTCGGCGCCCTCGGCCTCGTCGAGCAAGGCGTCGCGGACGGCCTCGCGGGCGTTGGCGGGGTTGAGTTGATAGGTGCGTTTGTCGAGATAATCGCCCCGCTGACGGTGACTGCCGACGGCGTCGCGGAACGGGCCGTAGTAGGCGGAGGCGAACTTGGCGGCGTAGGCGATGAGGCCGGTGCTGGGGTGACCGTCAGCGTCCAGCGCGCGGCGGATGGCGCCGACGCGGCCGTCCATCATGTCGGACGGCGCGACGTAATCAATGCCCGCCTCGGCCTGGCGGCGCGCCATCACCGTCAGCGCGGCCACCGTGGCGTCGTTGGCCACGTCACCGTCAGCGCCGAGCAGACCGTCGTGCCCGTGCGTGGTGTAGGGGTCGAGCGCCACGTCGGCGATGAGCGCCAGTTCGGGAAAATGTTTTTTCAACTCGCGGGTGGCGCGGTTGACGAGGTTGTCAGGATTCAGCGCCTCGCGACCGTCAGCGTCCTTCAGCGCCGGCTCGACGGCGGGGAACAGGGCGATGGCGCTGACGCTGAGCTTGCGCAATTGTTCGCACTCGCGTAACAGGTCGCTGACAGTGAAGCGCCGAATGCCGGGCAGGGACGGGAGGTCCACACTGTCAGCGGCGTCGTGAATGAAGACAGGCCAGACCAGTTGCGCGGGCGACAGGTGCGTTTCCGCCATCAGCGCGCGGATGGCGGCGGTGCGGCGATTGCGACGCGGGCGGTGGATGAGCGTCAGCGGGGTCACGGGCGGTGCTCCTGTTCCCATTCGGCTGACAGGCTGTGGTAGGCGTACATCAGGCCGGCAGCAACCACCGGCGCGCTGATGATGAGGCCGACGCCGCAGGCGAGCAGCCCCAGCAGCATGACCAGCAGGTTCAACAACATGAGGCCGAACATTGACCACCAGCGGCGGGTGACGATTTTGCGGGAAAACTCCATCGCCTCCCAGATGCCGAGCCGACGGTCAACCAGCGCGATGCCGGTGAATAAATAAGCGACGCCGAAGTAAATCATCATGGGGATGAGTATTATGTAGATGGCGAGGCAAATTAACATGACGACCACGCCAAGCCCCGCGCCAATCAGCTTGGCGAGCAGTACCGCGAGTATG
>JAISBF010000113.1 GCA_031266335.1 Verrucomicrobiales bacterium
CTGGGAAATGTATTATCCGGCAGGCGACAGCGATTACACGCTCCTGCGTTTTATTCCGGCGAAGCTGAAAACGTGGGTCGGGACAGAATCCGGTTTTACGGTTGCAACGGAAGATATGGCAATCGAATAAAACAGTGGATACATGAAAACAAATATGCTGCTCCGGCTTATTTCACGGCATATGTTTCACCGACAGCGAGTGTTCGCGGGATTGATAATAGTGTTTATTTATGGCGTGTTGGGCACGGTCAGCGCGCCTGCCCGGGCCGCCGGGGACGACCCGGATAAACTGGCGCAAACAATTGTCAGGGAATTGCGCGGCCAATTCAGTAATTTGACTGGCTATGAATTGTCCGCGACCCGAGCCATTTGGCAGAATCCGGAATTAATCAAGCCGCTGCTGGCGCCGCCATTGGCAGGCAAATTATCGCTCGCGCTCTCGGGCACCAGGTTCTATTTGCATGATCAACTGGCTTTTGGCCCGGAAGGGGAAAAAAATTTCCGGATGGCCGCCTATGACGGGGAATATTATCAAGTCCTGACCACGCATACCGGTTATCTTTACCTTAAAAAAACCACTCAGCCGCCGCGGGAATATTTCCGCAGGTATCTTGACGAATACCTAAGGCCGTTGGAATTTTTTTCCGAGCTAACCAAGGACGATGACAGTCAGTTTACGATACTGGCTGACCTGCAACAGGCGGCGAATTGGGAGTTGTTTGCCAAAAGAATCAGGAATGCCGGGTATGTGGAGGTGGCCGGCAAAAAAATGGCGCGCTTTGAAGTGGAATCCGGGATTGAATATACCACCGCCCAAAAATCCCATTATGTGGTGCTGGCGGATCCCGACCGCGCGTTTTTTCCCGTCCAATGGGAAAGAATCGCGGATGAGACGGCCAAACCGATTTACGTTTATCGGATCACGGAAGTTGGCTGTCAGCAACTGGCGAATCAAAAAATTTATTACCCGGCGCGCGCGGAACTTGATTTTCACGGGGGCGTCGGGAAAAAGGCCGCTTATTCCAATACCCCGAGAAGCAAGCTCACCATAAATATAAAGCTGCTGTTCAATCCTTCGTTGGAGGACGAGCAGTTTACCCTCGACCCTTCCATGGCCAGACACATCTGGGATGCGGATGGTCAGGCGCTGATCGCCGTGCCTCACTAGGCTGATGAAACGGCCGGCCGGGGCGCGACGCTGACGGTGAGTTGGATGTGAGGCCGGATAAGCTTACCACGCCCGCACCAGTTCCATCGCGATTTGCTCCCAGCGGACGAGATTTTCCAGGCGGTAGGAGGCGCTGCTGATGTCCTTCAGCACGATGTCACAATTGGCGTGGTTCCGCCGCGCCGCGTCAAGAATCCGGCCCAATTCCTTCCGCAGACCGTCCTCGTCCAGCGAGCCGACGGCGACCGAGGCGGGGTTGGGCTTCACGGCCATCACGTATTTGTCGCCCATAAACTCGGCCATCACGTCCAGGTCGGCCCACGGGGTGACGCCGATTTTGCGCAGATGCGGCATTTTCACCAAGGCGTCCAGTTTTTGATGCAACGGCTCGCAACAGCCGTAGTACACCAGGCCGAACGGCGCGAACAATTTTTGCGTGTACTGGAATTCAAATGCTTCCTGCATCTCCTTCGACACCGAGCCGAGGATTTGCGCGGCGCCCCGGCACCAGATGTTTTTGCGTTGCGCGCCGGCGGCGGGGTCGGGCGCGGGGAGGTCGTCGGTCAGCGCGCTGACGCAGTGGATGGTCTCGGGGCCGTATTCGTACAGGCCGAGTTTTTCGTATTGCTCGGTGACGCTGATGCGGATGTCGTACAGGCGCTGGACCAGCGCGTGCATGAATTCCTCGCGGTCAATCAAGTCGATCAACAGGCTCGACACGCCGCGGTAGGATGAAATCTCGTCCCAAATCATGCTGTAGATGTATTGCACGCCGCCGATTTTCACCGGGATGATGTCGCCCACCTGGTCGGCGACCAACTGATAGCGGCGCATGGTCTCCGCGTGGTCGTAGCTGATCACCGGCTCCCTGAGCTGCTGCAAATCCTCGTCGCGCGCGAACTGGTCAACATACCCGTGCGAGGCGATATGGTTGGCAGCGTCCAAGTTGATAGTTTCCTCCTCGACCGTGATGCCAATGCCGGTCGAGTTGATGACCTTGCCGACGCGCAGGTGCGGCGGGACAATCATGTCGGCGGGGAAGTGACGCCATTTGAAGATGGTTTTTCGCAGATAATCCTCGACGCCGCGCAGGAACGGGTCGGCGCAGCGCAGTGTCAGCGAGCCGTCCACGTTTAATTCATGGAACGGAATCTCGTCCAGCAGGACGACGGGGCGGATTTGACGCAAATCATTGACCGCGCGATACAGCGCGGCGTTCTCGGCGTTGCGCGGGTGGCGGCTGCATTCGGCGTAAGTGCGGGCGAGTTCGCGCAGGACTTGACGGTCTGGATTCATAGTGGCGTGACTGACAATCAGAATTTCGCAAGCTATGTTAAGGCGACATGAAGTCAATCAAATAAATCCCCGGCCAGCGGCGCGGACGGGCGGACAAAAAAGCGTGTTCCCCACCGCCGGCGCAATGGTAGCATGGCGGCCATGGTTGCCCTCGAACACGAACTGCGCGCGCGGCTGGCCGCTGATGCCGAGGCGCGGCTGGAACGCGCGCTGACGGTGACGCCGGAGTCACTGGTGTCATTCGCGGACAACGACTATCTCGGTTTGGCGCGGCATCCGCTGCTAGTGGACGCCGCCGTCAGCGCCTTGCGCGAAGGTCGCGTCGGCGGCGGGGCGGCGCGGCTCATTAGCGGGAATTTTCCCCACCATCAGCGGCTGGAGGAGCGGCTCGCGGCGTTCAAGAGCAGCGCGGCGGCGCTGGTGTTCCCGACGGGTTACGCGGTGCCGTGCGGCGTCATTCCGGCGCTGATGCTGAAGTCGGATTTTGTCGTGCTCGACAAACTCTGCCACGCCGCGCTGTTCGACGGCGCGAAATTATCCGGCGCGCGCCGCGTCGTGTTCCAACACAACGACACCAACCAGCTCGCGGAAATTCTGGCGGAAATTCGCTCGCGCAGCGCGACGGCGAAAATCCTCGTCGTCGTCGAGTCGGTGTACTCGATGGACGGCGACCTCGCGCCGCTGACGGTGATTTGCGAGTTGAAGGATAAATTCGGCGCGTGGCTGATGGTGGACGAGGCGCACGCGACCGGCGTGTTCGGCGCTGACGGTCAGGGTTT
>JAISBF010000151.1 GCA_031266335.1 Verrucomicrobiales bacterium
TTGATAAAATCAATCCGGCTGTCGGGATACCGCTTAGTCTCCGCGCCGGGGAAATCGCGTTCGGTGTAAGACGAGAAGCGGATTTTCACCGGCCCGTCCGCCGCGTAATCCGCCGTGGCCGGCGGCCCGGCGATGGTTGAATTATCTTGCCCGCTGACGGTGATGGTCATCAGCAGCACGGTGAGCAGGGTCAGGGTAGTTTTCATAAGCAAATTTTCATCAGCAGGGTTACCAAGCCAAGGCCATTTTTGCCAAGCGCTCATGGGGTTGTTGGAGCAGGATTTCCTTTCAAAAATTCCTCCAGCAGCGCGCGGCCCCAGGGGGCGGGGGCGCTTTCGGTGATGACGCGGTGGCCCTGGGCCACTATCAGCGCGCCGTATTTGGCTTGTCGCGCTGTCGCGTGGCCGATGGTCAGCGGCTCGCGGTTACTGTCAGCGGCAAGTTTTTCGACGGCGGCTTGGGCGGCGGTGGGGGTGGCGAAATCAAGGACGCACACTTCGTAGCGCGTGCTGCCGCGGTGCGGGGCGGCGGCGAAATTGGTCAAACCCCATTCGGGGACGTATTTGACGCGGTAGATTTTCTGCGCGGGGATGCCGGTCTTGGAATAGAAGCTGTCGTAAAACTCGGCGTCGGGTTGGTTCCAGCCGAGGTAGGTCAGGGTGTGACCGTCAGCGGTGTTGACCGTCAGCGGGACGGTCAGCGGCAGGGTGCGGTACAAACGCTCCGGGGTCAGGGTGTAGCGCGGTTCGCCCGCCGGGGCGCGCCGGCCGGGGATGGTGCCGTTGAGCAGGCCGTCGTCGGCGAAGGCTTTGACGGCTTGCAGCACGCCGGCGACGCCGCTGCCGGTGAGGCGGAAGATGAGGCGTAGCGGGCGTTGGTCCGCCGGTTTTTTCTCGTCGTCAATCGCGCGGCAGCGGGCTTCCCACATGAACGAGGAGCGGTCCACGACGAGGTTGCCGACGCCGTCATCGTCAGCGGCGAAGTCGCCGACGAAGCCGACGGTGTAGCCGCCGCGCGGCATCCAGTCCCACGCCGGCTCGTTGCCGAGGCGGCCGTAGTACCAATCGCGGTCAAGCGTCCACGGGTCGTTGAAGCGTTGCAACAGTTCGTTGTCCCACACGGTGCCGATGACGATGAGGTGCCACGCGCCGCTGTCGTTGACGGGCAGCGCCTGGAGTTCGGCGGCGGTGAGGATTTGGCCCGCGCCGCCGTGTTGCTTGAGCGCGGCGGCGAGTTGTGTCGCCGCGTCACGGACAGCGGCGGGCGCTTGGTCGCCGATGACGATGACGGCGGCGGGGGCGATGGTTTTCAGGATGGGCGCATTGCCGGTGAGTTTCAGCGGCGCCGCTGCCGGTGACTTGGCGACGCGGGCGGGCGCGGGCGCTGACGGCGCGACCTCGGCGAGCATGGTGTAGTTGCGCGGCGCGTAGGGCCTGGGCTGGTCGGCGAGGATGGCGTTGCGGTAGGCGACTTTTTCATACGCGGTGTCAATCCACGGCACGATGAATTGGCCCAGCCCGGCTTGCGCGGGGCGCGGCTTGATGACGGGCAGCGGCGGCAGCTTCGGCGCGTTCGCGGGCGGCACGATGGCGTAGAGGCGACCGTCGCCGGCGCGCAACTTCGCGGGGAAGGTCACGCGGTCGGCGCTGACGCTCGCGTTGTTCACCGGCAGAAAGCTCGTCAAGTCCCACACTTGCGCGCCGCGCACGGCGAACGGCACGACGACGCTGACGGTGGCGTCGCGCGGTTGTTCGTCGGGCGGGTTGATGGTGTTGTAACGTGTGCTAGGCGAGTTGGCGACGTATTCGTTGCGTTTGTTCTCGACGAAGACGAGCGCGCGGTTGTTGCGGAAGGTGAACGCGAAGCCGGTGGTGCCTTCGCTGAATTTCACCGGGTCGCCGGCGGCGGCCTGAATGTCAGCGGCGAACTTGGCGATGGCGGCGCGGTCGCCCGGCTGCCACGGCGCGGTGATGAGTTTGCCGTCAACGCGGGCGCTGATGATGGCCTTGCCCTTGCCGTCCTTGCGCGGCGCGAAAATTAAATTCGTGTTCGCCGGCAGCAGGTCGAGATTGTCAGCGTCAACATAAGCGGGGATGGAGACGCCGAAGTCCGCCAGCGACTCGAAGAACCAATCCCACGGCGCGACGTTAACGAAGCCCGGCAGCATGTTGAACAAAAATTCCGTGCCCTTCTCAAGGTCAGCGGTGCGCGCGCTGCTGATGACGCCGACGAAGCCCAGCGGCCGCTCCATCGTCACGCCCTCGCTGACTTGGCGGTGGTCCAGGATGGCGTGCAACTCCGGCCCCGGCGTGTTGTCATCGCCGCCGCCGATGGTGGACGCCTGGCTGGAGCGGTAGATGTCGTCGAGGTCCCAGTTGACGACGCGCTGCACTTTGCCGTTGTTGTCGTAGTAGTGCATGAACGAGGTGGGGATGAACATGCGCCCGTGCTCGGCGGCGGTGCGCGGGACGTACCACCAGTGCTCCTTGAAAACAATGGTGTGGAACAGGTTGAAATGGTCCGGGCGCAAGTGCGGCGGCGACTCATTGTAAGCGTCCTGGTTGAGGATGCGGATGCCGTAGAGCGCGCCGGCGCGGGCGAAGGATTGCGCGGGGAAGCGGTAGTTGCCGCTGAGCCAGTGATGGTAATCCCAGCCCGTGTCAGCGGCGTAACGCACCCACGGCGCGCTCTCGATTTCAAGGTCGCGCGTGACGAACTGCGGCCAGCCCTGCCCGACGAAGCCGATGGTCTCGCCCATCAAGCCGTTGCCGAAACGCCAGTCCACCTTGCTCCAGCCGTTGACCTCCATCGCGGCCTTGACCGACGCTTCCCAAACATATTGGCGCCCGCGCAAGTTGATTTGGTAGGAGTTCCAGTAGCGGAAGTGCTGGCCGCGCGGCGTGACTTGGCGCGGCTGCAATAGCGCGGCGAGTTCGGCGGAATTTTTCGCGGCGTCGAGGTCGTCGTGCGGCAGATTTTTCGCGCGCAAATAGTCGAGGTACATTTGGATGATGCGCGGGTGGATGGGTGACGGGCCGTTGTCGCGCTCGTTCCAGTGGTCGGCCTCGGCGACGATGGTCTTGATGCCCGGCCGCATCTCGCACAGTTTTTTTTGCGCGACGTAATACAGCGCGGCGAGCCATTCGCGGAAGTGCGCGCCGTTGGCGAGGAGGCCGTCATTGGCGGCGGCGTAGGGCGAGGAAGGCCAGGCCGGCGCGCCGGTGCCCCACGCCTCGCCGCGCTTGTGCTGGTTGTTGATGCCGACGAGGCTGCGCTCCAGGTCGAACTCGTTGAACTCGCCCCAGCGCCAACTGTCCGCGCGCCACTGCAAGCCGGCGCCGAAGTATTGCCACCAATACGGATACTCGGTGTACGGCTGCGCGAACAAATCCTGGCCCCAGTCGCCGACGCGCACGCCGTAAATCGGCATATCGGGCGCGAAGTTGTTAGTCACCCAATTCCACGGCTCGAGGCGCGGGTCAAATTTGCCGCCCATGGTGTGATTGCGCTGGAATTGTTTGGGCGTGTATTTGTCACGGTCAGCGGCGGGGAAACCGCACAGATAATCGAACGGCGAGCAACCCCACTCGATGAACTCCCAGCCGAGCGTGCCGCGTGTGTCGCGGATGGGCACAATGTCGCCGGTGGGCCGTTGCGCAAGGAAACCGCGCCGCGCGACCACGCGCCCGCCTTGTTTCGCCTCGATTTGGTACAACTCAAAATCATCCTTGCCGCCCGCCGCTGCCAGTGACCAATCCAGCGTTTGCGAACCGCTGACGGTGAAGGTTTCCTTGCGCCCCGCGCGTTGCCCGCTGACCGTGACCTCCGCCGGCGCGCCGCTGACGGTGACGTGGATTTTCACCGTCTCACCCGGCACATAAACGAACCCCTCGTCCGCGTCAATCTTGGCGAGTTTTTCCACGTAAGCTTTCGCGCGTCCGCCTTTCGGCACATTGAGCAACAGCGGGTCGGTTGGTTCCTTGGGGCGAATGTAATCGAAACCGCCGTTGCCGAAGCGTTTGGTCTCCGCGCCGGGAAAGTCACGCTCAGCGTAGGACGAGAAGCGTATCTTGACCGGCCCGTCCACTGCGTAATCCGCCGAGGTCGGCGGCCCGGCGATGGCGGAATTATCCTGCCCGCTGACGGTGACCGCCAGCGCGAGGCTGACTGTCAGCGCCAGCCACAGTAGCGGTGTGATTTTCATAAACGGCGATAATGCGCCAAAAACTGCATCGAAGCAATAGGAGATTTGCCGTGGCTTTCCCGTTCGGCACGCGGGGAGTTGTTTTTTTCACCACGAAGACCCCAAGGCACGAAGTGTTTTTAAATAAAACTTAACCGCCGAGACACGGAGGCGCGGAGAGTTTTTGGTTGGTTACAGAGGAACACAGGGTAGGCACAGGGTTTGATTTTTAAAGGGGCTGAAGTTAGCTAAGGACTAGAGTTTAGCAGTCTTATACCAGTATGTAAGCTGGTAGTGAAGGGATTTATGGTCTCCTGAATAGAAGCGTCAGGCAGCGTAGCCATCCATTGTCAGACTTTTTTTTGGTTTCTGCTCCTTAGAGCCTATCCGAATAACCCGGTGCGTTGCGCGACAATGACCGCACAAGCGAACTGCACGGCCGCCAAATAATACTGCGGTTGCTTGTGCCAACGGATGAGCAGACCGCGAAAACG
>JAISBF010000157.1 GCA_031266335.1 Verrucomicrobiales bacterium
GGCTTGCGTTTCGCCAACAACGAGGTGTGTTATCCGGCGACGCTGGTGGCGGGCGATTTCATCCGCGCGCTCGAATCGGGTCGCCACCGGCGCGACCAGGTCGCCCTCGCCATCACGCAAACCGGCGGGCAATGCCGCGCCACCGCTTACGCCGCGCTCATCCGCCGCGCCGTCAGCGCCGCCGGTTTCGCCGACGTGCCGGTGGTCGCCATCGGTACCGCCGCCGGCGCGGTGCGCAACGCGCAACCCGGTTTCCGCCTGCGCTGGCGCGGGTGCCGCCGGCTCGCCGTCGCCGCGCTGTTCTACGCTGACAGTCTGGCGTCCATGTATCACGCCGCCGCCCCGCGCGAGACCGCGCCCGCCGTCGCCGCGCGGGTGCGCGACCACTATCTCGCCGCTGGTGTGGCGCGGGTGCGGCGACGGGACGCCGCCGCGTTGCCCGGTTTGCTGCGCGCCGCCGCGCGTGAATTTAACGCCGTCACGCCACCGTCAGCGCCGCGCCCGCGCGTCGGCGTGGTCGGCGAAATTTACGTCAAGCACAACGCCGCCGGCAACCGGCACCTGGTCGAGTGGCTCATCGCGCAAGGCGTGGAGCCGGTCGTGCCGCCGCTGGCGGATTTTTTCCTGCAAGAATTTTTCAACCGCCGCAGCAACCGCGAGCAGCACCTGTCCCGCCTCACCGTCAACGATTTGCTCGACCCGGCGCTGCGAAAAGTGCTGGAACTTTACCGCGAAAAATTCACCCGTGCCGCCGCCGGGTTTCGTTATCACCAACCGCCGGACAACCTCGCCGACGGTCACGCCGCCGCGACGCGCATCGTCAGCCCCGCCGCGCAATACGGCGAAGGCTGGCTCATCCCCGCCGAACTGTCCGCCCTTGCCGGGCGCGGCATCAACCACGCCGTCAGCGTGCAACCCTTCGGCTGCATCGCCAATCAGCTGGTCGCCAAAGGCATCGAGCGCCGTCTGCGCGATTTGCACCCGCGCCTGAACTTGCTGTGCCTGGACTTCGACCCCGGCGCGAGCGAGGCGAACATTTTCAACCGCCTGCATTTCCTCATCCACGGCGCGAGGGAGGACTTGGGCGCGGTGGGTCTTCCCGGCGGGGGAAATTCCAAATGCCAAACTCCAAATGCCAATTAAATCTCAAATCTCAAAATCAAAACTCCAAACTAACACTGAACTACCCCTTCCGCGAAGGGATGGCCGCGCAAGCAGACGGGGTAGTTCAATGTTTACCGGGAAACCACTGCGGCCCCGAGCCAATTCCCCACTTGCCTCGGCAGGATGGCTCGCTAACATCATCCCTTCGTCAGAACTAAATTAACCAAACCTTGGAGTTTATCATGGGAGCACACACCGTCATTGCGGAACAATTGGCAGCACAACCGTTGCAGCCGCTGAAAGTCGCGCCGCGTCTCGCGGGGACGCCGAAAAATTCGCCGAAATACTCGGTCACGGTCAGTGACCGCGCCGGTAAACCAGTCACCGTCGCCGACCCGCGGGCGACGCGGGCGCTGGTCGCGCTGATGGACATGCACGCGGTTATCGGTGGCGCGGCTTGTCACTGGGGCGGGCCGGCGGCGCTGGCGGAGGTGTCCGCCGCCATTCACGCGGTCATGTTCAGCGTCAGCGGGCGCGAGTGGTTTGACGCTTATAATTTCGTCAACGACGCGGGGCACACGGAGAACGGCATTTACGCCGTGCGCGCCAACTACGGCTTCGACGGGCTGACGTTCGACGATTTGAAAAATTTCCGCAGCATCAAGAGCAAGCTCACCGGTCACGGCGAATCGCACCTCAACCCCGAAGGCGTGTTGCTGAGCAACGGCCCGCTCGGCTCCAGCCTGCCGCAGGCGCAGGGCCTGGCGCTCGCCGACGGCTTGCTGAAAAAAGACCGCACTACCCTTTGCATCCTCTCCGACGGCGCGGCGATGGAGGGTGAGGCGAAGGAGGCGCTCGCGGCGATTCCCGGCTTGGCGGGCAAAGCGTTGCTGGCGCCGTTCGTGCTCATCATCAGCGACAACGACACCAAGCTCAGCGGCCGCATCACCAGGGATTCGTTCAGCATGACGCCGACGTTCGAGGCGCTGACGACGCTCGGCTGGCACGTCATCAAGGAAGCGCGCGGCAACGACCTGCCCGCCGTGTATCACGCGCTCGAGGACGCATTGTCAGCGGCGCGAAATAATCCTAACAAGCCGGTCGCGCTGTGGTTGAAGACGGTCAAGGGTTACGGCATCAAGGCGACCGAGGAAAACGCCGCCGGCGGTCACGGCTTCCCGCTCGGCAACGCGGACAAGCTGCCCGACTGGATTAACGAGCTTTACGGCGGCGCCGCGCCGGAGGAATTGGTCGCGTGGGCGCGGGCGTTGCGCCAACAGTGGCTCGACCGGGAAGCCGCGAAAAAAGCCGCGCCGCCAGTCACCGTCAGCGGGCCGAACAAGACCAAGATTCAAGAGGGCCTGTCGCGCGCCGCGATTCGCGCCGTGCAGGACGGTTACCCCGTGTTCTCAGTGTCAGCGGACCTCGCCGGCTCGACCGGCATCGCCGCGTTCCAAAAAACCTACCCCGACCGCGCGCTTGACGTGGGCATCGCCGAGTCGAACATGATCAGCACCGCGACCGGCCTGGCGAAGCTCGGCCTCATCCCGCTGGTGGACACCTTCGCGCAATTCGGCGTGACCAAGGGCCTGCTGCCGCTGACCATGACCGCCATCTCGCAGGCGCCGGTCATCGCGCTGTTCTCGCACACCGGCTTCCAGGACGCGGCGGACGGCGCGTCGCACCAAGCCAGCACCTACTTCGCCGCCGTCAGCCCCATCCCGCGCACCATCGTCATCGCGCTCTCGTGCGCGCGCGAGGCCGAGGCCTACCTCTATCAAGCGATTCAACGCATCGCCGCCGACCGCGAGGCCGGGCGCGACGGCGAGTCGGTGGTCTTCTTCCTTGGGCGCGAAAATTATCCGGTGGCCTGGCAGGACAACGCGCGGTACGAATGGGGCCAGGCGCAAATCCTGCGCGAAGGCGCGGACGTGACGCTAATCACCAACGGCCCGCTAGTCGGCAAAGCCCTCGCCGCCGCCGACCAACTGGCCGCTGACGGTGTGTCGGCGACGGTCATCAACAGCCCCTTCGTCAACCGCATCGACCTGCCCACCATCAGCGCGGC
>JAISBF010000164.1 GCA_031266335.1 Verrucomicrobiales bacterium
TGCTGCCTGCTGCCTGCTGCCTGCTGCCTGCTGCCTGCTGCCTGCTGCCTGCTGCCTGCTGCCTGCTGCCTGCTGCCTGCTGCCTGCTGCCTGCTGCCTGCTGCCTGCTGCCTGCTGCTTACTTGCAGGACTGCCGGTTTATCTGCTTCGCGCACCATGTGGCAGCGAATAAACCACAAATCACGATTGGTCGTCAATAAGATTTTTGAATTTGCCGCCAATCAACAAAAAACCTTCGTGGCCAAGAAGGGGTCACAGAGAATCACCGAGAAGGCACAGAGTACCACGGAGTTTTTTTGTTAATTAAAATCAAGTTAACTCTGTGGTTCTCTGTGCCTTCTCAGTGTCCCTCTGTGACCTCTTTGTGGCCACGGCGGTTGAGTTAATTTAACGGTCAGCCGCGGTGGAGATAGGAGTTGAGCAGGTTTTCCAAGTATTCCTGCCTGCCGCTCCGGGGTTTCGGCTCGCCGAGTTTGAAGGCGATTTGCTCCAGCGTCTTGAAACTCGATTTGCCTTTCTCGATGTCCTTGCCGTAGCCGATGTCGAAGGTCGCGTAACGGTCAGCGACGAATTTTTCAAATTTGCCTTCCTTGAGAATCCGCCGCGCGAGCTTGAACGCCAGCGCGTAGGTGTCCATGCCGCCGATGTGCGCGTGGAACAAGTCCTCAAGGTCAATCGAGGGCCGGCGCAGCTTGGCGTCGAAGTTGAAGCCGCCGCGACCGAGGCCGCCGGCGCGCAGGATGGCGATCATCGCCAGCGTCAGCTCCTTGACGTCGGTGTTGAACTGGTCGGTGTCCCAGCCGAGCAGTGTGTCGCCGGTGTTGGCGTCAATCGAGCCGAGCAGGCCGACCGCCGCCGCGACTTCGATTTCATGCTGGAAGGTGTGGCCGGCCAGCGTGGCGTGGTTGGTCTCGATGTTGAACTTGAAATGCCGGTCGAGGCCGAAGGTTTTCAGAAACGCGATGCCGCTGGCGACGTCGAAGTCGTACTGGTGCTTGGTCGGCTCCTTCGGCTTCGGCTCGATGAGGAACTGACCCTGGAAGCCGATTTGTTTGGCGTAATCCACCGCCAGGTGCATGAACGCGGCGAGGTGCGCCTGCTCGCGCTTCAAGTCGGTGTTCAGCAGCGTCTCGTACCCCTCGCGGCCGCCCCAGAACACATAGTTCTCGCCGCCAAGCTCCTTGGTCACCTCCAGCGCCTTCTTCACCTGCGCCGCCGCGTAGGCGAACACCTGGGCGTCCGGGTTGGTGGCCGCGCCGCACATGTAGCGCGGGTTGGTGAACAGATTCGCCGTGCCCCACAGCAATTTCACGCCGGTGGCCCGCTGCAACTGCTTCAGGTGCGCGACCACCCGGTCGAGATTCCGGTTCGACTCCCGCAGCGTGCGGCCTTCCGGCGCGATGTCGCGGTCGTGGAAACAGTAGAACGGCGCCTCGATTTTCCGGAAGAACTCGAACGCCACGTCCGCGCGTTTCAAGGCGACGCTGACGGCGTCCCGGCCCCGTTCCCACGGGCGGCTGATGGTGCCGACGCCGAACGGGTCGCTGCCGGTGCCGCGGAACGAGTGCCAGTAGGCGATGGAAAAACGCAAGTGCTCCTTCAGCGTCTTGCCGTCCACCAGCTCCGCCGGGTTGTAATGTTTGAAACTCAGCGCCTGGTCACTGTCAGCGCCCGCGTATTTGATTTGACCGATGTGCAGGATGTCTTTGCTCATAGAATGGCCGTTAGCCTAAGGACTGCGGGCGGGTTTGTAAAACTCAAAACCGCCACCTCTTAGCCACCTTAACGCAAAGGGACAAAGAGGCAAAGGCGCGAAGTTTTTTTTAACAGGGAGATCATGGAGGACATGGAGTTTATTTTTTTAAAACCTCCATGAACTCCCTGTAAAAAATTCTTCGCGCCTTTGTCCCTTTGCGCCTTTGCGTTAAGGTGGCTAATTACAGCACCCCGAGATTTGAGCTTTGAGTTTTCCCCCGCCCATGCTAGATAAGCCACCCTATGACTGACTCTAGCACCGAAATGACACGCATCCTCGCCGAAGCGTGGCGCAATCCAACCCAACCGCGCGTCTTTTATTCCGCCAACAGCGCGGAAATTTCCTCCCCCCGACTGCGGGCGCTGCGGCACTGGGACTGGACGCCGCACCGCACCGCGTCGCCAGGCGCGCTGGCCTTGAACACCTGCCTGTTCCCACTGGCGCTGGGGTGCCAGTCCACGTTCCTGACGGACGGCAAGGAGTGGGCCGCGCCGCTGATTACCGACCCGGCGCAAGTGGACGCCCTGCGCGTCCCGGCGGTCTGGGAAAGCCGCGCCGGGGAGGTGTTGCGGGACTTGCGCGCCCAAGCCGCCGCGCTGCCGCCGGACGTGTTGATCCGCCAGCCGGACGTGCAATCGCCCCTCAATGTCGCCGAAATGATGTGGGACAGCTCGTTTTACCTGGCGCTGGTGGAGGAACCCGCAGCGGTGCATCGGCTGCTGGAAAAAATCACGGACTTTATCATCGCCTTTGTCCGGGAAGTACACCAAGTGCTCGGCACGCGTTGCAACAGCGTGGGCTTTCCGCTCATCTGGGGCGGGCCGCGCGGCACGATGATCGGCGACGACATGATCTCACTCCTCTCGCCCGAAATGCACGCGGAGTTCAGCCTGCCCTACGTCAACCGGATTGCCGACGCCGCGGGGCCGCTCTACTACCACTCCTGCACCTGGCGGGAAAAATATTTCGCCAACATCCGGCAAGTGCGCAACGTCCGCTCCTACAACTGGAACCCCGGCAATTCCGACGACCCGGCGCTGATCATCCGCGAGTTCTCCGGCCGGGCGCTGCTGGTCCCGCACATCCAAATCGACATGCACCTGGACAACGACCTGCTCCGCTTCGGCTTCCAGGACGAAGCGGAACTGTTCCGTTACCTCCTCGACCATCTGCAGGGCAACAGCACCGTCTATTTCTGGTTCGCCGCCGTGGTCAGCAAAACCGCCGTGCTGGAAAAAATGTACGACCTCCTCCACGAGCGCGGCCACACCCCGGCCGCGTGGGGAATTTAAGATTTTAGGCCCCAAGGCACGAAGTGTTTTTTAATAAAATTTAACCGCAGAGACGCGGAGGCGCGGAGATTTTTTTAACCACGGATGAACACGGATATGATTAAAAATAAGTTAATCTGCGAAAATCTGCGTAATCCGCGGATTAACCATCCGTGTTCATCGGTGTCCATCCGTGGTTAAAAAAAGCCGGTTTTAACCAGTTCCTCGGCGCGTGTCAAGGCGGCCTGACGGTCAGCGAACCGGCCTTCCAGTTGCTCGTCCATCAGCAGCGTCAGCAGCCGGCCAAGTTGCTTGCCGGGCGGCAGACCGAGTTGGATGAGGTCGCGGCCGGTGACGAATGGCCTGGGCTTGACTTCTTCCTGCGACAGGCTGGCGCGTTTTTCTTTCAGCATTTCGTAGATGTCCAGCAAACCGTGGCTGCTGGCGCAGTCGAGCCGATGCAACTCCAGTTCCTGTTCAAACCACGGGCGCGCAAGAAAACGCTTGAGCGTGCTGAGGCGCATGTTCGGCGCGTCCTTGAACATCATGTGGCCGGCCACGCACATCTTGACGGCTTCGATTTGCTCGTTGGAGCAGCGCAGGCGGCGCAGGATTTTTTCCGCCTTGCCGGCGCCGACCGCCTCGTGGCCGTTGAACCGGATGCGGCCGGTGTCGTCCACTGTCCGGGTGTCGGGCTTGGCGATGTCGTGCAGCAGGACGCTGAAGGTGAGCACCGGGTCGGGGTGCGGCGCGAGGCCGGCGATCATCAGCCGCGTGTGTACAAACACGTCTCCCTCGGGATGGAATTGCGGCGGCTGGGTGACGCCCTTGAGCAGTTCGATTTCCGGCAGCCAGATGAAGAACAGGCCGGACTGGTCGAGCAAATCAAAGGCGCGGAGCGGATGGCTGCTGCACAGGGCCTTGCCCAGCTCGTCGCGCACGCGCTCGGGTGCCAGCGCCGCGGTTTTTTGCGACAGCATGGTCAGCGTGCGCCAGGTATGCTCCTCGATGGCGAAGTCCAGTTCGGCGGTAAAACGCACGGCGCGGAACATGCGCAGATAGTCCTCGGCGAAGCGGGCCTCGGGCTGGCCGATGCAGCGCAGCGTTTTGCCGGCCAAGTCGGCGTGGCCGCCGACGTGGTCGATCACGGTCAGCGTCAGCGGGTCGTAAAACAGCCCGTTGACGGTGAAGTCGCGGCGCTGCGCGTCCTCGGCGGCGGTGGTGAAGGTCACGTTGCCGGGACGGCGGCCGTCCTGGTAGGCACCGTCCTTGCGGAAGGTGGCGATTTCAAAGGTGTTGCCGCCGTGCAGCACGCGGACCACGCCGAAGCTCTTGCCCTGCAAATCGGTGACGCGCGGGAACAGTTTTTGTACCTGGTCGGGCGTGGCGCTGGTGGCGAGGTCGAGGTCTTTTTCCGTGCGACCCAGCAGGGCGTCGCGCACCCAGCCGCCGGCGAAATACGCGGTGTGGCCGGCGGCGGTCAGCGCGCGGACAATCTCGCGGCCGCCGACCGTCAGCGGCGTGTCGGGCACCGTCAGCGGGTAAGTTTCAAGGCTCATCGTCCGCGCCATGTTACGCGGAAAAATCCAAAGCTCAAATTACAAAAAATTCCCGCGCGCTCCGGCCACGCCACCCCCGGCCCCTCACAGCACTTCAAAACGCGCCGCGATGATGGCGCGAAACTTCGCGGCAGTCGCGTGCCAGTCCAGCACGTCAACGCGCACGGTCAGCGGCGCGGCTTGCAGGGCCTCGCGCAGCAGTTGCAGCCGCGCGGGCGGCAGTGGTTCGCCGGTGACGCTGACGATGGCGAGGTCCAGATCCGAATACGGCTTGGCGCCGCCGGTGATCCGCGAGCCGAACACCCGCGCCGCCGCGCCGGGAAAATGCTCGCGCACCAAGCGGCGCACCAGGGCCAGTTGCTGTGCATCGAGGTCAATCATTGCGCGCTTGCAAATTGACGAGGAATTTTTTCGCGGCAGTCAAAAATTCTGCCGCCGCGCCGCTGACCATGACGGCGGTGTCGCGGTCGTAAACATGCGCACCCTCGTTGCGCGCCGCGTGAAATTCCATCCACAAATTCACGTCGTCAATCAACAGGTTTTCCGCCGCCAACCGGAACAACTCGCGCCGCGTCACACCGTCGGCGGTAGTCGGGCTGACATTGGTTTCCAGCCAGCGTTTCATCATTTTCCAGCACTGCTCATAGGCGACCTCGAAATTCTGGATTACCCCGCTGCGCATGGTTTCACGCGCTGCCGCCGGGAGTGTCGCCGCGAATTTTTCCATCGCGCCGATGGATTTTTCCAGCGCGTCAACGGCGTTGGTCAGGCTGGACAGTTCGAGTTTCATGGCACATTCAGTTTCTCACGCCGCGCTGTTCGCGTCAATGTTGCACCGTCATCAGCGGCGAAAACCTGGTACGCTGACGATGAAAGAAGGAGCGGTTTACGGCTCGATTTTTTTCAAGCGGTGCGAGTAGAGCAGATACACCGCGCCGCCGATGATCGCCCAGGCCAGCGTCAGCGCCAGAAAGACCGTCGAACAGGCCAGTGCCGTGGCTTTGGTGACGGGCGCGCCGTGGCGGGTGACGGCGAAAATCGGGAACAGCGTGACGAAGGCCCACTCGCGCAGCCCGTGGCCGCTGACGCTGACCGGCAGCGCAATGGCGCACAGCACGATGGAGAAGAGAATGGTCATTTGCGCGTAGCTGACGTTGAGTTCGAACGCGCGCCCGATCAGGTAGCCGGTGCTGAGGACGAAGCCGACGGAAACCAGCGCGTAACCGACCGCCGCCAGCGTGGCGCGCAGGTCGCGGCCGTGGGCGTGGAATCCCTCGTACAGCGAGGCGAGGATGGCGCGCCGCGGCACGCGCTGCCACAGGCGGTGGAACAGCGGCGGCAATTTTTGCAGCGGGAACAGCCACAGGAAGGCGAGGCCGAGGAACATGCCGGCCAGCAACACCGCCAGCAGCGTGACGATCAGCCGCGCCTCACCGTCAGCGGCGATTTTTTCAAATTGCAGCGGCACCAGCAACAGCGTCATGAGCAAAACGGCCACCAGGCCGAGCACGCGGTCGAGCAACACCGCCAGCACGGCGCGTTCCTTCAGGCTGGGCGTCTGGCGGACGATGTACCAAGCCTTGACCACGTCGCCGCCGACGCTGCCGGGAAGAAATTGATTGAAGAACAGGCCGATCATGGTGATCAGCCAGGTCAGGGTCAGCGGCGGGTTGACGCGCTGCACGCGCAGCAGTTCGCGCCAGCGCAGCGCCTGGGTGACAGTGCTGGCGCCGATGCAGGCGAAGCCCGCCAGCAGCCAGGCGAGTTGCATGTCGCCAAGTTCGCGGGCGAAGGCGTGCCAGTCGAGCCGGCGGAAAATGATCGCCAGGATGGTCAGCGTGACGGCGAGTTTGGCGAAGGTTTTCCAGTGCTTCATGGGTGGTGAGGCGGCTTCGCGTTAGCTTTGATTTGCTTGATTCGCATCGCGCTGGGCGGCCAAGTTGACCAATGATATCCTGGCGGTGTGTTTCAACGCGTCGGAAGGCGCGGACTTGGGATTGGCGAGCAGTCCGCAAATATTGCGGGTGATTTGTACCGGGGTCATGATGAGGCCCCACGGGAAACCCCACCAGCCCGCGACGGCGGTCAGCAGGGTTTTATAGATTTTGTCCTGGTTGGCGCAGGAGCGGCAGGAAAGGCGCGGGTTGCTTTTCCATTGGGTGAGCACGAAGAACGACATGACTTGGTGGGAGACATGAATGTCAACGGGACCGCGTCCACCACAGACCGGGCAGTCGGAGTCAAACAGTTGTTGCGCGTGGCGTTCGATAATGTCATGGGGGATTTGCAGTTGTTCCGCCGCGGCGTGTGCCTCGCCGGCTTTGGCGCAGGTGTCGCTGCAATAATGACGGTCATTGATTTTTTTTCCACCGAAAAGAATAACAGTTCCGCAATGCGCGCAAGTTCCCATGGCGCGAATGATATGATGGCGTCGGGGTTTGGCGATATTATTCGGCTGGCCGCCGTTGCCACCACGCCAATGACGCGCGGACTTTTTCCTGCTTCACGCGAGGGGA
Source organism: Verrucomicrobiales bacterium (assembly GCA_031266335.1). Lineage (GTDB taxonomy): Bacteria > Verrucomicrobiota > Verrucomicrobiia > Methylacidiphilales > JAAUTS01 > JAIRPN01. Next base: position 7,103 of record JAISBF010000164.1, read on the forward strand.
AAGTTCGAGCACGCAGAGCGCTGACGGTGGGATGAGCGGCAGGAACTCGTTGAAGGGCAGGTCACCGTCAGCGGGCGCGAGATGGTCGTGGTCGGGGGCGCGAAAGTCCTGCACGTGGCAGCCGATGAGGCGCGGGAGGCGCCGGCGGAATTCGGCGGCGTGGTCAAGGAAACCGAGCGCGGCTTTTTGCGCGCTGTGGCCGAAGTCATGCCAGTAGCCGGCGGCGGGGAATTCGTTGAGCAGCAAGTCCCATTGGTTTTCGAGCGGCACTTCCTCGACCGCCTCGCGCGATTCGAAGCCGAGCCGGAGATTTTTTTTGCGCGCGTGGTCGCTGACAGTGAGCAGGCAGTCCCGCAGCCACGGCCAGGCGGCGGAAAACAGTTGTTCATGCTCGCGAACCGCGGCGATTTTCTGGCGGACATAGGCGCGGCTGCCCAATTGTCCCCGCGCCATCAGCGCCACCAGCCGGTGACTGCGGGGCCGCTGCCGGAGCGAGCCGAGGTGCAACACCACGGCCTTGGCGCCAAACGCGGCGGCGTGATCCAGCGTCTCCAGCGTCAGCGCCACGGCGCGCGCGCGGCGGGACGGGCGCGGGTCGGTGAATTCATAACAATTCGGCGAAGCCTTGAGGAAGCCCAGCGGCAGCGGGCAGAAATTGTGCAGCGAGGCGACGCGGATGATTTTTTGGTCAAGCGCCCTGAGCAGGCCCGGCCACAGGCTGAACCGGATGCCGTGGCCGAGTTCCACGGACTTGAAGCCGAGTGCGGCCAGTTCTTCCAGCATGGCGAAACCGTCCGTGTGGCGGGCGGAGTTCCAAGAGGTCGAGATGGCGAGTTCGGGCAGGCTCATGCGTGTTTTATTTTAACCACAGATGAACACAGATTAACACGGATTTTAAAAAAATATCTGTGTTTATCCGTGTTCATCCGTGGTTAAAAAAGATCCAAAAAAAACCCGCCACGGTCAGCGGCGGGTTTTCGGTAACACAACGATTAAAGGGAGAAATTGCCCCAGTAATTGATTTTCGGCTCCTTGGCCTTGCGTTTTCTGCGGTCGCTGGGTTTCTCATGGCTGCGGCGCGCGCGCACTTCGCGCAGCGTGCCTTCGCGGTCCAGTTTCTTTTTCAACCGGCGCAATGCCTTGTCAACTGACTCGCCCTTTTTCAATTTTACTTCTGTCATTACCAATCACCTCGCTCCCGTATAAATTACCCCTGGCAGGGGAGGAAGAGCATAGGCGAGATATCCGGTGTATGTCAAAATATTTGTATAACTAATTGGATTCTAGCCACTTGCATGTTAATTGAATGTTCATGACGTAAAAACTATCGGCCGGACAAGCGGTTTTCGGGCCGCAAAAAACCTTCCACAATTATTTCCAGCGGGCATGATAACTTCCGTCAATGCCGAATCATTTTGCCCACTTGCATGTCCATACCGAGTATTCGCTGCTCGACGGCGCCTGCCGCATTCCCGAACTGGTGAAACACACCAGGGAACTCGGCATGTCAGCGCTCGCCATCAGCGACCACGGCAATTTGTTCGGCGCGATTGAATTTTACCAGGAGGCGACCAAGGCGGGCATCAAGCCGATTATCGGTTGCGAGGTGTACATGGCGCCGGGCAAGCGGACGGACCGGACTTCCCGCGACGGCAAGGATCCGAATTATCATTTCCTGTTGCTCGCTGAGAATGAGACGGGCTACCGGAATCTGGTCAAGCTGGTGTCGCTGGCCCACCTGGAGGGAGTTTATTACAAGCCGCGCATTGACAAGGACGACCTGGCCAAATATGCCAAGGGACTCATCGGCACCAGCGCCTGCCTGAAGGGGGAAATCGCGCAGGCCATCGTCAGCGGGCGAATGCAGGACGCGGCACGGTCAGTGGACGAATTCCGCGGCATCCTCGGCCCGGACAATTTTTTCCTTGAGGTACACAATCACGGCCTGCCCGAGCAATTGCGCGTCATCGAGGGCTGCCGCGAATTGTCCCGCCAGACCGGTGCGCCGCTGCTGGCGGCCAACGACGTGCATTATGTCCGCCGGAAGCACGCGGCGGCGCACGAGATTTTGCTGTGCATCCAGACCGGCGCGCGGCTGGCCGACGAGAAGCGGCTGCGTTATCCGTCGGACCAGTTCTATCTCAAAAGCCCGGACGAGATGGGCGAGTTGTTTTACGAATTGCCCGAGGCGCTGGCCAACACGCTGAGGGTGGCCGAGCGGTGCAACGTGAAATTTGAGTTCGGCAAGGACAAGTTTCCCGCCTATCCGGTGCCGGACGGACGCCCGGCGACGGAGTTTTTCCGCGAGTTGTGCGAGCAGGGTTTCCGCCAGCGCTACGGCGCGCGCGCCGCTGACGGTGAGTTGCGGCAGCGCATGGAATATGAAATCGGCGTCATCACCCAGATGGGCTTCATTGACTACTTCCTGATTGTCTGGGACTTCATCCACTACGCCAAGTCGCAGGACATCCCGGTCGGCCCCGGCCGCGGCAGCGCGGCCGGCAGCATCGTGTCGTATTTGCTGGGCATCACCGAGCTGGATCCGATTCGGTACCAGTTGCTGTTCGAGCGGTTTCTCAATCCCGAACGCATCTCGCCGCCGGACGTGGACGTGGATTTTTGCCAGAACCGCCGCGAGGAAGTCATCGACTACGTGCGCGGCAAATACGGCGAGCTGGCCGTGGCGCAAATCATCACCTCCGGCACGCTGGGCGCGAAAATGGCCATCCGCGACGTGGCGCGGGTGATGGGGCTGTCGTTCGGCGAGGCGTCGAAAATCGCCGACCTGGTGCCGCGCGATCCGAAAGTCACCATCGGCAAGGCGCTGAAGGAGAACCCGGAAAAGGAGGAGGACGAAAAATTTCGTTCGCCGGACTTGAAAAAGCTGTACGACGAGGACGAGCGCGTGCGGGAATTGCTCGACAACGCGATGGCGCTGGAAGGCATCGCGCGGCAGACCGGCACGCACGCGGCGGGCATCGTCATCAGCGACCGCGACCTGACGGAATATCTGCCGCTGACGCGGGACGATCACGGCAGCGTGGTCACCCAGTACGACATGAACGCGGTCGGCGCGCTGGGGTTGCTGAAGATGGACTTCCTCGGCCTGAAGACGCTGACGGTGATTCAGGATTGCCTGAACCTGGTCGAGCAATCCACCGGGCAAAAAATCATCCGCGACGAAATTCCGACCGATGACCGGAAGACCTTCGACCTGCTCAACCGCGCGCAGAATGTCGGCGTGTTCCAGGTCGAATCGGCGGGTATGCGCGACATGTGCCGGCAGTTTGACATCCGCAGCATCGACGACATCATCGCGCTGATCGCCCTGTACCGGCCCGGCCCGATGGATTTGATTCCCGACTACATCGCGCGCAAAAAAGGGCTGGCGCAACCAACCTATCTGCACCCGCTGCTGGAGCAAGTGTCCGGCGACACCTACGGCATCATGATTTACCAGGAACAAGTCATGGCGGCGGCGCGGGTGCTGGCCGGCTACTCGCTCGGCGGCGCGGACTTGCTGCGCCGCGCGATGGGCAAAAAAAAGGTCGAGGAAATGGCCAAGGAACGCGCCAAGTTCGTCGCCGGTTGCGAGCAGCATCACGGCATCAAGCCCGAACTGGCGAACGAGATTTTCGAGTTGCTGGAAAAATTCGCCGGCTACGGATTCAACAAGTCGCACAGCGCCGCCTACGGCCTGGTGTCGTACCAGACCGCGTACTTGAAGGCGAACTACCCGGTGCAATTCATGGCCGCCTTGCTGTCGAACGACCTGGACAACACCGACAAGATTGCCGTGTTCGTCGAGGACGCGAAACAGATGGGCATCCGCATCTTCGGGCCGTCGGTCAACCGCAGCGGGTTGAAATTCAGCGTCGAGCCGAACACCATCCGCTACGGCCTGGCCGCCATCAAGAATGTCGGCGCCGGCGCGGCGCAAGCCATCGTCAGCGCCCGGCAGGCGCAGGGCGAATTCATCTCGCTGGAGGATTTTTGCCGCAAAGTGGACTACCGCAGCATCAACCGCAAGACCATCGAGAGCCTCATCCGCAGCGGCGCGTTCGATGAAATCGAGCCGAACCGCGCGCTGGTGTTCTCGCAAATTGACGAGTGCCTCGCGCAGGCGGCGTCGCTCGCCAAGGAGCGCGAAAGCGGGCAAGTCTCGCTCTTCGACATCGAGGAAACCGCCGGCAGCCCGCTGACGATGCACCGGCACACCGCGCAAATCGAGGACTGGCTGCTCCGTCAGCGTTTGGAGGGCGAGAAGGAATTGCTGGGATTTTACATCACCGGCCATCCGATTGACGAATACGAGGCCGACTTGCGCGCCTTCCGCACCGCCGCGCTTGACGAACTCGGCGAGCTGGCGCCCGGCCAGGGCGTGCGCGTCGCCGGACTGGTCAGTCGCAAAGACGTGCTGGTGGCCAAAAAATCCGGCAAACCCTACGCCCGCCTCCAGTTGGAAGACCGACTCGGCAGCGTCGAGGTCACCGTCTTCAACGAACAATACGAGCAATACGGCAACGAAATCACCCTCGGCGAGCCGCTGATTGTCAGCGGCACCATTGACGAGGGCGGCTTCAGAAACAACCGGGACAACAGCCCCGCTGACAATGAGCCAGCCAAACCCGCCGCCACTGACGATGACCGCGCCAAACCCGCCGCGGCCAAAGTCATCGCCCGCGAGATCCACACCATCGAACGAGCCTGCCGCGAACTGGTGCGCGACGTATATCTCCGCTGCCCGCGCGAACAATGCGGCCCCGCGTTGTGGACGGAATTGAAAACCACCGCCGCCGCCCATCACGGCGCGCAACCGCTGTGCCTGGTGATTCCGGGCGCCGACGGCGGCCTGGCCGTGCTGGAAACCTCGCCGGATTTCGCGCTGACCGTGACCACCGGCTTGCTGCAAGACCTGCGCCAGCGCTACGGCCGCGACGAAGTGCGCCTCCGCGCCAGGGAACTCGGCGACATGCAGCGCAAAAAGAAATGGCCCGCCCGCCGCGCCGCTGACGATGTTTAACCACGACTGGCCCCCGATGCACACGGATGACTAATCCGCAGATTACGCAGATTTTCGCCGATTAAATTATTAAAAAAATTCCGCGTCTTTGATTCGCTTCGCTAGTGTCGTTAGAGCGGGCGCGTAATAGCCCGCTAAGGTGTTGCGCCTCTGCGGTAAAAAAATAAAAAAAACCTTGCGCCAGGCAGACAGATTCCATATCGTCCCATCCCGTTATCGGGACAAACAGATGCTACCTACTACCTACTACCTACTATCTACTGCCTACCAAAAGAAACTAGTAGCCCAAGCCAAAGTAACACCCCGCTAACCCGCTGAAGATGAGAGACCTAAGTCATAACGTAAGTGAATCGCGCTCACGCGCTCACGCGCTCACGCGCTCACGCGCT
>JAISBF010000043.1 GCA_031266335.1 Verrucomicrobiales bacterium
CGTGGCCGCGCTTCACCCGCAACCAATCCGAGCAATTTGAAGCGCGCCTCGTGCCCGTCACCATCAGCGCCTCCCCCTCCATCTTCTTCCGCGACATGACCGGCACCGTGGCCCCCATCATCATCTCCCACGGCGAAGGCCGCGCCGATTTTTCCCAACACGGCGACCGCGCCCGCGTCCCCGTCGCCATGCGCTACACCGACCACCACGGCGCGCCCACCGAGCGTTATCCGTACAACCCGAACGGCAGCCCCGAAGGCATCGCCGCCGTGACCACGGACGACGGCCGCGTCACCGCCCTCATGCCGCACCCCGAACGCGCCATCCGCGCCGCGCAACTCAGTTGGCACCCCGCCGCCTGGGGCGAAGCCAGCCCCTGGCTGCGCCCCTTCCAGAACGCGCGGGTGTGGGTGGGATGAAGCTGAGGGGGGGGAGAAATTCCAAACACCAAATTCCAAACGTCAATTAAATCTCAAAATCAAAACCTCAACCAACGCTGAACTACCCCGTCGGCTGGCGCCGCCGCCTCTTCATGGCAGGGGAATTAACGCATGTGGGATCATGGTCAGCGGAGAATGTTTGACTGGTTTATTGTATCAAGCCGGTCTCTTGTCTCGTGACAACATTGTCCAGGTAATATAGCAAGATTTGCTAATGAGATTAATAAGAAAAAGGCTTGAAATTCAAATATATTGACGTGGGTTTTAAAATGGCTTATTTATTCCGCTTTAAGAAATAAAAAATATGAACAAAAACATGCTGGTCAAAAGGTTGTCCGCTTTCGTCATTGTCAGCGGCTTGTTGTCAATTATTGCGGCGCTGACGATGACGGCGGGGTTAACGTCGTGCGCTACCACCAATCCAGCCATCCCGGTGGGCGGAACTTTCGCCCAATCCGCCGGCACCATAGACAAGGCCAAAGCGCTGATTTTGCTCGGCATCAACCAATACAACACCAGGGACCGCGCCAAAATCATCGGTCGCGTGGTCGAACCCGGGTTGATAATCGCGCGGCAAGACGGCGGCGGCTGGTGGCTGGAGGTGGCCATCCGTTACAATCCAGAAAATTTCCAACTGGAATTTTACGCCTGTTCAGAGTCGCTGGGCAATGCCAGTAACATTCACGGTCGCTTCCAAAAAACCCAGCGGCTGCTCATGGACAGCATCTCGCGGGTCGCCGCCGCTGACAGTGCGGTGCGGGAAAGGCAATGGCAAACGGACGCGCGGACGCCGGTTTATTGACCTGCGGCAAAGGGGTAAACATGACCACACAGCTTAACCATCAAGCGCAAGGGGCGCTGGCGGGCGCGGCGCTGATTTTCACGCTCGCGGCCTGCACCTCCACGTCGCAACCACCACCTAACAGCGGTTTCAGCCAAAGCGCGTGGACCCAATCCGTGTCGCCGGAGGAACGCGCGGCCGCCGCTGACTATCAAAAACAACAGGCGGACTTGCGCAATTATTCGCAACAAAAACTGGCGAATAAAAACAAGGCCGAGGCGCGCACGGCGGAGGCGGTTGTTGACACGGAGCTGGCGCTACGAAAAGCCACGGTTGAGCGCGGCGAGTTGAAAGGTTATTACCGCACCGGCAGCCCCGATGCGGTCAATATTCAAAACATTGACAATAGCAATAACAACAGCAACAGCAACAGCGCCAAAGCGACGGTAGAGAATTAGGCCCAACCAGCAACCCGCTGACGGTGACCGTGACACAAAGATTCCTCTCCGCGAGAGGAAAATTTACAATAACGCCGCCAGTTCGCGGACACGTTGTTGAAACAAATCCAACGCCGCCTGCACGGGCGTCGGCGTGGACATATCCACGCCCGCCAAGCGCAAGGTGTCGAGCGGAAATTTGCTGCCGCCGGATTTGAGGAAGTTCAGGTACGGTTCGCGGTTGGCGGCGGGATTTTGCAGCACGCCCGCTGACAGTGCCAGGGCCGCGCTGATGCCGGTGGCGTATTTATAAACGTAGAACGCGCCGTAGAAGTGCGGGATGCGCAGGCATTCCAGTTCCAGCGCGTCGTCAATGACCAGACCGGGGCCGTGGTATTCCTCCAGCAGCTTGCGATACACGGCGCGGAACGACTCCAGCGTCAGCGGCTCGCCCGCCTCGTCCATCGCGTGAATGATTTGCTCGAACTCAGCGAACATGGTTTGGCGAATCAGGGTGGCGCGGATGTCGTCAATCTGCCGGTTGAGGATGTAGGCGCGCATGTCACGGTCAGCGGTGGTTTGCAGCAGGTGGTGGGTGAGCAGTTCCTCGTTGAAGGTGGACGCCACTTCGGCGAGAAAAATCGGGTAGTTATAATCCTGAAACTTTTGCGCCCGCTGACTGTGCCACGAGTGCATCGAGTGGCCGGCCTCGTGCGTCAGCGTGTAGATGTCGGAGAACACGTCGTCCTGATAATTCAGCAAGATGTACGGCGGGCTGGTGTAGCTGCCGCTGGAGAACGCGCCGCTGCGCTTGCCCCTGGTCTCGTAACGGTCCACCCAGCGGTTGGCCAAACCGGCGCGCAACGCGCTCACGTACTCCGCGCCGAGCGGCGCGAGCGAATCTAGCATAAGTTTGCACGCTTGGTCGAAGGTCGTGCGGACGTTGACGCTGCCGGTGAGCGGCACGTAGGTGTCGTGGAAATGCAACTCGGCCAGGCCGAGGGTGCGCTGGCGCAGTTCGTAATACTCGTGCAACGCGCCGAGATTTTTTTTCACCGTGGCGATGAGATTATCATAAACGCCGGCCGGCACGTTGTCGGCAAACAGCGCCGCCGCGCGCGCCGACGGGAAATTACGGGCGCGCGCGTTAAACACGCCGCGCTTGACCGCGTGCGCCAGCGTGGCGCTGACGGTGAACTTGTGCGCGTCGAAGGCCGCGTAGTATTGCGCGAACGCCCGCCACCGCAGCGCCGGGTCGCGCTTGACCAGAAACGACGAGAACGCGCCGTGCGACAGCTCAACGTCAGCGCCGGTCTCGTCCGTGATGACGCCGAAGGTCATGTCCACGTTGGTGAGTTGCGAGAACGTCTCCGCCGCCGCGCCCAGCGGCAGCGCCGCCAGCGCCAGCAGCCGCTCCTCCGGTACCGACAGGATGTGCGGCTTGAACCGGCGCAGGCGCTCAAGCTTGCCGCGCCACTCGGCCAGCGCCGGGTCGGCGAGGAATTTGGCGAAGTCATCGTCAGCGACGGCCTGGATTTCCGGCGTGAGGAATGCCGCTGTCTCCACCGCCAGCGTCAGCAGGTGCGCGAACCGCGCCTCGCGCGCGAGGTTGGCGTTGTCGGAAGAATCTTCCGACGACCGCAGCGAGGCGTAGTGCCCCAGTTTTTCCGCGAGCAAATCCATTTCGCGGTCGAATTCGAGACATGCCTTCAGTTGCACCGCTGACGATGACAGCGTGTCCTTGAACTCAAGATAGCGCGGGTAATTTTTTTCGTAGCGGGCGAAATCCGCGTCCCAGGCCGCATCGTCAGCGTAGAGTTGCGATAAGTCCCAGGTGTCACCGACCGCGACCGCGGAGCGTTTGGGAATGGTCCGGGCGGGCGGCTTGGCGTGAACGTCAGCGTGATAAAACATGGCGACAGCATAGCGATTTTGCGCGGCAGGGCAACTTTTGCTTCGGCTTCGCGGAACGCGCGTGTCCCGCCTGACGCTGCTCCGCCAATTTATATATCCGGGTTTTGGTCAGTGTTATTTACGTCCAAACTTACCCCTTGCGCCCGCAAAAAATACAGCTTATGGTTCCTGCCATTGATGCGCGGTCACGGTCAGCGCGTGCCGGTCGGAGGCAGGGTCAGGGCCAGGCGGAAGATAATGCGAATACGTCGCGCCTCAGCAAAAGACCTTGGGGCCATCGTTGGCCTCAATGGCATGACGCGCGCCGACCGGCAGCGGCGACAGTTGGTGGCCCAGGCCCTTCGTGAAAATTCCGTCTATATTCTCGATGACGGCGAAATTCACGGCTGCGCTATTTTGCGGCGGAATTTTTTTCACCGTTACTTTCTCGAAATGCTGTTTGTCGATGAAGATTATCGCAGGAGCGGATGGGGTGATAAATTGCTGGCGCGCGCCGAATTAATCGCGATGAAAAGTGGCGAGCTGTGGACTTCAACCAACAGATCAAATTTGTCGATGCGCAGTCTGCTAAGGAAACACGGGTTTCGCCGCACCGGTCACATTATAGGATTGGATGCGGGCGACGCGGAAATTTTCTATGTCAAAAAGCAGCCGGACCAGGCGATTTCTTGCCGGCGCGCCGCTGACGGTGGGCGCGGACACGGCGCTTGACTTGGTTGGCGGCGACTATATTTTGTCCTGCAACCAACGCCCCGAACCGGGGACATGGGCGCTATTGCTGACCGGGGCCGGGCGGCTGGCCGCATTGCGCCGCCGTCGCTGACGGTGAATGCAGCCGGCCATGAAAAGAAACCTTTGCGCGTAAGGATTTATGTTGTGGTGCGAAACAGGGCCGGCCAAGGCAACACCGCTGACGGTGGCGGAGGTGTTCCAGTCCGCGCCGTGGGTCGCGCGGCATTTTGCCAGGGGCGTCCGCCCGCCGTTCTCGTTTGTTTACGGCGGCAAAAATTCCGCCGACTTCATCACCGCTTGGAATTACGCGGCGCTGACGGTAAGCGTCACGCCGGACAAGGAGGTGACGCGGTTCACTTACACCGATCCGGCCACGGCGCTGACAGTGCGGTGCGCGGTGACGGCGTTCAAGGATTTCCCGGCGGTCGAGTGGATGCTGAATTTTGCCAACGCCGGCGGGCGGGACACGCCGGTAATTGAAAAGGTCCGGGTGATTGACCACGAGTTCGTCACCGCCAGCGGCGAATTGATTTTGCATCATGCGCGCGGCAGCGACGCCAGACGCGACGATTTCGCGCCGTTGGACGACCCAATCCCGGCGGGCAAAAACATTTACCTGACGCCGAACGGCGGGCGCTCGTCCGACGGCGCGGCGCTGCCGTTTTTCAACCTCGAAGCGCCCGGCGGCACCGGCCTGGTCGTCGCCGTGGGCTGGACGGGCAAATGGTGCGCTGACGTTGAGCGGCGCGCGGACACGGCGTGCACACTGTCAGCGGGCATGGAGCGGATGGCGCTGACGTTGCGGCCGGGCGAGGAAATCCGCGCGCCGCGCATCTGTTTCCTGCGCTGGCGCGGCGGGCGGCTGGACGGGCACAATCAGTTTCGCCGCCTGGTCCTGGCGCATTATGCGCGGATGATTGACGGGCGTTACGCGGAATATCCGCTCAGCGGCAGCTTTGATTTCGGCGACCCGCCGCCCGTCGGCGAGTATGAGGGACTGACAGAGAAATACGCCGTCGGCCTGGTGGAGCGTTATCAATACTTCGGCATTTTGCCGGAGGTGTTCTGGCTGGATGCCGGCTGGTACGCGGGCTGCGGGCTGCGGCAGCCCGGCCAGCCGAGCGGAAGCTGGTGGGCGAATGTCGGCAATTGGACGGCGGCGCTGGAGCGCTTCCCCAACGGCCTGCGCGCCATCGCCGACGCCGCGCATCAGGCCGGCGCGAAATTCATGGTTTGGTTCGAGCCGGAGCGCGCGCGGCCCGGCACGCAGCTGGACCGCGCGCATCCGGAGTGGCTCGTCAAGCTGCCCGGCAACGACAATTATCTGTTCAACCTCGGCAATCCGGACGCGCGCCGGTGGCTGATTGATTACATGACCGAATTTATCCGGCGCGAGGGCATTGATTATTACCGGCAGGATTGCAATTTTGACCCGTATCCATACTGGGCGGCGCAAGATGCCGCTGACGGCGCGCACCGCGTCGGCATGGCGGAAATCCGGCATGTCGAGGGACTGTATGCGTATTGGGACGCGCTGCTGGAGCGGTTCCCCAGGTTGCTGATTGACAATTGCGCCGCCGGCGGCCGGCGTCTGGACCTGGAAACCGTCGCACGGTCAGCGCCGCTGTGGCGGACGGATTATCAGCCCGGCGAGCCGAAGGGGCAGCAGTGCCATGCTTACGGATTGCATTTTTATCTGCCGCAGCACGGCACCGCGACGGGTTCGACCGACCACTATCTGTTTCGTTCCGCGCTGGGCGCGACGATGGCGGCCAGTTGGAAGGTGACCGCGAAGGGTTCCGGCTCGATATTGGAAATGCAACAGCGGCTGCGGGAATCCCGACAGTTGCGCCCGTATTTTTGCGGCGATTATTATCCGCTGACGGTGGCGGAAAATCACGCCGCTGACGATGTCTGGCTGGCCATGCAGTTCAACCGCCCCGCGCGGCGCGACGGCATCATCCTCGCGTTCCGCCGCGAGCAAAACAACAGCGGGTCGCTGACGGTGAGGCTGTCGGGACTCGCTGACGATGTGACGTATGAGCTTTGCGATCAGGACCAGGAGGTACGCGTGAAAAAGTCCGGCGAAGAACTGCGGACGGGCCTGACGCTCGCCATCCCGCAGGCGCCGGGTTCGCTGTTGATTTGCTACCGCGCCGGGGAGTGAAATCACCAAAGAAAACAACGCCCAACCGTCCGGCTTTTTTGATTTGGCAAAGCCGCCCGCTTGGTGCATTATCCTTTTCCTGATTTATACTTGTCCAAGGGAAAAGCCATGATTCGCTCGCTGTTAAAATCCAAGATTCACCGTTGCGTGGTGACCGAGGCCAATGCCAATTACGAAGGCAGCATCACCATCGCCGAGGACTTGATGCTGGCGGTGGACTTGTGGGAAGGGGAAAAAGTGCTGGTTTCCTCCGTGACCAGCGGCTCGCGCATCGAGACCTACGTGCAAAAAGGGCCGGCCGGCTCCGGCGTCATCATTATCAACGGCGGCGCCGCCAATCTGATTCGTCGGGGTGAGATTCTATCCATCATGTGCTTCACTCAATCGGCGACCCCCATCGTTCCCAAGCGGGTGGTTTGCGACAGCCAGAACAACATCATTCGCCGATAAATAACCGAATCAATTGCGGTCACCGTCAGCGCAGGATTGACCAATCCGATTCCGCAGCCGCACCTCGGACGAATGCTTATCAACGCGGTTAATTGCCGCCTGTCATGCCGCCCAGCACGCCTTTGCCTTCCCAGCTTTGCGGGCGGTTCCACGGAATGGTGGAAATCGGCTCGGCGCTGACCGCGTTGGGATCCTTTGGCCCAGTAGAGGAACAAGCCGTCAATCCGCTCGCCAACATCACCCCGCACACGGCGGCCGGCAACAACTGCTTTAACATCTTCATGACAGGTTTCAATCTACCTCAATAAAGGACTTTGTCGCCCACCTGGATTTCGTCAGAGGTCAGGTCGGGAATGACATCGGCGATAGCCGACTTGTTCTCCACGTCAACCGTCCGCACCTTGCCGATGAGCTGGTTGCCGCGATAGACGGTCAACTCGATGTTTTCCGCCAGTTTGTTGTCCTTGCCCACATCCAGCACAACAAAATTCCACGTTTTGTTGATCGCCACCACGCGACCGGACAAATCCAGCGGAGCGCTTTTGGTCCGGGCCAGTTCCTCCAGCTCCTTGTATTTCTCCAACTCGGAGTTGACCTTGGCCAGCGCGTCATCAACGATTTTCTTTTCCGCCGTCGCCACCTTGACTTTTTCCAGCGCGTCGTTGAGGTCCTTGAGAACATCGTCAATCAAACGCCCGCCGAGTTTGTCCTTCAAATCCTTCAACTCGACCGAGGCAGTCTGCAAATCCGCCGCGGCCTTGGTCAGCGCCTCGGTTTTTTCATCCAAATCCTTTTTTGACGCGGTGTAATCGGTGGTCAGCTTTTGCACCTGGGAATCGGACTCGGCCAATTTGGTCTTGGTGCCGTCAAGCTCCTCCTTGAATTTGGTGCGTTCCTCCAGCGCGGTTTTGGCGGTGCCGGCGGCTTTTTTCAAGGTGTTGGCCGGCTCCTCGGGGTTATTTTTATAATCGGCGGTGTAATTGATATTCGGGAAGGCGCGCGCCGCCGCTTCAACCGCCGTCAACTGCGCGCTGTAAGCCGATTTGGTCCTGGCGGTCAAAAACCCCAAGAGCCCCGCGACTATTGAACAGACAATTGCCACCACACAACAAATTTTTCCTAGATTCGACATAAGATTCCTCAGCAAACTGCTTTTTTAACAGTTTCGGTAATGAAGCCCGAATTTGCGCAAAGTGTCAATAAGAGAATTACAGATATTTGCGTAATAAGTAACCGCCGACATCACCACTTGGCTTTCTTATGCACCTGCCCCAGGGTGGTTTGCCAGTTGGCATTCACCCGCCGCAACTCGTCCCGCAGCCAATCCGGCGAAAACACCGTGGCTCCGGTCGCCGCCACGGTCACTCGTTCCGCGCCGTCAGCGGTAATCACGCTGACGGTGGCCGGATCCGCCGCCTGCCCGGCCAGCCGCTCGATAATGCTGTCCGCCGTTTGCCCTGCCCGACTGTAAATCAACGCCATCTTGCCCGCCACCGTCAGCGGCGACGCTCCCGCCTGGCCGTCGAATACCAGTGTCACCAGCCAATCCGAAGTGTCGTGCAGGTCGCTCAACAGCCGAATCAGCACCTCGCGGCACTGGTTTTGGTTCTGTGTATGCAACGCGCGCAGCTCCGGCCAGTGAAAAATCACACTGTGGCCGTCCACCAGCAAATATCTTGGCGCTGACATTGGAATATTATAGAAATGGCCGCCCAGGAACGCAAGAAAGGCCAAGGATTTTTTGGTGTCCTTTGCGTTCTCCCACGGTTATTTTGTCACTCAATGAAAATCGCCGTCCTCGCCGACACGCATGACCGGCTGCCCGCCGCGGTCATTGACCAAATCCGCGCCGCTGACGTTGACGAAATCTGGCACCTCGGCGACGTCACGCACCCGTCCGTGCTCGACGACCTGTTCACAGTCAGCGCCTCCCTCCGCGTGGTGCGCGGCAACTGCGACCATGCTCACGACTGGCCGCTGACCATTGACCGCACCATCAGCGGCATTTGTTTTCGCCTGCAACACATCCCGCCCGCCACGCGCCAATGCCCCGCTGACATTGACATCCTCCTGCACGGCCACACCCATGTCCCGCGCGACGAGACCGTCAGCGGCATTCGTTTCCTCAACCCCGGCGCCATCGGCAAATCCAATCGCGGCGCCCCGCCCAGCTTTGCCTTCCTCATTGTCAGCGATGGCGAAGTTGAGTGGGAAGTTAGGCAAGTTTTTTAGTTTTTTAGTTTGCTGGTTTTTTGGTTGCAAGGCTGCCGATGTTAAACTGCGGTTGTTCTTCAACCAAAAAACTAAAAAACCAGCAAACCAAAAAAACTTCCTAAGATTCCCCCTCCCTCAGCGTCATACTGGTTGAAAAGGAAAAAACTATGCCCCACCACGACTGGCTCACCCGCAGCTTCCACGACTACGAATCCAAACTCGTCCACTACGCCTGGAGCATCGTCGGCGACATGGAAACCGCCCGCGACATCGCGCAGG
>JAISBF010000050.1 GCA_031266335.1 Verrucomicrobiales bacterium
CGTCGAGGTCTTGGGCGCTGATGGTCAAGGGAGCGGCGCTGTAGTCCTCAGCGAGGATGTGGAGGTAGTTGACTTGGAACTGAGGCTCGACAAACCAGCCGTCCTGGAAGGTGAACTTCTTGCCGATTTCGAGGCTGCCGCCCACATTGACGTCGCTGTAGTTGGCGGTTATTTGACTGCCGCTGTAGGGGGCTTTCAGGTCGTTATCGACACTGGCGGCTTTGAAGGTGGCGTCGATATAGAAGCCGCTGCGGTGGAGCCAAGTGGCGTAGAGACCGCCGTAATAGGAGTTGAGTTCACCGTCGGTGCCGGGGGTGCGGTAATCTATGTCGCTGCGGCCGTAGCCGACATAGACTCCAAGATACAAGTCACTATCAGCGCTGATGGTGAACTTGTGATCGGTGCCGAGATCGACGCCGTAGATGAGTTGTTCGTAGGCTTTGCCTGCTACTTGGCTGCCGACGTTTAGCTGTTGGCCGTAGCTTCTGAGCCAGAGGTTGTCGATGAGGCTGTTGTATGGAACGCGGACATCCTTGTCCGCCAGCGGGCGGGACGCCCGCGCTCCATAGCGCAGTTCACCCATGCGCTTTAACAGACTGTTTTGCTGCGCGAACCACATGGCTTGCTGGACAGCGATGGCGCTGTTGAGGACGGCACCGGCGGGACTGACGCCGCTTTTGATGAAGTGGTCGCCGTCCTTGATGATGGTGTCAATGCCCCAGTCAATCGGATCCCACTGCCAGTGTTCGGTGCCGTCGCCGGTGACTTTGCCGGGAAGGACTTGGTTCGGGTCGGCTTTGCCGCCGCCGGTGGTGTCGATGTGGACTTTGCCGCCACCGTCAGCGGAGTCGGTGATGATGATGGAACCGCCTTCGCCGGTGTCGCTGTTGACGTTGATGATGACGGTGCCGGTGTGGTCGAGGTTATCGAAGGTGACTTCGTAGTCGCCGATGTTCAGGGTGCCGCTGTTGTTGCCGTTATTCAGGTGCGAGTCGCCGGTGAAGTCCCATTGGCTGCCGTCGCCGACGGTGAGGTCGCCGTCGGCCCACGCGCCGCTGCCGCTGGCGCCGTCGTTGAGGTTCACGCTGATGTGGCTGTTATCGTTTTGGTTAATGTCGCCGGTGAGGCTGCTGTCGCTACCGCTGAGAGTGACATCGATAGTGGCGTTGCCGTTGCCAGTCACGTCGCCGATGATGGTGACGCCGTCGCTGCCAGTGATGGTGATTTGGCTGTCATCGTTGCCGGTAATGTCACCAATGATAGTGCTGCCATCGCTGCCAGTGATGATGATTTGGCTGTCGTCGTTGGCGGTAATGTCGCCGGTGATGCTGCTGTCGCTGCCGCTGAGGGTAAGGTCGATGGTGGAAGTGCCGCTGCCGGTCACGTCGCCGATAACGAGATTGCCGTCACCGTTGATGGTGACGGTGCTGTTGTCATTGGCGGTAACGTCGCCGGCGTACCAAGTATCGCTGCCGCTGAGGGTAACATCAATGGTGGCCTCGCCATTGCCGGTAATGTCGCCGATGATGGTGCTGCCGTTGGAGCCGGTGATGATGATTTGGCTGTCTTCGTTGGCGGTGATGTCGCCGGTGATGGAATCCTTGGAGCCGCTGAGGGCGAGGTCGATGGTGGTACTGCCACTGGCGGTGATGTCACCGATGCTGAGGGTGACGTCAGGATCCGTGCTGAGGTTGAGAGTGGCTTCGTTGCTGGCGGTAAGGTTGCCGGTGATGGAGTCTCCGCTGCCGCTGAGGGCGAGGTCGATGGTGGCGGTGCCGCTGACGGTGAGGTCGCCGATCGCGAGGTGGCCGTCACCATTGACAGTGACGGTACTGTGGTCGTTGGCGGTGAGGTCGCCGACGAACCAAGTGTCGCTGCCGGTGACGGTGACTTCGATGGTGGCTTCGCCGTTGCCGGTGAGGTCGCTGATGATGCTGCTGCCGTTGGATCCAGTGATGGTGATTTGGCTGTAGTTGCTGCCGGTGATAGCGCCGTTCAGCACGCTGTTATCAAGGTCAGCGATGAGTCTGGATGAGCCACTGACGATGGTGTCACCAGTAAGGATGGTATTCTGGCTGGCAGTGAGGTTGAGGGTGGAGGTGGCGCTGACGTTGAAGCCGCCGGTCACGGTGTTATTGTTCAGTTGCGCTGTGCCAGTGCTTCTGCCGGTGAGATAGAGCGCATACGCCCCGCTGCCGGTGACGTTGATATCGCTGTCGGTCAGGGACAGGGTGCTCGTACCGGCGGCATACACCCCGTGCGCGTTCGTGCCGCTGGTCGTGATGGTGCCGCCGGTCACGGTGGCGGTGGCGGATTGACTCAAGTAGAGGCCGTAGGATTCGCTGGTCTCGGTAATGATATTCACGTCTTCCAGGGAAACGATGGCGCTACCGGAGAGGTAGGCACCGTAGGCACCCATGCCGATAAAGCCGATTCTACTGTTTCCCCGGGTGTGAATGGTGCCGCCGGTCATGGTGACGGTGGCGGATTGATTCAAGTAGAGGCCGTAGGAGATGAGGCCATCGGTGAGGATATTCACGTCTTGCAGGAAAATGACGGAGCCGCCGCCGAGGAAAACACCGTCGCTACTGCTACCCCGGGTGTGAATGGTCCCGCCGATTACGGTGGCAGTGGAGGAAGTTAGCAAGTAGAGACCGTGGCTGCTGGTGCTCTCGGTGAGGATATTCACGTCTTGCAGGGAAATGACGGAACTGCCGCTGAGGGAGGCACCGTGGCCAGAAGGTCCCCGGGTGTTAATGGTCCCGCCGATTACGGTGGCAGTGGAGGAAGTTAGCAAGTAGAGACCGTGGCCGCTGTTGTTCTCGGTGAGGATATTCACGTCTTGCAAGGAAATGACGGAACTGCCGCTGAGGTAGGCACCGCCGCCCTGGAGTCCCAGGGTGTGAATCGTGCTGTCGGTGAGGTTGAGTTTGCCACCGCTGGTGAAGTACGCGCCGTAACCCCCATGGTCTAAGCCGCTGATGACGGTGCCAGTGGCGGTGAGGGTGACGTTGGAGCCGGTGAAGGTCCAGGTGCCAGCGTTGGTGAGGGCGGCGTAAGTGCCACTGCTTTCGTATTGCGTGTTGTTGACGGTGGTGTTGGAGGTGACGACGAGGTTTGCCGCGAAGAGGTTCAACGCGGAGACGCAAAGTAGCAGCGCGCAAATACACGCGCGCTCCAATGACCTTAACGAAGTGGGACAAAGGGCGCTGAGGATGAGGAGGGTTAGTTTGGGGTTCATGTGGGTGTTTTCTATTGGTTGTTGGTTGAAAGTTTTAATGGCCGCGAAAGAACACAAGGAACGCAGAGATTTTTTTAAAAAGTTGTTCTTTGCGTTCTCTGCGTTCTTTCGCGGCCATTGATAAATGTTGCTGGTTTATACAATGAGTTTGGTTTGCGGGTCGCTCCAAGGGCCGGGCTGGAGGCGGGGGTTGAGCCAGCAGGCGTCCACTTGCACGGTCCTGCCCACGGCTTCCGGAGTGAAGGTCAGGAGGTGTTTCTTCTGGGTCAGGTCCTCGTAATGGACTTCCTCGCCGTCGGTGAAGTGCCAGCGCAACTTGGCGCCGTGGTGGTTGGGGGTGGACAAATAGGTGTGCGGCGCGCCCTCCTGCGCGTTGGCCAAATACACGTGCAAGGTTTGCCGCGCGGGGGCGGTCAGGGTGACGACGGGGGTGTCGGTGGGCGGCGGGAGCGGCTCGTGTTTGCCGGGATGGCGGGGGCGGATATTCATCTCAGCCAGGGCGGTATCCGGGACTTTATCGTTGGACAACAGGCCGTTGATAAACTCGATCAGGGCGTCATGCAGTTCCTTGACGGCACCGCGCAGGGCGGCGGCGGTCTGGTGGTTCTTGGTGGCCCGGTCATTGTTGGCGTCGAAGGCGATTTGGGCCTTGGACACCAATTCCTCCAGTCGCGCCAGCTGGGCGCCGGGGATGTTCCACTTGGCCGGGGCTTGGTTTTCGCGGCAACGCTCGGTGATATTGCGGGTGTAGCCGATCAGTTCAATCGGCTTGGCGGGGATTCTTCCTCTGGATTTTGACATAAATTCGTTCTTTCCTGGTTTGGGTTAAGGTTGATGATTCGCTTTTTTATGCACCGCAGAGGCGCGGAGGCGCAGAGGTTTTTTTGCCAATTCAAACCTCAAACTCCGTGTCTCTGCGTCTCCGCGGTGAATGCTTTGTTTGCTGAAAAACGAGGACTCAAATGCTAAAAGTGAGGACTCATTTTCCCGACATGAGGACTCACTTTGGAAATCTGAATCCTCACTTTCCCGATATAAGTCCTCAGTTTTGGGATTTGAGTCCTCAGTTTTCCGCTCTGAGTCCTCGGTTTGGGAATCTGAGTTCTCGGTTTCCCGGTATGAGTTCTCGCTTGCGGGATTTAAGCCCTCGGTTTCCCGAGCTGAGTCTTCATTTTGGAAATTTGAGTCCTCATTTTCCCGCAGTAAGCCCTCACTTTCGGGATTTGCGTCCTCGGTTTCGAGCGGGCACGGCGCGACAGCCCAACCCCACAACACGGTCGCCCACGATGAGTGTGCGACCACATCGGGAATATCCTTGAAAAAATCAAGCCTGGAAATCAGGCGAGGGAGCGAGGGAGCGAGGGAGCGAGGGAGCGAGGGAGCGAGGGAGCGAGGGTAACGCTACCCGCCCGGCCACCGCGTTGTCAAGCTCGAAAATCATGGCGGGTAAAGTAACGGGTTAACTGGAAGTGTCAAGAGGGAATTTAAAAGTTTTTTTACAACGAGGCCACGGAGAAAATGGAGGGGGCGGTTTAACAAGACGGACTTTCTCCAATAACTCCAGGTACTTTTTGTAAAAAAACCTTCGCGCCTTCGCGTCTTAGTGGCCGGAGTTTTCCGCAGTTATTTCCACGCGCCGCTTTTGTCCCACCGCAATGCCACGCTCTTGCGCCAGTCGTAATAACATTTGACCGTCAGCGTTGTTTGGCATTGTGAGAAAAACAGCGGTGCGGTAGTTTTTCCGCGTTGAACCACTGAAATAGGGAGGATGCATGTTGCCACCGAAAATTTTGGCGGTCGAGCCGCTGGCGGCTTATCAACTCAGGTTGCGTTATGCGACCGGCGAGGTGAAGGTGTTTGACGCGCGGCCGTATCTCTCCGGCGGCTGGTTCGGGGAGTTGCGCGACACGGGGTATTTCAAGACGGCGCATGTGACGCCGGATGGCGGCGGTGTTGAATGGGGGCACGGGCAGGATATTGCGCCGCATGAGTTGTACGAACTGAGCGCGACGGTTGGGTGATGATAATCATGCCAATAAACATTTCCGGGGTGGTTTCGTTGTGAAAAAACCACGTCATTGTCACATGCCAAGCCGTGTTAACCCGATCCCTCGGCTCCGCTCGAGATGACGGGACGCGGTGTCCGGGGGCTATGCGGATAGGCTCTAAGTCCGGTGGGTGTTAAACCAAGACCGCCTCGTGTTGCGGGAAGGACATCATGCGGACGAAGGTTTTTTCAAAGTCGGGGTGGTTGGCCAGTTCGACTATTTCGACTTGCGCGCTAAGCGCGGTCATTTCCTGGCGCGCGGGTTGGTTTAATAAAAAGCCGGTGCCGCCGGTTTTGGCGGTGTTGCCGACGAATTCGATTTTGCCCGCGAAGGCGCGCGGCAACAGGCCGAGGTTGAGCAGGCTTTTGGCGCGTAGATGGTAGCCGAAGGAGCCGGCAATCAGCACGCGGTCAACTTGTTCGGCGGTGACGCCGCGCGTGTTGAGCATCAGTTCGACGCCGACGCGCACGGCGCTTTTGGCGAGCTGGACGTGGCGGATGTCTTTCTGGCTCAGGTACACGTCGCCGGCCAGCCGGAAGGCCGGTTTGCCCTCGACACTGATGAAGTGCTCCCGCCATTGCGGCGGCACGGCGGCGGGGTCTTTGGCCAGGCGGCCGTGGCGGTCGATGAGGCCGTGCGCGGCGAGTTCGCCGATGGCGTCGAGCAGGCCGCTGCCGCACAGGCCCGCCGGCGGCGCGTCGGCGATGGTGTTGATGGTGACGCCGCGGTCGTCCAGTTCCACCAGTTCAATGGCGCCCTTGGCGGCGCGCATCCCGCAGGAAATGTTCATCCCCTCGAACGCCGGCCCGGCGGCCGTGCTGGTGGCCGCGAGTCGGCCGTCCACCGCCA
The DNA here is from genome assembly GCA_031266335.1 of Verrucomicrobiales bacterium. GTDB lineage: Bacteria > Verrucomicrobiota > Verrucomicrobiia > Methylacidiphilales > JAAUTS01 > JAIRPN01. The sequence continues at coordinate 6,139 of JAISBF010000050.1, forward strand.
GCGCCATTTCGCCGTTGGTGCCGATGTCGATGAACAGGGTGACGCCGGGCTGTTGCGCCAGTCGCGTGGCGAGCAGGCCGCTGACGATGTCGGCGCCGACGTAGGCCGAGATGACCGGCGGCAGGTATATCTCGCCGCGCTCGGCAATTTGCAAGCCCACGCCGGCGGCGCTGACGCTGGTGTCGCCGCGCAGGGTCAGCGGATAGGGAAATTTGCCGAGCGTGACGGGCGATTCCCTAACAGCGAGATAGAGCATGGTGGTGTTGCCGCTGAAGACCACCTCGTAGATGTCCGTGACGGCGGTGCCGCTGCGGCGCGCGTTTTTTTGGAACAGCGCGTTCAGTTCGCGGATGAGGTCGCCGTGCAACTGTTCCAGCCCCTCCGGGGTGCCGCCGAGTTTGATGCGAGTCAACACGTCCTGGCCGCGCAACGCTTGCGGATTCAGGTTGGAGGCGACGGCCAGTTCGCCGCCGGTCTCCAGGTCCACCAGCGACGCCACCAGCGTGGTGGTGCCGATGTCCACCGCCACGCCGAGGCAGCGCAGGGCCGGCGTCGGCCGCTCTGCCACACGCAACAGGCGCCCGCCGCTGCTGATGACGGTTTCTTTGGGTGTGACGATTTTTTTCACCCGCGGGTCGAGTTCGATTTGAATGCTCTGCCCGTCGCTGAGGATTTTCAAATTGTCGCGCGTCTCGGTGGCGACGGTTTCGAGTTCCAGGTCTGTCAGCGCGGAGGTCAGGCAGGCGAGCACTTCTTCGCCGCTGGCGCTGACGGTGAGTTTGCATTTGCGGCAGGTGCCGTGGCCGCCGCACGGGGTCTCAATGTGTACCCCGGCCAGCTTGGCGGCGCGCAACAGGCTGGTGCCGCGCGGGACGCTGACGGTGACGCGGCGCGGATGGAAAGTGACGGCGGGCATCAGGCGGCTCCTTCCTTCACCGCGTCGGTGACGGCGCGGATGTTGGCGAGGCAGGTCGCGGTGCTCAGGCCGCAGGCGGGGCTGATGATGTCCACGCCGTCGCGGACGAGGTTGCGCGCGATGGTGGCGAGTTTGGGGACGGGTCCCCACTCGAGCGCGAAGGTGCTGACGTTGCCCATCGTGGTCAGGTGCGGGAATTCGCGCTTGAGCGCGGGCAGGTTAATCATCGCGTCGGTGCTCAGCGCGTCGCAGTGGATGGCGGCGGCGAGATGTTTCACGCGCTTGAGGTCGCCGCAGATGTGCAGGATGAACGGCGCGCCGAGCGCGTGGACGTGGGCCGCCAGTTCGTTCAGGTAGCGCGCGGCGAATTGCTCGAACATCGCCGGCCCCAGGATTTCGCCGGTGGCGGACGGGTCGCCGACCGCGATGGCCGTGGCGCCGCCGTCCGTGAGCAGCGCGGTGCAAAATTCCTTCAACAACGCGGTGACGTGGGCGAGGAATCGGTGCGCGGCGTCCGGCGCGCGGCGCAGTTCCTTGTAGAACGTCAGCGGGTCAACCACCGACGCGGCGGTGCTGACAGGGCCGGTGAGGCTGCCAATGACCGGCACGCCGGGGTGCGCGGCGGCGAGCCGGCGCGCGGCGCTGACGATGACGGCGGCGCGCCCGTCGCGGATGAGCCGGCGCACGTCGCGGAACTCGACGGCGCTGACGGTGGGGAATTTTTCGCGCGCGATTTTCGGCTCGCATTCGAGCGTGCCCAGGTCCACGTCGCTGCCGAGCAACTCGGCCTCGGTGGTCATGCAGAAGGGCACGCCGAAATTCTCAAAGCCCGTCGCCTCGCGCACCGCGGCGGCGAGGCCGGCCATCAAGCCGCTGTCGGTGTGCGCGGCGGGCAGCGTGAAGCCGCTCCGGCGCATAACGTCCACGATGGCGGCGTTCATCATCCCGCCGGTGCAAATCACCGGCGGCCGGTCCACGTTTTGTTTCGACAGCGCGCGCAACAGGCGCTCTTGTTGGGTGTAGGACATGGATTTCTTTCAAACCGCGCCTTCCCCGGCCGCGCCGGGGTGGTTCGGAGTTTCATGGGCAGCGGCGTCGAACGCTGAACTACCCCGTCCGCTGCGCGGCCGCCCCTTCACGGAAGGGGAATCGCTGACACGGGAGCAAGTCGGGGAAGGGTTGGTGTGGGTGCGAGTTGATTCCTCACGCACAGCTAATTTTCTTGCGTGAGCCAATTCCCCTTCCGTGAAGGGGTGGCGCGGAGCGCCGGGGTAGTTCAGCGTTGGTTCGGAGTTTGGAATTTTCCTCGCTAGAGCATGGGTTTCCTGCAAATTTTCCCGATTGACGGGGAAACCTATTTCCCGCACCGCGTCCAGCATGGCGCGGATATTTTCAAACGGCGTCTCGGTCGGCAGGCTGCAACCCGACGCGACTATCAAGCCCTTGGGCGAGTCACCGGCGGCGGCGACGACCTCGCGCACGGCGGCGCGCACGGTCAGCGGCGTGCCTTGCAACATCACGGCGGCGGGATGGACGTTGCCCATCAGTTTCACTTGGTCACCGACAGCGGTCTTCGCGGCGGCGAGGCTGGCGTCGTTGTCCAGCGACAGGCAATCCGCGCCGGTGGCCACCATCAGCGGCCAGATGGGTTGCGTCTTGCCGCAGATGTGCAGGGTGACTTTTTTGCCGCGACCGTGGATGTACTCCACCAGCGTCCGCAGGCCGGGCAGGCTGAATTGCTCGAACGTGCGCGGGCTGATGACCGTCGCCGACGACATGGCATCGGTGAGGCTCGGCGTGCCGCCGCTGTCCATGATGGCCTCTGCCAGCCGCAGCGTGGTTTCCAGCGCCAGGTCGCACAGGCGCGCGGCCGCTGACGGTGAACGCAGTACCAGCCGCGTCAGCGTTTCCGCGCCGACCAGAAACGACGCCACCGTGAACGGCCCGGTCAGCGCCGCCGTCACCGGCACCTCGTCGCCGACCACGTCGAGCGCGCGGCGCAACGCCTCCAGTTGCAGCGGCAGGATGCCGTCCCGCTGAGGGTCGGCGGGGCGCAGGGTGTCGATTTGGCCTGGCTCCTGTATCGCCGGCAACGCGAGGTAGGCGGTCTCGTCATCGGGCGCGTACACCTTCGCCCCCATCGCCTCGGCGCTGGGATACAGGTCGGTGAAGATGCGGATGTTGTCGTAGCCGAACGCGCGGTAGGCGGCGACCTGGGCGTTAGCCAGCAGCGCGGCGTCGTAGCGCAGCTCGCGCACGCGGCAGCCGATGACCCGCGCGGCGGTGTTGCCGACGATGGGCACGCACGGCAGCCGGTCAGCGTCAGCGCCGGCGGCGAGACGGCGGGCGCGCTCGTTGGGGGTGAGTTCCGCCATAAGCGCCTACGCTGACGCTGGCGGCGCCAGCAGCTTGTTCAACAATTTCACCGCCGTCGGCGCGCTGGGCGCGTAACCGTCCGCGCCGATTTTTTCCGCGAAGGCCGGCGAAATCGGCCCGCCGCCGACGATGACCTTGAATTTTTCGCGCAGCTTCAGTTTTTGCAAAATCGTCACCACCTCGGCCATCGCGTCCATCGTCGTCGTCATCAGCGTGGAAATGGCGATGCAACTGGCGCCGACGGCGACGGCCTCGTCCACGAACTTTTGCGGCGGCACGTCGCGGCCCAAATCAATCACCTCGTAACCGGACGAGTCGGCCATGATTTTCACCAGGTTTTTGCCGATGTCGTGCGTGTCGCCCTCGACCACGCCGAAGACGACCTTCGGCTTTTGGTCACCGTCAGCGCGGCGGATGTGCGGCTTGAGCACGTCCAGCGCAGCGTACATGGCGTCGGAACTGAGCAGCAGTTCGGGGATGAAATATTCCTCCTGCTCGAACAGTTTGCCGACGCGGTTCATGCCCTCGACCAGCCCCTGGTCAATGGCCGTGTAGGCGTCGAATTGCCGGGCCACGATTTCGTTCGCGTGCCCGACCGAGTTGGTTTCATCCATCGCCACCACATCGTCAGCGAGCGCGGCGTGGAGTTGTGTTTCTTCGTTGTTGATTGAGTTGGACATAAATTTTGCACCGTCAGCGTCACACTTTTTTCTCCCAAAAAATCACCCGCCGCCGCAGCCGGTCGAGCGCGCCCATGCACAGGCTGGTGACCAGCCCGACATATAAAATGCCGGCGACCATTTTCGGGTAGTTCGCGTAATCGGCGTAAGTCTGGATGAAGTAGCCGAGGCCGGAATGCACCGCGAACGCCTCCGCCACCGTCAGCAGGATGAAGGTCAGCACCAGCCCGACGCCCATGCCGTTGAAAATGTGCGGCAGCGCGGCGGGCAGCGCGACCAGGCGCAGGTATTGAAACTTGGTCAGGCCGAGAATTTTCGCGTTCTCGCGGTGCCCGGCGGCGACGGTGTTCGCGCCGGCGGCGGCGTTCAAGAACACCGGCCAGAACGCGCCGATGAAAATCAGAAAAATCGAGGATAATTTGAACGTCGGCAACACCGCGATGGCGTAGGGAATATACACCGTGCCCGGCACCGGCGACGCCGCGCGCGCGAACGGCACGAACGCCCGCCACAGCCAGCCGGTGGTGCCCACCAGCAGCCCCCACGCCACGCCGGCGGCGACCGCCAGCGCGTAGCCCGGCACCAGTATCAGCGCCGACGCCCAGGTGCCGCGCAACAGTTCCGGCAACGCTTTCCACAATTCGGCCAGCGTCACCGTCAGCGTCGGCAACAGGTAGCCGCGCGCGGTGCCGCTGAGGCTGACCGCGAGGATTTGCCAGGCGAGCAGGACGCTGAGGATGAACAGCCAGCCCTCGCGGCCGCGCGCCAGTTTTTTCAACCACGCAAAATCTCGCGCGGAGACGCGGAGGCGCGGAGTTTTTTCAGTTAAAACAAACTCCGTGTCTCCGCGTCTCTGCGCGAACATAAGCTCTTTCTCTATCATTTGCCAAATGCCTTTCAAATCCCCGCGCCGTCACCGTCAGCGCCGACGCTCAGCGTCAGCCGCCGGCGCGTGTCCCGCCGGAACAAATTCTCAATCTCGCGCCGCAGGTCGCGCGTCTGGTCCGGCGCCGCCTCGCGGTCGCGCGGGCGCGGCAACGTCAGCGGCAGGTCCGCCAAAATCCGGCCCGGCGACGAGCCGAGCACGATGACGCGGTCGCTCAGGTACAGCGCCTCGTCGAGGTCGTGGGTCACGAACAGCACGGTTTTCTTGCCCGCGTGCCCGCCCCAGATGCCGAGCAGCAAGTCTTGCAAGGCAATGCGCGTCAGCGGGTCGAGCGCGCCGAACGGCTCGTCCAGCAGCAGCGCCTCGGAGCCGAGCGCGAACGCGCGCGCGATGGCGCCGCGCTGCCGCATCCCGCCTGACAACTCAAACGGATACTTGCGGCCGGTGCCCGGCAGCCCGACCATTTCCAAAAATTCCTCCGCCAGCGCCGTCCGCTGACGGTGGCCCAGGCCGGGCCGCGACTTGCCCACGGCCAGCGCGAGGTTGCCAGTCATGGTCAGCCACGGGAACAGCGCGTAGTCCTGGAAGACCAGCCCGCGGCTGGTGTCCGCGCCGCTGACGGTGACGCCGCGGTGCGTGACGCGCCCGGACGTGGGGCGCGCCAGCCCCGCGAGCAGCCGCAGCAGCGTGGTTTTCCCCGAGCCGCTCGGCCCGAGCAGCGCCACGAACTCACCCTCGCTGACCGTGAGGTTGAGGTCGTCCAACACGAGCTGGTGGCCGAGGAAACAGGCCACCCGCTCCAGTTGCAGGACGGCGGCGCGGGCCGGCGGCTGGGGAAATACGCTCATTTGTCGCGTTCGCTGAAGGTGGCGAGTTTTTCCTGATAGAACGAGTCGTGCGGGTGCGCCTTGATGAGGCTGCGCAACGCTTCCTCGTAATGCGCGGTGTCGAAGAAAAATCCCTGGTCGAATTTTTTCTCAACATCAGCGGCCACCTCGATGAACCCGTTGTCCTTCATCGTCTGCCAGAATTCGCGCAATCCCTTGATATTCGGGTCGCTGCTCTGGTCGAGGTTGTCGTTGAAGTAGGCTTTCTCCAGCACCGCTGGCTCGAGCTTCACGTACTTGGTGATGATTTCGACGACGCGGTCATGGTTAGCGGGTTCCTTGGCGAACTGTTCCGCCCGCAAAAACGCGCGGATGAATTTCGTCCAGGTCTGGCCCTGTTTTTCCACCTGCTCGCCGGTCACCACCAGCCGGCAGCACGGGTGGCCGCCGGGAAACAGGTCGAGACTGCGGAACACCACCGCCAGCCCTTGCGAGTCGGCCAACTGGTCGTGCGGCCCCCACGTCACGCCGGCGTCAACCTGTCCGGTGCGGACGGCCTCGGCCACGGCGGGCGGGGATTTCAACTCATGCAACTCGACGTCGGTGCGCCAGTCGAGGCCGGCTTTTTTCAACGCGCTGCGCAGCACGGCGTCGCCCGACGCGAGGCGGATGGTGGCGATTTTTTTGCCCCGCAAGTCCGCGACGGTCTTGTATTGGTCCCGGTGTTCTTTTTTCACCAGCACGTCCGCGTCATTGCCCATGACGCCGCCGATGATGCGAATGTCAGCGCCCTTCGAGATGTGCACGAGCGGCGCGGTGGTGCCGAACGAGCCGAGGTCCAGTTGCCCGGAGCGCACGGCGTTGAGGCCGTCGGCGCTGTTGGTGAACTCGATGAGTTCCACGTCCAGCCCTTCCTGCGCGAAGAAGCCCTGCTCCTTCGCAATGTAGAATTTCGCGTGGCCGGTCACCGGCAGGTGACCCACTTTCAGGGACACCCGCGGTTCCGCCGCGCGCTCCGCGTGCTCTTTTTTTGAGCACGAGGCCAGCGTCGTCACGGCGGCGATTGCCGCCAGAATGGAAAATAATTTTCTCATATCGTCATGCCTTTCGTTGAGTTGTCGTCGTCACGGTCAGCGGCTCAAAGTTTCCACTTCACGCTGACGCTGACGGTGTGCTCCGTGTATTCGCGGTCGGGAATGCTGTCCACCTCGTTGTCGCCGCGACGATACGCGTAGTCGAGGCTGGCGCTCCAGTGGTCGTCAAATTTGTAGCTGAGGCCGGCGACGATGCCGTACACGAGGTCATTGCGCGGCCCTTGGTCGTAGTCGGACTGCCAAACCTGGCCGCCGACGCTGCCGGTGAGGGCGTCGGTTAGCTTGCGTTTGTAAGTCAGGCTGGTCACGCGGTCGAAGTAACTGGTCTGGCCGGTGCTCGACACGAACTGGAAATGGTTCGCCGCCAGGGTCAGCGAGTCCTTTGAAGTGATGTCGGCGATGACGCTGCCGGTGAAGTAATACGTCACATCCGGCGTGTCGGCACCCGCGTAGTCGTATTCATACTTGCGGAAGTCCGGGCCGCCTTGCAGGTTCAGGGTCAGCCATTTGACCGGCTTGCCCTCGACGCCGAACAGCACCCGCTGATAGTCGCTGGAGAACTGGCGCGTGGTCAGGCCGGGCAAAATCCCCTGAAACTGGTGACCGTAACGGTAGCCGACGAACACGGCGACATCCTGGTTGATTTGGTAGCCGAGGTCGAGGCCGCCGTTCAAGTCGTAGCGGTCGGGATAATTCGCGTAACCCGCCTCCGCCTTGGTCAGCAAATCATAATACAACAGCGACGCCACGGGCCGGACGAAGAAGTTGCCTAGCTGCTGCTTGGCGCTAATGTTCAGCCGGTCCTGGAACTGCTCCTTGCGCTCGCGGGTCAGGCCGTAAGCGTAAGCGTTCGCGCCGGTGCCGGGGTCGAACAAATACCGGTCGCCGCGCTTGCCGCCGTCCACATAGATGAACTCATTGCTCACCTTGTAGGAAAACGAGTCGCTGAGCGAGCCGGCCAGCGCCGCGCCGAACTTGTGGCGGGTGTTGTTCTCCGTCGAGGCGTCCCAATACTGCGTCACCGTGGCGTCGTAGTAAAAATCCAGCGCGGTCAGCGACTTGGTATTCAACAACGGCACCAGCGACACCGCCACCCGCGGATTGAACGCCGTGAACGCCGTCCCGTGGTCCGACGGCACGCCATCGGACGCAGCATGGTCGATGAGATAGACATTGCTGTCAAACCCCTGCGTCAGCCCGACGGAAAATTCCTTCAACCACGCGGGCTTCTTGAATTTGCCATCGTCAGCGGCGACCTTGTCCACCGTCTTGCTCAAATCCACCGCCTTGCTCTGATCCGCTGGCGATGACGCGCCGGCGTGAAGTGAATGGATTGATATTAAACCTGCTGCCAGCAACAAAAGCCGGCTACCATAACGACCAACCCGGCGAAAAACCGACCGGCCGATTTTGAAACGAATTGACTGCATAAACTGTCTGCTCCTTTATCCTTGGGTCTTCCTCCAGTCGTCACAGGTCGGTAACCGTCAAATTAATATACTACCCCTCCGCGAATAGCGGTCGATTACACAACAAACCACAAGGCCGCTGGTAATGGTTACTATATCTATCGAGTTAATATGGATTTGCAAATTAAAAAATATCTTTTTGAAAGTTATTAGCATATAATTTTCTAGTATGTATTTCCCTAATATATAGATTCCTTGCTTTGCAAGATAAAACGATTCTCTTACTACGCCAAAGCAAAAAACCGGCCTGGCAATTGCATACGCGAAATCGTCAGCGTCAAAGATGCCAGCCCGCGGCCCATGATCAGCGGCACTTCATGCCGCGCCACCAGATAGATTCAACCGCGCACCCGACAGGATTCGAACCTGTGACACCAAGTTCCGGAAACTTGTACTCTATCCAACTGAGCTACGGGTGCGGAAAGAAAAGTTTTAGCGCCACCGTCAGCCTTCGACAAGCTTAAAGCGCAGACAATATGGCAGTTCCTTATAATATTGGCCGGCGCTCGCCATCAACCATGATAGATCCTCCGAATTGAGTCAAATGAAATGACACCGAAGGTGGACACGCCCCTACTTCACCACTTCCTCCACTTTTTTCTGGAAAATCGGCTCCACGTCCTTGGAAACATTGAAGCCCCGCACTTTCTCGAAGCCGCGTCCAGCTTGGATGGCTTCCAGCACTTCCCGTAGGGCTTCCATGTGCAGGGTGTTGATGAGGTTCCGCGTGTTCGTTTTCCGTTCGGCAGCGATTTTCGGCAGTTTTTCATACTGCCGCAGGGTGATAAAGGCGTCATTGTTCACGTTTTCCCACAGCGAAATGGCGGCGTTGTCCGCGCCGGAAAGCCAGGCGGCCTCCACGGTCTGCATCTGCTCCGGCGTCGCGCCCCAGGCAACCAGAATCGTCCGCGCAAAGGCCAGATGGCCGTCCGGGTTGGGGTGGACGCCGTCGATGGTGACGTTGCCGTTGGTCTTCGGCGGCTGGGTTTTGCAATAAGCTATCCACGCGGCGTTGATATCCGCCAGCGGCAGGTTGCGCTCCTTGGCCAACTGCGACATGAAGGCGACATAGCCGGCCAAGTTGATGCTAAATTCGCTCTCGTTCAGCTCGTAAATGGGACTGGGGGTGAGGAGCATCACCCGAATGCCCGCCGCCTGAGCGCGATCCACGATTTCCGTGATGTTTTTCTGAAAAGTGGGCAGGTCAACGCTGCGGCTCCAGACATCGTTGACCCCGCAGCTCAGCAAAAGCCAGTCCGGCTTCGGCTCCAAAACGTCCTTCTCCAACCGCGCCAGCATTTCTAAAGAGCGATTCCCGCCAATCCCCGCCGGCAGTGGCGTAATTTTCGTCCCCAACGCTTCCAACCCGGCGACAACCAGGCGGATATACCCCCCGGCGTCCCCCCAGCCCAGGCCCGTGATGGAATCGCCCATGAACACCACTTTTTGTCCCTCCTTAACCGCCAAATTTGTGACCGACCCAGGCGCACGCGGCACCGTCATCGGCAGTGTCCGCGGTTGGTCGGCGATCAGCGCCAATACTTTGCGCTTAAAAATGGGATCCGCTTCGTTGGAAATATTGTCCACCGGCGCGTAGGAGAGGTCGCCGTGTTCCTTCAGTGCCTCCAGGACAGACTCCAAGTGCAGGACGTGGAAAAGATCGTAAAGCTGCTGCCCGCGTTCCCGCGCCACCTTCTTCAAAGCGTCGTATTGCCACAAATTCAGCGTCGTCCCGCGCACGGCAAAGGAGCCGCCGGAGGTCACCGTGGCGTTCCCGGGGGCGTCCATCCAACCGGCTTCCACCTTCGCCAGTGCGCCCGGTGCCGCACCCAGGGCATTCAGAATGGTTTGCGCCGCCAAAAAATGCCCCGTGGGGTTCGGGCGATTCATGCTCATCGTCAGCGCATTCGGCTCGCTCCCCGGCGGACGGGACTGCAAAGCCCTCAGGAACTCGGCATACAAATCAGCCAAAACAAGCTGTTTTTCCCGCGCCAGATTCCGTAGAAAATCCACTGTGGGAGCGAGTTTTGCGTTAAAATCGTGGTTCGCCGGTTCCAACGGCAGCGGCGTCAACAGCACCACCTTCACCCCGGCGGATTGCAAAGTATCCACCATCGCCGTCACGTTTTTCTGGAAAATTTCCGCCGGAATTTTGTTCCAAGTATCCGTAAATCCTACCGCAAGCACCACCCAGGTAGGCTTCACTCCCAGCACCTCCCCTTCCAATCGCGCCAACATCTCCCGCGAAGCCCCGCCCCGCACCAAAACCGGCTCAATTTGCGCCCCCAACTCCTCCGCCCCCGCCGTTACCAACTTCACATATCCTCCCGGCACCCGCCCTCCCTCATTCATCGCCTCATCCCCATAAAAAACAACCTTCTCCCCCGATTTCCAAAGCAATCCCCCCGCCCCAGCCAGAGAAAAAGCCGGAAGAAGCGACACAACAACAGCAGCGAGCAGGGAGAGGATGGGTTTCATAGGAGGGGAGTGTAGTTTTTTGAGAAATGAATACAATGACTTTTTGCGGATAAAAAGCATAAGTTGCCTTTTTGCCGGCCGGGCGGGATAGGTTACTCAAACCAGATCACGTCGAACAGTCCTAGTTAGGTAAAATTGGCGGGGGAATTCTGACATTTGTGTGCCGGAAAACCGGCCACTGTCAGCGCGAAAAAAATAAAAAAGAACCCCGCGCGGGTTTCCCCGCGCGGGGTTCATGGATACTGGCAACGTCCTACTCTCACAGGACCTTTCGTCCCACTACCATCAGCGATGACGCGTTTCACTGCCGTGTTCG
>JAISBF010000097.1 GCA_031266335.1 Verrucomicrobiales bacterium
GAGCGACGGGGTGTTTTTGATTCGCTACGCTAAGGTCATTGGCAGCCGCGTGTAATTGCGGCTTTAGGAATTGCGTTAATTTGGAATTTAGACCATTCGGAGTTTGAGAGTTACTTGAAGTTTGAATCTTGAAGTTTGAAATTTCCCCCGCCGTGGCTGCCCCGCTTTGTCCTTGCCAACGTCCCGCGCCACGATTAAAGTCAACGGCATTATGCCAACGATTTCGATGTTCTACGGGATTATTGTTCACATGGCTTACCGCGAGGATTTGCTCACCGCCTGGGCGCTGGCGCGCGAGGGGCAAGCCGTGGACAAAATCGAGCCGTTGCGCTGAGGAACCCTGACCATGAAACCCTGCCCTCCCGATGTGGTCGCTGCCATTCCCGAAGGCAATTACACCGTGCTGCTCAAGTATGCGAACGGCGAGACGCGCCGTTACGATGTGAAGCCGTTGCTGGATTTCGGGCCATTCCGGGAGTTGCGCGACAATCCGGCGCTGTTCAACCGCGTCCGCCCGTGGCTCGGCACGGTGCAATGGCCGAACGAGGCGGACATTTGCCCCGACGCGCTGTATGAGGAGAGCGTCGCCGTGTGAGGCGGGCGTTGGGTTGGTGTTTTGATTTTGGCGTTTGGAATTTACTTGAAGCTTGAAATTTGAAATTTCCCCCTCCCAAGTGGAATTGACATGCGCAACACGCGGTGCTAAGGTTTCCCCCGTGAACATCGCGGAAATCAAAGCGGAACTACCCAAGCTGACCTTCGAGGAGAAGGCGGAAATCGTGCAGGCGCTGGGGATCCAATACGACGCCTGGGATTTGCAGATGATTGAGGACGGCAAGCCGGGCGGCCGGCTGGCGTTGTTGCGCGAGGAAGCGCTGGCGGAGTTGCGCGCCGGCACGGCGGAGTTGTGGCCATGATTTCCCGGCGCAGCCGCAGGTTTAACAAAATGTTGGCGCGGCAAAAATTCATGCTGTGACGTGTCAACACCAAGCATCCCTCGCTGGATTTCAAGCCGTTGCAATGGCCGGACTGGGGTGTGCGCATTGGCGACCATTACCGCGCGGTGGGGGCCAAGGACGGGAACCAAATCATGTGGTATTGGATTGGTTCCCATGAGGAATATAACCACTTGATTAGCCGCCGCTGACCCGCGAGTTAATTCCCGTTGGTGGGGGAAGGGGGAAATTTCAAACTTCAAATTGCTTCGCTTCGCTCGGAGTTGGAGGCGGCGTGTAATTGCCGCCTTCCTTTTTCAAGTAAATTCCAAACTCCGAATGTTCTAAACTCCAAACGAACGCAACTCCTAAAGCCGCAATTACCCGCGGCTGCCAATGACTTTAGCGGAGCGAAGCCATTGGCTGGCGGGCAATCCGATACCGCGTCTTTGGCAACATTGATTCCCGCTTGCCGGTTGCTCATGCTTGCAATATATTTTCACTGGAAAGGGTGTTAAAAGCCCCTTCCAGTAAATAAATGAACAAAAAACCAACCAAAGGCGAATACTTGGAGATTATCTTACGGTCTCCCCAAACCATCTTTTCCACCAAGGATGCCGCTTTGTTGTGGGAAGAAACCAACCACAAGATTGTGGCAGACCGGTTGAAAAAATATGCCAGAACCGGCAAGCTAATTCGCGTCCATCGCGGTTTGTATGCCAAGGACGAAAATTACCATCGCCTGGAACTGGCCACCCGCATTTACACGCCGTCGTATGTGAGCTTCGAGACGGTGCTGACCCGCGCCGGCGTTAACTTTCAATATTACGGCAACATTTTCGCCGCTTCGTATGTCAGCCGCGAACTGACTGTCAGCGGGCAAAAAATTTCACTGGTGCGGATGAAGGATTTTGTGCTGGCCGATGCCACTGGCATTGAACAGCGGGACGGTTGCGCCATCGCCAGCCGTGAGCGGGCTTTTCTGGACAGGATTTATGTCAGCAAAGATTATCACTTCGACAATCTGACCGTACTGGACTGGGATAAAATTTTTACCATTTTACCCATTTATCATAACCGGCGGACGGAGCAAAAAGTTCGTGAATATTTTGCCGCTTACCAAGCTAACCAATCAAACCGATGACCTTTAACTACGCCAAACACAAAGCTATCCTGTTGCAGGTTTTGAAGGATATTTATTCCGCCACCGCCATCGCGCCGTTGCTCGGCTTCAAGGGCGGCACGGCGGCGATGATGTTCCACGGGTTGCCGCGACACTCGGTGGATTTGGATTTTGATTTGCTGGACGAAAGCAAGGCGGAAGCGGTCTTTGCACGGATTAACGCCATCGTCAGCGGCTACGGCAAAATCACCGATTCCTACCGTCAGCGGTTCAATTTGCGTAATGTCATTTCCTACGCGCCCGGCGCGCAAAATATCAAAGTGGAAGTCAACCGCCGGCAATTCGGTTCCAAGTATGAGCTGAAAAATTATCTCGGTATCCCGATGCTGGTGATGACGCGGGAAGATATGTTCGCGCACAAGCTGATGGCTATGCTGGAACGCGTCGGCAAAACCAGCCGCGATGTGTTTGATGTTTGGTTTTTTGCCAGGAACAACTGGCCGCTCAACCGGAAAATCGTGGAAGAACGGGCGGGAATGCCGTTTAAGCAAGCACTGGACAGAGCCGTGCAAATGCTCGAAGCGCTGGATAACCGGCACATTCTGGACGGCTTGGGTGAATTGTTGTCCGAGTCACAAAAAGACTCCGCGCGGGCGAAATTGAAAAGCGACACGATGTTCCTGCTGCGGGTGATGCAGGATAGCGCATAGCCGTTCAATTTCAGGTATGCGGGTTCATTCGTGGTTAAAAAACTCCGCGGCTCCGCGCGAACTTCAAAATTCTCCTTCACGGCAGGGGAATTCGCTGACGCGGGAGAAATGCGGGAAAGGGTTGGCGTGCGAACACCCCACTCATCACTAATGCCCCGGCGCGAGCAAATGGCTTCGCTGCGCTAAGGTCGTTAGAGGCCGCGTGTAGTTGCGGACGCCGCTTCGTCCTTGCCAGCGCTCCGCGGCGGGGTTAGAGTCGGCGGCGTTATGCCAACGATTTCGATGTGCTGGCGCGCGCGGGGCAGGCGTTGTATCAAATTCAACCGTTGCAATAAGTCATGACCCCGCGCAAACCCAGAGTCATCGCCGTCACGCCGGAAGCCGGCTACACCTTGCGGCTCGAATACAACAATGGCGAGACACGGCGTTACGATGTGAAGCCGCTGCTGGATTTCGGGCCGTTCCGGGAGTTACGCGACAATCCGACGCTGTTCAACCGTGTCCGCCCGTGGCTCGGCACGGTGCAGTGGCCGAACGAGGCGGACATTTGCCCCGACGCGCTGTATGAGGAGAGCGTCGCCGCGTGAGGCGGGCGCGGGAACGCCGAGGCTAATCCGCTGACGGTGACACTAACCCCGCTGACGCTGCCACCCGCAAGCGCTAATTCCCCTTCCTCCCGGAAGGACAACGGAAGCGGCGTGTAATTGCCGCTTGAATATTCCCCTGCCGTGAAGGGGAGGCCGCGTAGCGGACGGGGTAGTTCAGTGTTCCGCGCTCTACGAGAGGGGAATTGCCGACGCGGAATCATCGTCAGCGGTAGCGCGTTATCGTTTTGCGTTGGATTTTGTTTTCTTGCAACTTCTCCCAGGCTGGCTTAGATTCTTTCCCCTTTCGCCGAAGTAGCTCAGCGGTAGAGCAACGGTTTCGTAAACCGTGGGTCGTGGGTTCAATCCCCATCTTCGGCTCCAATGTTCCAATTTTTATTGCAGCCGGGCGGTGAATTCGGCGGCCAGCTGGCGGTAGCTGTGCGCGCCTACTCCGTGGGGGTCGTATTGCAGGATGGATTGCCCGAAGCTCGGCGCTTCGCCCAGCCGGATGGAGCGCGGGATGATGGTGTTGAACACTTGGTCGGGCAAATGCTGTTGCAATTCGGTCATGACTTGCTGGCTGAGGCGGGTGCGGGCGTCGAACATGGTCAGCAGCACGCCGACCAGTTGCAGCCCCGGATTCAGTCCCTGTTCCCTCAGGCGCTGGGTGAGGTCGAGGATTTTGCTGATGCCTTCCAGGGCGTAAAATTCGCTTTGCACGGGTATGAGCAGGCCGTCGGCGGCGACCAGTGAATTGGTCATCAAAATGCCCAGCGACGGCGGGCAGTCCATGATGAGATAGTCGAAGGTCCGCTGCTCGTGCAACGGTTGCAGCACTTGGCGCAACTGATGCTGCGGCTGGTCGAGGCTGGCAATCTCGATTTCACAGCCGACGAGGTCCAGTTCCGAGGGGATGATGGACAGGCGCTCGTGCGCGGTGGGGCGGATTTGCTGTTGCACCGGGCGCTCGCCGATCATGGCGCGGTAGATGCTGCCGCCTGCCTCCGGGGCGAGGCCGAGGCCGCTGGTGGCGTTGGCCTGCGGGTCGAGATCCAGCAGCAGGGTCGGCTGCCCGGCCTCGGCCAGCGCGGCGGCGAGGTTGACGGCGGTGGTGGTCTTGCCCACCCCGCCTTTTTGGTTGGCGACGGCGATGAATTTCATGCGGAGGCGTATGATGGCAAATGGGGGGTAAAAGGCAATCTGCAATGGTGGGGGGTTTAAAAATGCAAAGTTAAAAAAGCAAAATTAAAAATTGCAGTGCAAAATTCAAAATGTGACGGGGCCGAATGGTGGGGCTAATTTTGCATTTTGCTTTGCAATTTTGCATTTTGCTTTTTTAATTTTGCATTTTTACCTAGTTTCAAGGACGGCATTATGATGATTGAGGTTAAAAATCTGCGCAAAAGTTACGCCGGTTGCCAGGCGGTGCGGGACATCAGTTTCAGCGTGGCCAAGGGGGAGATTGTCGGCTTGTTAGGCCCCAACGGCGCGGGCAAAAGCACCACCATGCGCATCCTGACCGGTTATTTGCCGGTGACGGCCGGGACGGTGCGGGTGGCGGGGCGCGATTTGTTGAATGAATCGCTGGCGGTGCGCCGGCGGGTCGGGTACATGCCGGAGAATGTGCCGTTGTACCCGGATATGCGCGTCGCGGAGTTCCTGGCTTATCGCGCCGCGCTCAAGGGGGTGCCGCGCCGCCGGGTCAAGGACCGGGTCGGCGAGGTCATGGCCCGGTGCGGGGTGGCGGAGGTCGCGCGCCACATCATCGGCGCCTTGTCGCGCGGTTACCGTCAGCGGGTGGGGCTGGCGGACGCGCTGGTGCATGAGCCGGAATTGTTGATTTTGGACGAGCCGACCGCCGGGCTGGACCCGAATCAAATCCGGGCGGTGCGCGAGTTAATCAGGCAATTGGGCCGGCGGCATACTATTTTGTTGTCAACGCATATCCTGTCCGAGGTGGAAATGGTGTGCCGCCGGGCGATTATCATCAATCGCGGCAAAATCGAGGCTTCGGACACCTTGGAAAATCTGGCCAAGCGGGTCAAGAGCGGGGCGTTGTTTATCGAGGTGCGGGCCGCTGACGGTGCGGCGCTGGCGCGGGAGTTGCGGGAGCTGCCCGGCGTGTCCACGGTCAGGGTCAGCGGCGGGCGCGACGGCTGGGTGGCGCTGGAGTGCGCGGCGCGACCGGGCGGGGAGGTGCGCGAGCAGGTGGACCAGTTCATCAAACAGCGCCAGCTGCCGCTGCGGGAATTCCGTTGCGGCAAGGCGTCGCTGGAAGATGTGTTTATCGAATTAATCCAGGAATAAATCACCGGTATTGGCAAGCATATGACACGCGCATTTTGGGTTTTGTTGCAACGCGAGCTGGGGGCGATTTTTTTATCGCCGGTGTCGCACGTGATTTTCGCCCTGTTCAATTTGGTGATGGGCTTTTCCTTTTGGTTTTGCGCCGCTTACATGGCGCAGGGGGCGCGGAACGTCACCATCATGCAGATTTTTTTCATGATTTTTTATTTCTGGTTCTGCCTGATCATCATGATTCCGATTTTCACCATGCGCCTGTTCGCGGAGGAATACCGGTCGGGCACGATTGAACTGCTGATGAGCGCGCCGGTGCTGGAGTGGGACGTGATTTTGTCCAAGTTTTTCGCCAGCGTGGCGCTGTACGCGGGACTCTGGCTGCCGACGCTGGTGTATTTGTGGGTCTATCAGGCGCTGACCAGGCATCAGGTGCCGGTGGAGTGGGGAGCCTTGGGCGCCAGTTACCTGCTGGTGCTGGTCATCGGCCTGTTTTATGTCGCCATCGGCTTGTTTACCTCCTCGCTGACCAGGAACCAGGTGCTGGCGGCGTTTGCCTCGTTTGTCATCATCGCGCTGCTGTTCTTCACCGGCTTCCTGGGTTTTACCGCCGCTGGCACTGGCGAAGGCACCGCCAGGCTCATTGATTATCTCGCCACCTTGAAACACATGCAGACTTTTGCCGGCGGCGTGTTCGATACGCGCCCGCTGGTGTTTTATCTCTCCGGCACGGGGCTGTTTTTGTTTTTAACCTATGTCGTCATCAGCCTGCGGAAGCTCAGGTCCTGATGACGCTGGCGATTTTTTCCAGCTATGAACGACAAACAACCGGGTAAATTGCAGTGGAAAATCAATCTGTTGATCGGCTTGCTGCTGGTGTTGGCGCTGTATGTCAGCGTCAACGGCGTGGCCTTCCGGCATTATTATCGGCACAACGTGCTGCTGGCCTCCGCCTACACCAAGGTGAGCGGCCAGACGGTCAATCTGCTCAAGGGTTTGTCCGCGCCGCTGACCGTCATCAATTATGTCAGTGACAGCGCCGATCCGGTCGCCGGGTTGATTTTGCACGATGTCGAGGCCCTGCTGGATGAGTATGCCTATTACGGCAATCAGGGCCGGGGCAAGGTCACGGTGCGCCAGGTGAACCCGTACGCCGACTTCGCGGCCGCCCGGAAGCTGGCGGAGGAATACAAGCTAACCACGCAGGAGAACGTGCTGATTGTCGGTTATCAGGGGCAGCACCGGATTTTGAACTACAGCGACCTGGCCAATGTGGACACCTCGCAGTTGCAGTTCACCGGCGCGGCGCGCTTGGTGTCCTTCAAGGCGGAGGACGCGCTCAGCTCGGCGATTCAATCGCTGGCGCAGGGGCGGCAAACCACGGTGTATTTCCTGGCCGGGCACGGCGAGTATGATCCCGACTCGGACGACCGGGACAATCAGGGTTATTCGATTTTGAAATCCTATCTGGAGCGGCAAAACTCGACGGTGGCCAAGCTGAATCTGGTGGCAATGCCCCAGGTGCCGGCAGACGCGGATTTGCTAATCTGCGCCGGTCCCAAGGGCCGCTACAATTCGCATGAGCTGACGGTGCTGCGGAATTACCTGCGGCAGGGCAACGGCAGCAAGGGCGGCCGCCTGGTGTTGCTGCTGGATCCCGACACGGTCAGCGGCCTGGAGGATTTCGCCGCGGATTACGGGGTGAAATTTCAGGACGACATGGTGATGGCGAAGTTCGCCACCCTGGGGCAGACCAAGGTGGTGCCGAACGCCATTGTCAGTATTTACGCCGAGCATCCGGCCGTGGAGTGGCTGAAAAAGAGCGGCCTCAGCGTCAATCTGGGGCCGATGCGCTCGCTCACCGTCAGCGGCAGCGTGTCGCCGGACGGGGCCGCGACGGTCACCCCGCTGGCGCAGGCTCCCGACTTGTTCTGGGGCGAGACCGATTACCGGGTGGCCAACCTTGAGTTTGACGCCGCCAGGGATTTCGCCGGGCCGCTGGATCTCGCGGTGGCGATTGACAGCGCCAGCGTCGGCGGCGGCCAGGTGCAACTGCAAGGCGTCAAGATCGTGCTGATTGGCGGCGGGCAATTCCTCATCAACCAACTGCTCGGGCCGGAACAGGTGGATTTCTTCATTAACCTCACCAACTGGATGATGGCCGGCGGCAAGCCGCTGGGCATCGCGCCGAAAGTGCCGAAGGAATTCACCGTGACGCTGGCGCCGCGGCAGACGACCACGCTGACGCTGGTGTTGCTGTTGTTCCCGACGACGGGCCTCGTGATGGCGCTGCTGGTGTGGTTCAAACGGCGCGGCTGACGGTGACGCGCCGCGCGGAGATTTTATGCGGACGAGAACACTCATTATCCTGACACTGATCACGCTGACCGTGCTGGCCGGCATCCGGTTTTTCGCCAGCCGACTGCCCGGCACCGACGAACGGGAAATCGCCGCGCGGCAGGTGATGGGGCTGGTCACCGCTGACATTGACCGCCTGGAAATCACCTCGGCCAAGGGCGCCTTTGTGTTTCACAAGGATGAGCAAAATGCCTGGCAACTGCAGTCGCCGATTAAATATCCCGCCAATGGCGAGGCGATTGGCAACTTGTTATCGCAATTGTCGTTCGCGGAACGCAAGGCCACGCTGGATAAAACGCAGTCGGACGATTGGTCGCGGAGCCTGGAGCAATTCGGCCTGCAAACCCCGGAAATCGTGCTGAAATTGCGCGCCAAGTCCGGCGCCAGTTACGAGCTGGACCTGGGCCGGGAAACCGCCGTGGCCGGCACCCGCTACGCGCGGATGGTGCAAAACGGCGCGGAAACCTATCTCGTGGTGGCGCAAAGCCTGCTGCCGTTCATGCAACAGAGCCTCGACCAATGGCGCAGCCACGCGGTGTTTGGCTTTACCGCCGACCGGGTGCGGGGCTTGTCGCTGCATCAGGAGGCCAGGGATGTGGAGATTAAAAAAGTTGGCGCGGAGTGGAAAATTTCCAAGCCGCTCACCGCCAGCGCCGATGAAAACGAGCTGCGCGCTTTTCTGGCCAACCTGCTGGGCCTGCGCGCGGCGCAGTTTGTCACGGACAATCCGTCCGAATACACCAATTACAATTTGCATTCGCCCTACCTGGTGCTGGACGTTTATTTGGACGCGGACCCGGTGTCCCTGCGCGTCGGCAAAGTGGAGGCCAATGGCGAGACCAAATATTACGCCCAGCAGACCGCGCGCCCGGCGGTGTTCGCGCTGCCCGACCCTACCGTGGATTTCATCGCCAACTTGCTGGACTTGGTCCGGGATCGCCGCATCGTGCCGACGCTTGACGCTGACGAGGTGGCCGCCGTCAGCTATCGCCGGGACGACCTGGCGGTGGACTTGATTCAACCGTCAGCGGCGGCGGGCTGGGAACTGGCCGGCCCGGAACCGCTGCCGGTGGCCGCCGCCGAGGTGCGGGCGCTGTTGGTCAGGCTGGGCAACGCCCGCGCCGTGAGTTACCAACTGGCGACCGACGACAACCTGGTCGCGTTGGGGTTGAAAAATCCGGCGGTGCAAACCGCCAAGGTTCCGTTGCTTGGGGATATTCCAATCACGCGGGGGGTGTTAAAAAAACCGGCGGCACAAATCACGCTCACGCTGCGGGATGAGGCGGATCACCAGGCGGAACCGCGGGTTTATGTCCTGAAATTCGCCGCGGCGGAATCAGGCGTCGTCGCGGTGGCCAGTTCTTTCCGCGACGACATTGTCAGCGTGCCGGCCGATGTGCTGGTCGGCCTGCCGGAGCAACTGACAGACTGGCTGGACCAGACCGTCAAAATCTGCGAGCCGTCGGCCACGCTGGCCGTGACCTGGCAGCGCGGCGCGCAAAGCGTGACCCTAACCAGGGATTCGTCCGGCGACTGGCCGCGGGAGTTGGCCGGTCAAAAAGTTGACGAGACCGCCTTGCGCCGCCAACTGGACTTGCTGGCCGGCCTCGGCGCGATCGGCTGGCGGACGGTGACCGACCGGGATTTTGTCCACCCCGCGCTGACGCTGACCGTGACGGGCAGTCACGGGCAGCGGGTTTTGGAGTTCAAACCCGCGGCCGGGCTGGACGGCTATCTCGCCCGGTTCGCCGGCGCCAGGCACGGCTTCACGGTCAACGCGGCGGACTTTGATTTGTTGAACCTCGCGCCGGTGGAACCCGTGGCCCGCTGACGCTGTCGCGCGGCCCGGTTTTTTTGTGATCGTCAGCGGCAATATCTTGCGTATCAACCGAGGTTGCCTAAAATCCGTCCGATGGCGGATTCTGGCCCGAGCCTTATTAACAAAAAACGGACACGTCCCAGGACGTATGCGGTGGCGGTCTATCTGGTGGTCTTGTTTGTGCTGGCCGAGATTGCCATGCTGGGGGTGATTTTATGGTTCCGCCAGTCGAAGGTGAAACTGGAAACCGTCGCGCCGCCGCCGCCCGTCAGCGCGCCGGCCTTGAATACCAAGGCGCCGGAAGTGCCGGTGCCCAACCTGCCCAAGCCGGAAATTGGCGGGCGGCTGAACGTGGTGCCGCAAAATGAACAAATCGTCCGCGAGGTGGAACAATTGAACGCCGACGCCCGGAATTTCCGGCAAAACGGCGATTTTTCCCTGGCGGAAACCGCGCTGAACCAGGCCCTGGAACTTGACCCGAACCATCCGCGGACCCTGGCCAACATGGCCATGTTGCAGGAGGCGATGGGCAACAATGAAAAGGCGCTGGAACGCTGGAAAAACATCATCGCGCTCGGCGCCGACGCCGGCAAGACCGTCCAGCTGGCGCGCGAGCGCGCCGCCATCATCCAGCAGCGGGTGACGTTGGAGCGGCTGGCGAAGCAACGTGAAATGTCGCTGTTCACCCTGAAGCGGCAGCTGGTCATCGTCAGCGCCACGGCCACGCCGGCGGTCGTGCGGGACGACACGCCGGAAGTGCGGGTGGACTTTGCCATCAAGCGGGCCGACGCGAAATTGCGCGTGGACATCGGCCGGATGAAAATCCAGTTGTATTTCTACGACCAATATCCCGACGGGCGCCTGGTGCCCGCCAAAAAGCTGGCGGCCGCCTTTGTCAAAGACCCCGACTGGGTGCAGGCGGACACGGAGATTTTGCGGGCGCGCTACGAGTTGAATCAGGATGCGAGCGGCCGGCGACTCCATTACGGTTATCTGCTGCGGATTTATTATAACAACGAATTGCAAGACGAACGGGCCGAGCCGGTGGAATTATTGAAAATCTTCCCGTCCGGCAATCCCCAGCAGGTTGATTGACCGCGAGAGCGGATGCCAAAAAATCCTTTGCGCCTTCGCCCCTTTGAACCTTTGCGTTAAAATTTGCCAAAAAAATAATGAAAACCCTTGCTTTAATATGGCGATTAATGTAACGTCGCAATTGTTATCGGTACAAACTTAATGCTAACTACTACCTACTATCTACCAAGAAAGTAAGCCCAGTTAAGCCAGAGTGAAACCCCGATAACCCGCTGAAGATGATAGACATAGGTCATAGAATCGAAGCAACGCGCTCACGCGCTCACGCGCTCACGCGCTCACGCGCTCACGCGCTCACGCGCTCACGCGCTCACGCGCTCACGCGCTCAGTATGACTCCTGCCTTGACCCATTAATTTCTTCGCGGAGTTTTACC
>JAISBF010000109.1 GCA_031266335.1 Verrucomicrobiales bacterium
CCGACCAAGGCGAAGGAAGTGTATGACGTGTCCGGCGCGGGCGACACGGTCATCGCGTTTTTCACGGCGGCGCTGGCGGCGGGCTTGCGCGGCGACGAGGCGGCGGAAATCGCCAATCACGCCGCCGGGGTCGTCGTCAGTAAACTCGGCACGGCCACCGTCAGTGCCGGGGAATTAGCCGCCAGTATCTTGGAAGGGAAATGAAACTCAGGCCACGAAGACGCTAAGATTTTTTGAAAACTTTGCGTCTTCGTGACTGGAGTTTGTTCTTATGAAACGCGCCATTTTTTTCGACCGCGACGACACGTTGATTAAAAACGTGCCTTACCTCGGCGACCCGGCGCAAGTCGTGCTCATGCCGCGGGTGCGCGAGTCTTTGCCGCGACTGTCAGCGGCGGGGTTCATGTTGTTTTTGGTCTCAAACCAATCCGGCGTCGGGCGCGGTCTCATCACCAGGGAACAAGTCGCCGCGGTGAATGAGGAAATGTTTCGCCAACTCGGCGGTGATTTTTTCGCGGGCGTGTATATGTGTTACGCCGCGCCCGGTCAGCCGGACGCTGCCGGTGAGCGCAAGCCCGCGCCCGGGCTGTTGTTCAAGGCGCGCGACGAGCACGGCCTCGACCTCACCAACAGCGTCTTTGTCGGCGACCGCCTGAGCGACGTGCAATGCGGACACAACGCCGGTTGCCGCAGCGTGCTGTTGCTGCACGACACGGAGGACACCGCCGCCGACCGTCAGCGGGCGAGGGGAGTGGCGGATTTTATAGCGGAAGATTTCGCCGTTGCGGTGGAGTGGATTTTGCAACAGTGCCGCTGACGGTGACGGCTTGTAAATCGTGGTGGAGTCGGCTAGGTTACTGGCATGAAGATTATTGACGGAATTGATTACGTTAGCCTCGCCGAAGCCAAACGAGTGGCGCGGCGGGTGGCGGATTGTTTGCGCCGGCGATACGGTGCGACCAAGGTGTTAGTGTTCGGTTCCGTGGTGGACGGTTTTTATGTGCCGGGACATTCGGACATTGACATTTATTTTGAGGGTGTGCCGCGCGAGGATGAAATGAGCGTGACGGGGCGGCTGATGTTGGACTTTGCCGATTACGATATTGATTTTCGTCCCGCCGGTTTGTGTCATCCGCGCTTCAAGGCGTCGGTATTGGCGGAGGGGCTGGCCATATGAAGGACTATCGCGGCAACATCATTAGTGACTTTGGGCGACTGGACAATGTCATCCGGCACTTGCGGGAATATCAACGCGAGTTGGCCCAGGAAAATTATCACGACAGCGTGCTGTCAGCGTCAGCATACCAGTTGCAACATTTGTACACGGGCTTGG
Source organism: Verrucomicrobiales bacterium (assembly GCA_031266335.1). Taxonomy (GTDB): domain Bacteria; phylum Verrucomicrobiota; class Verrucomicrobiia; order Methylacidiphilales; family JAAUTS01; genus JAIRPN01. The sequence continues at coordinate 1,334 of JAISBF010000109.1, forward strand.
AAAAAATTATCGAGAAGAGCCTTGCCAGTAAAAACATCAAGGTGGAAAAAAGCGCGAGCTATCACAAACGATTGTTGAAAACCTACGTTGAAAATTTTCATTTGGATGAGAATGAAATTGTGTTTGTCGCCGACCTGCTGGCGTTCAGGCATTTTACACGGTCAGCGTATGGTAGCGAATTGGATGCCACTCTAATCAGGCGAAAAGTCACGCTCGCGCTGACGGTGTGGGACGGTATCAAGGAAAAAATTTCCGTACAGATGCAACTTGACCGGTGGTCGGCGGAGCGATAATGGCGCTGACGGTCAGCGGTTTTTTTGCGCGGAAAATAATACCAAGTCACCGTCAGCGTCAACCGTACACCTATTGCGCTCGGTCGGGTGCGCGGCATCGTCTTTTTGGTCGGGGCCGACGCTGTAGATGAACCAGTCACCGTCAGCGGTGCGTTGATAACGCAGCGGTTGCGATTCGTCAAACGGGTCGCGCGGCACCGCTGGTAAATAATCCGGCGTCAATGCTGCCAGCGTCAGCGGCGGGTTGCCGCGTTCCTGGCGGTAGGCGCTGACGGCGAGGGAGATTTGCACCGAGCGCAGCAGCCGCTGTTGGTCGAATCGGCGCAGATACACGCCGCTGGTCCCGTTCATCAAGTTGACGCGGCAGAACATATAGCCGAGCGGGTCGCGGTACGTGAGCGGAAACCAACCAAAGTGCCATTTGAGCGGCGGTAATTCGCGCTGCCAATGAGCGAGTGTTTCACGGTGGTACGGTGGCGCAAAATAGTTGAGGGTCGTTTGCTTGAAGGCGTTGAGGTTGGCGCGCATGGCGGGTTTGGTGCTGCCGAGTAATTGCCCGACGTCAAACATCAGGCGGTTGACGGTGATAAATTTAAGACTTTTATAAAGAACCCGCCAATGATTGACGGGAAGTTCAATCTGCGGTTCCATCTGATACAGTGGATACAACGCCCGCGCATTCCAGCATTGGTCAATGAGCGTGTCGGAACAGGCATAATCGGCGCGCAGAATTTCCGTGAACGGCGTTAGGTCGTTTTCATATTGGCGCAACCACGCGATTTCTTGTTTTAACAAATTAACCGGTGTCGCGCCGCTGATGGTGAGATAATGCAGTCGCGTGAGCATCAATGCCGCGACGTGTTGTTCAACCCGCGCGTGAATCAACAATCCGCCGCGCGTGAGCATGGTGTTGACGGTGAGTCCGGTGTTGAGGTCGTCCAGCGCGCCGCGCCAGTCACCGTCAGCGGCGCGGACTGCCGCCGAGTGTTCCAGCAACTCGCCAAGCCGCAGCGTGGCGTTCAGCACGGTCACATCCGACAACGGCGCGCTGACGGTGGGAATGCGTTGATTGGGCGCCACGGCGGCGTGGCGTGTCAAGTCCAGCGCGGCGGCGTTCAAGTCCAGCCACGCGGCGGTATGCGGAAATTGTTCACGGGTGAACGGTTGTTGATTTTTTTTGAGTTGAATCTTTTCCGCTAACAGTGACCGGTTTTGTTCCCAGTTGAGCGCCGCGGAATTTTTCTGATACAGTTCCGCCGCCTGTCGCAACAAGGCATAAGCGTCGCCCGGCTTGACCTCGCCCTCCGTCAGCGGCGGCGCTGATGGTGACAAATCGGCGAACGGGCGCGGCTCAATCCAGCGTTGCTGCCACAGCGGCGCGGTGAGGAAGAACAGCGCGATTAGCGCGACAACTCCGCCCGTCAACCATGCCGTTGCCGTGATGATTTTGCGTAACACTCTCTTCATCGTCAGCGATGCTAACAAAAAAGTCGCTGACGGTGAATGAAGTTTGTGTCACCTCGAGCCGCGCGCCTTACGCTGGCCCCGCCACCCCTTTGCCCCTCCTAAACCCACCAAATAATCTTTTTTCACAACACAGTTGCTTCACGGCAGGGGAATCCGCTCGCGCGAGGTCATGGTCAGCGGGGAAATATTTGGCTGGTTTGCTAAATGGCGCTCCATGCCGCTGACCACTGGGAGCGCCGGCTTCCAGCCGGCTGTTAGCATCAGCACAGCCGGCAAGATGCCGGCGCTCCCAGTTGTGCCATGGTGTTACTCGCTGGGAATGACAATTGCCAACAGGCAACCCGATTCCTCGGCGCCGCTCGGGATGACGAGGGGAGGGGTGTTGTGTCGGGAGTTGTGTGGTTTGCCGACTGGTTGCCGCTGACCGTGACGCGGAAGCAAATTTGACGTTTTTCCGCAGCGCGTGCTTGTCACTTGCTGCGTGGCACCGCATAATGCCGCTCGTGATAATCGGTGTGGCCCTTGGTTCGAATCTGGGGAATCGTCGCAAACATTTGGACGATGCGGTTGATTTTTTACAAACCATTGCGCCATTGGCGGCGTTGTCTTCCTATTACGTTTCCCAGCCGGTGGATTGTCCGCCCGGCGCCGGTTATTTTTACAATGCCGTGGCGCAGTTTCGTTACGAGGACGATTTGCCGGGATTGCTGGAGCGCTTGCAGCGTTACGAAATCACCCGGGGGCGCTCCCTGCCGTCGGAACGCGGCTTTAACGTGCCGCGGCCGATTGATTTGGATATATTATATGCGGACGGCACACTGGTGGCGGAGCCGCGCCTGACGCTGCCGCACCCGCGGCTGACCGAGCGGTTGTTCGTATTGGAGCCGCTGGTGGAAATCGCGCCGGACTGGATTTTGCCGGGCAGTGAACTGACCGCGCTTGAGTTGTTGACGCGCTGCCGTCAGAAGTTTGGGAAACAGCAGGTATGTCTGAGAATCGCGTAACGTGGGAGCAAATCCGGCAGTGGCGCGGCGCGGAACCGATTCTGGCCCTGACCGCCTATGATTATCCGCTGGCCCGGCATCTGGACGAAGCGGGGGTGGATATTTTGCATGTCGGCGATTCGCTGGGCATGGTGGTGCTGGGCTATCAAGACACCACGGCGGTGACGCTGGACGATATGATTCATCACACCAGGGCGGTGGCGCGCGCGCGGCGGCGGGCGTTGCTGACGGCCGATTTGCCGTACCGGACATACACGACTCCGGCGGCGGCCGTGGCCAGCGCCGGCCGGTTGATTGACGCCGGGGCCGACGCGGTCAAGCTGGAAGGCGGCGAGGAAGTCCTGCCGCAATTGCGCGCGGTATTGGCGGCCGGGATTCCGGTGCTGGGACATCTGGGATTATTGCCGCAACAGGTACGGGAGGCAGGCGGGGTGTACCGCAAAAAAGGCAAGACCGGCGGGGAAATCCAGCGATTGAAAAAGGACGCGCTGCTGTTGCAGGAAGCCGGAGTATTCGCCGTGGTACTGGAGGCGGTGGTTAGTGAAGTCGCGGCGGCAGTGACCGCCGCGCTGACGATTCCAACCATCGGCATCGCCTCGGGACGGGGCATGACCGGGCAGATTCGCGTGGCGCACGATGTGCTGGGGCTAACGCCCTGGTTCGCGTTTCCGCATATCAAGCCACTGGCGAATTTGTCGGCGGAAATTCGGGCGGCGGTGGAACGTCTCAGGCAGGAATTGCACCGCTGACGATGAGCCGGTTATCGGATTTGAACCGATGACCCTCTGATTACAAATCAGATGCACTACCACTGTGCTAAACCGGCGGAACTCAAAGCCGATGCTAACCCGTGCTCCGCGGCGAGGCAAATCAAATGAGCGGACGCTCAGATTATATGTGGTTAATCGAGACGCCCAGGATGGCGGCAAGGTAATGGGCCAGGAGCAATGCCATGGCAATAATGACACACAGCAAAATGATGCAAAGATTGCCCTTGGTGACATTATCCAGCCGCCTTAATCGTTTAAAGGCCTTCCTGAGCATAGGCGGATGTTACTGCAAGACACTTGCCAATGGGAAGCCGCAAAATGCAAATTTCGCCGGTGCGTTTTTATAATGGTTCATTTTAACCCTGACTGACGGGCCGCCGGCCAGGGTTATAAGGAACTACCATATTACCGCCTGACTCCCATGCTCGTTGCCTCAAACTGAACAACACCGCAGAGAGCATAAGATCAAGTCCGCCGGGGCGCAAGGAGTCGGTAAAAGGACTGGAGCGGTGGTGGGCTGGCGGTTGGTCCGCCAGCCCGCTTGGAGTTGTTGTTCGATTTGATGGCTCAAGGCGAAGGGATTGAGTTAGGCGCGGTGTTGCCGTAATTGTGCCTTGGCGGCTTCGGTGACGTGTGGGCTGACCAGCAGGCGGTCGCAGGGCGTGGTTGCCGTGTCGTGGTGGCGCGTGGCGTTTTGTGCGGTGATGAAAGCGTCACGGTATCAGTGGCGACTTCGGCGCGAAGGTGCATGGTTCCAGCGCCAGCGCGTTTGATTTCCTCGTGTTCAACACCCATACATCCGAGGACGGCCTGGATTGCGGCGTGGTTTTGTGTTTTGACTTTCATATCATTACGTGCTACAACCGAGGGCATGAATACTTCCCGTTTGGTGTTTGCCGGTGTTTGGTTGGGTCCGCTAATCATCGCTTCGCCGTTGTTGGCGACATTGATTTCTTTGGACAATAGTGTGCCTCTGGTGGTTAACGTTAAGGAAATTCCCGATAACCCGCCGGCCCCCACGGTGGATCGCAAGGCGCTGACGGTGAAGCTGGCCAAGGCGTTGGATAAAATTCAAGCGTCAGCGCTGGCGGCAAAATCGTCAAATGATTTGACCGATTTGTTCGAGCAAGTGCGTGAATGGCAGCG
>JAISBF010000112.1 GCA_031266335.1 Verrucomicrobiales bacterium
AAGCGACGCCGAAGTAAATCATCATGGGGATGAGTATTATGTAGATGGCGAGGCAAATTAACATGACGACCACGCCAAGCCCCGCGCCAATCAGCTTGGCGAGCAGTACCGCGAGTATGTAGCCGAGCATACCGATGAATAACGGTGCCACGATTATCAGCCCGACCAAAATATTGGCCGCGATGACTTTGAGGGCGAGCTTGAAATCCTTGAACACGAAAAGCAAGTTGCCCAAGTCCGGCGTTTTGCCGCGCAGGGTTTCGAGCAACATCCAGAACATGCCGGCGTAGAGCGGCGGGGTGACGAACAGGTTAATAATCATGCCGCCGAAGTAGAGTTGCAAGCCGAGCATCCTCATTAATGGAGTGAGTTGATAGTGCAGTTTCTCGGCCAAATTAGCGTCGGTCAGCAACGAGCTGAAGTTCATCGGCGCGGAGACGACGAAAGCGATGACCCCCGCCAGAAAAAAACCGCCGATGATATGCGCGGGATGTTTCCACACCAAGTCCCAGCCGCGTTGCAGGCAAGCGAACGCCCTGAACGCGCCGCTGCCGGTGACCGGTGCGGCGTCCGCTGCCGGTGGCGGGGTGACCGTCAGCGGGCCGAAGGCCTTGCCCGCCGCAATCCACTTCGGTGAGCCTTCTTCCCACACAAGGTCACTGTCAGCGAGTTCGCCCTTGCGGTACAGTTCCGCAACATGTGATTTTTGGAACGGGCCGGATTGCCGCCCGTTTATGGCATAATACCATTGTTTCATATTCGTTTCTTCGGCTGGCGGGAAAATAAAATTTCATAGGCATACACATAGGCGGCCAAACTGACTGGCATGGCGATAAAAATTCCGACATAGCAGCACAATATTCCCGCGACGCCCAGCAGCGCGTTCAGCACCGCGAAACCCAGCAGGCCCCAAAAATGCCGCCGCACAGTTTGATGCGATATTTTCATCGCCGCGCGCCACGGCAGCTTTTGGTCAATGATCAGCAGCGGCGTGAAGCAGTATGCCAGTGACAGGTAAATGCCCGGCAGGATAAAACACACCAAGCCCAGGACCATTATCAGCGTGACCGCCATGCCGCCCTTCGCCAGTTCCCATCCGTGCGGTTTTTTGAACCCGTGAAACAGATCCGACAATTCCGGCGTCGCGCCGCGAATGACGCGCAGCATCAGCCAGAAAAGACCGTCGAGGATGGGATACGCGCACGCGCCGCTGATAATCAATACCGCGAGGAGGCTGACGAGAATGAGAACGCCAAAGAAGATGCCTTGGAGGACGGGCTGGCTTCTCAACGTCTCGCCGAATATGCCCATCAGGAGCACGCACGGGGCGACGATGATGTTGGCGGCCACCCCGGGGGCGTTCATCAACAGCGAGGTGATGAATGTGCCGCCGATGAAGTGTCCCGGATGTTGCCAAGTCAACTGCCAGCCGCGCGTGAGGCAATCAACCGGATGAAACTCAGCGGGCACGCTGATGTCCGCTGACGGTGATACGGCCGCCGCGCCACCGCTGACGGTGAATGCCTTGCCCGCCGCGCTCCATTCCGGCGCGCCTTCTTCCCACACAAGGTCACGGTCAGCGAGTTCGCCTTTGCGATACATTTCCTCGACGTGTGCTTTGGGGAACGGGCCGAATTGCCGCCCGGCCTTGGCGTAGTACCATTGCTTCATAAGGGGATCATTGTTCGCCTTTCGATTTGGCCAAGTCCGTGTAGGCGATCACCAGCGCGGTCACGGCCAGCGGCGCGGCGATGATGATGCCGACGCAGCAGGCCAGGTAGCCTACCAGACAAATTAGCCCCATCAATATCAGCAAGCCGAACAACCGCCACCAGTTGCCGGTGACCAGTTGCAGGGAACGTTTGAGCGCGTCGATGATGCCGGGATTGCGGTCAACGACGGTGAGTTTGACGAACGAGAAGCACACGCCCAGCCAGATGCCGGGCAGGATGAGGCACACGTAGCCGAATATAATAAACAGTATCGCCAGCAAACTTGCCAGGATCAGCGGCAACCCGACGGCGCCGAAGTTTTTGCAACCGTAAAGCAAATCCGTCAGCCGCGGCTGGCCGCGCGTCGCGTTCAGCAGCAGGCGATAGACGCCGCCCATCATCAGCGCGCCGACAATTACTGAAAACACCAAACCGGCGCAGTACAATATTCCGCCCGCCACTGGCAGCTCCGGCAGTATGCGCGGGGATGCATTGTCGGCAGGCGAATGTGGCAGCATTAAACTGCCGACCATCATGGGGATTGATGCGAAGATTTTGATGCCCCCGACCAACACACAGCCGCCGATGATTTCCGCCGGATATTTCCAGACCAAATCCCACGCGCGTTCAATGCACGAGAACGGGTGCAGCTTGCCGTCGCTGACAGTGACGCCCGCTGCCGGTGTCGGTGCGGTCGCCGGCGCTGACGGTGCCGCCGGCTGGCCGAGCGCCTCGCGGGCGGGCACCCACGCGGGCGCGCCTTCCTCCCAGACCAGATCGCCGGCCGCGATTTCGCCTTGTTGATAAAGCTCCGCAATGCGTGATTTTTGGAACGGGCCGAATTGTCGCCCGGCCTTGGCGTAGTACCATTGTTTCATAATGCGAGTCATTGTTAGCGGGTTTCCGGGAACTTGTAAAACTTGAAGAACAGGCCGGCGCGGTTGAGCAATTCCGGTTTCGGCGTGTGCAGCGCCTGATAAATCTGCCAGCCCCACAAGAGCATGAACACCGCCGCCAGTGACAGCCAGGCGCGGCGGCCCAATTTGACGCCGGGAAAAAGCGCGCGGCGCGTGACCAGTTCGATGCCGCTGACGCTGACGATGAGCAGGCCGGCGACCGCCACCGGCAGCGCGAGCCAGTTCAAGTACAGCGCCTGGGTCAAGTCGCCGTGGAAGAGCGCGTTCATCGCGCGCGTGCCGCCGCACAAGGGGCAGGGGAGGCCGGTCCAGCGCTGGAAAAGGCCCTTGGTCAGCGCGCCGAGGAACGGCAGTCGCGCCATGCACAGCGTCTGCGCCACCATCACGCTGACAGTGAGCAACAGGCCGAGGCGGATGAGCATGGCGTCGCGAGTCATGGCCACATTTAAACTGAGCGCGGAAAATTTGGGATAAAATAATTCACCGCGGAGACGCGGAGATTTTTTTTAGTTGAATTTAACTCCGTGTCCCCGCGTCTCTGCGGTGGATTAGAATTCTTCACGGTTGAACGGATTGTGGCGGGACATTAAAATGCGCGGATGGTTATGTTACGCGTGTTATGGCTGGCGGGGTTGAGCGGCGGGATGTTGGCGACAGCGGCGCTGGCGGGGCCGGAGCCGGTTGCGGCGGAAGTCTTGCTGCGGCCGGAGATTCCGTTGTTCGATTTGTGGCCGGAAGGGAAAATGCCCGGCAAGAAATCCGCGAAGCCGGAAACGTACCGGAGCGACGGCATTATTTTTGATGTTAACACGCCGACGCTGGCGGTGTTCCGGGCGCCGGCGAGCGACGGCGGGCCGGTGCCGGCGGTCGTGGTTTGCCCCGGCGGCGGTTACGGGGTGCTGGCGTATCCCAAGGAAGGCACGGAAATCGCCGAGTGGCTGAACACCATCGGCGTCACCGGCATCGTGTTGAAATATCGGGTGGCGGCGGGGCGCGAGCCGGCGTTTCAGGATGTCCAGCGGGCGCTGCGGCTGACGCGGGCGCGCGCCGGGGAGTGGCATATCAACCCCGCCAAGGTGGGCGTGCTGGGCTTTTCCGCCGGCGGGCATCTGGCCGCGTGGGCGGGCGCGAACGCCGGGGCGCCGGCGTATGCCGCTGTTGACGCGGCGGACGAGTTGAGTGGCCGGCCGGATTTCGTGGTGCTGGTGTATCCGGCGTATTTGGACCAGGACGGGGTCGTGGCGCCGGAACTGCGGGTGAGCGGCAGCGCGCCGCCGACGTTTATCGCGCACACTGAGGATGACACGCGGCATGTGACCGGGAGCAAGATTTATCACGCCGCGCTGACGGCGGCCGGAGTGCCCGGCGAATTTTTACTGCTGTCCGCCGGCGGACACGGCTACGGTTTGCGTTCCAACCAGGAAATCAAGGTGTGGCCGGAGCGCTGCGCCGAGTGGTTGCGAACAATCGGCGTGGTGAAATAGCCGCGATTGGGAATTAACCGCGGAGACGCGGAGGCGCGGAGTTTTATTGGGTTGTCCAGTTTGTTAGTCTTAAAACCTCCGCGTCTCCGCGTCTCCGCGGTTGACAAAAAATCGCCCCCTGTCCGCCGGAAACACCCGGTAAAAAAAATACACCAGAAATGTTGACATGAGCCGCGGCACTGCTACTTTTGGTTCCCGATATGGTAGTTTGGCTCACAGGCTCACAGGCTCACAGGCTCACAGGCTCACAGGCTCACAGG
>JAISBF010000126.1 GCA_031266335.1 Verrucomicrobiales bacterium
ACGTCGCTGTAGCTGGCGGTGAGTTGGGTGGTGCCGTAGGGGGCTTTCAAGTCGTTGTCCACGTTGGCGGCTTTGATGGTGGCGTCGATATAAAAGCCGCTGCTGTGTAGCCAAGTAGCGTAAAGGCCGCCGTAATAGCTGTTGAGTTCACCGTCAGTGCCGGGGGTGCGGTAGTCGAGGTCACTTCTGCCGTAGCCGGCGTAGATTCCAAGATATAAGTCACTATCAGCGCTGATGGTGAACTTGTGATCCGTGCCGAGATCGACGCCGTAGATGAGTTGTTCGTAGGCTTTGCCTGCTACTTGGCTGCCGACGTTTAGCTGTTGGCCATAGCTTCTGAGCCAGATGTTTTCGATGAGGTTATGGAACGCGGGCGTCTCGCCCGCCAGCGGGCGGGACGCCCGCGCTCCATAGCGCAAGTCGCCCATGCGCTTTAACAAACTGTTTTGCTGCGCGAACCACATGGCTTGTTGGATGGCTACGCTGCTGTTGAGGACGGCGCCGGCGGGGCTGACGCCGCTTTTGATGAAGTGGTCACCGTCCTTGATGATGGTGTCGATGCCCCAGTCGATGGGGTTCCATTGCCAGTGGTCGGTGCCGTCGCCGCTGACGATGCCGGGCAGTACGTCGTTGGGATTGAGTTGGCCGTTGCCGGTGGCGTTGATGTGGATGGTGCCGGTGCCGCTGGCGGTGTCGCTGATGGTGAGGGAGCCGCCTTCGCCGGTGTCGTTGTTCAGGTTGATGTTGATGGTGCCGTCGTTGTTGAGGTGGTCGAAGGTGACGTCGTAATCGCCGATGTTCCATACGCCGTCGTTGTTGCCGTAGTTGCCGTGGCTGTCTTTGTCGAAAGTCCACACGCTGTCGTTGCCGGTGATGAGGTCGCCGCCGCTAATACCGCCGGTGCCGGTGGAGTTGTTGTCGAGGATGACGGTCAGCGTGCCGTCGCCTTGGTTGGCGATGTCGCCGGTCATGGTGCTGTCGTTAAGATTGACGATCAAATTGCCGCTGCCGCTGTGCGTGATATTACCGTGCACGCCGCTGCCGCCGTTGACGGTGACCGTGCCGGTGCCGCTGACACTGCTGCCGATGCCGCCCGCGCCGGAGGTCTCCACATTGTTCAGGGTGACATTGCTGTTGTTACCGCCAATGTCTAGCAATTGATTATCACCCGCCAAGGTGCCGTTGTTGATGATTAATTCGCTATTGTCCACATACGCTACCGCGCCGGTGCCCGTCGTCACCGAGCTGTTGTTTAAGGTAACGGAGGATTGGTCGCTTAACGAGAGACCCAGGTTGTTGGACGTTATCGTGACCTCATTACCGATGACAGTGCCGCTGCCCCAAGCTAGCAAGGCCGCGCTCGCCATTCCCGTTCCCACTCCGGCGCATTCCATTTGCACGCGATTCAGCATCAGCAGACTGTTTAGGCATACCTCAACAGCGGGGGCGCGGGAACCGCTGGTGAAGATGCTCACGTCGGTCAGCGTGGCGGTGGAACTCGCGCCCAGCACCAGACCGATGCCATAACTAGCGGTCAATGTTCGTATCGTGCCGCCGGTGTAGGTCAGCGTGGAATTTCCCATCACTTCAATACCATACCATCCAATTGCGGTGAGGTTAACCTTATCGAGTGTTATCTCGGCATAGTTATCATTTCTAGTCTCATCCGTATAGATGGTAAGACCCCAAGACGCGACGGTGCTGTCGGTCAAATTCAATTTATTGACGCCTGACATATAAATCCCCATATGGTTGCTATTGGTGGCGGTAACGGTAATGTTGCTGCCGGTGAAGGAACCGCTGCCGCTGCTGTAAAGCGCGTACACGCTGGTGCTGTCATCATAAGCCGTACTGCTGACGGTGACGGTGGTATTGGTAAAAACAAGGCTTGTTGCTTTTACCGGTTGCGCCGCCATGCCGCTGACGGTCAGCAGCAATGCGGCCCATTGGGTTAGTTTCTGTGTTTTTTTCATGTTGGAGGTTTGCATAAAAGATTAATCCGCAGATTACGCAGATGAACGCAGATGATTTTTTTAAATAATATCTGCGAACAGTTGCGTAATCTGTGGATTGAGTAGTTAAGACTGCGGAATGGTTCTTCCCGTGCCGCTGACGCTGACGGGCGGTATGTCGCCGGATGGGGAATGAAGCGGGTAAAAACTGGCGGGGAAATTAGAGAATCAGGGCAAGAGTCATAATCAGCGGTGAGCGCGTGAGCGCGTGAGCGCGTGAGCGCGTGAGCGCGGTTCACTTACGTTATGACTGATCTTGTTCATCTTCAGCGGGTTTTGACAACTCGATTGGACGATTTGACGGGGTGATGATATGGAATCAGGCGGACTTGCGCAAGTTTTTTTTCGTTTTTTAACCACGGATTGTTTTTTATCCGTGTGCATTAGTGTCCATCCGTGGTTAACCATGGTCAGCGGGCCGGTTCGATGTGGACGAGGATGTCGATGATTTTCGCGTGGCGGGTCATGAGGTAATCTTTCACTTGGTGGGCGAGGCGGTGGCCGTCGGCGACGCTGATGTTAGGGTCAACCTCGACGTGCAGTTCCACGAACAGGCCGATGCCGCTTTTGCGGACGCGGCATTTTTCCACGTTGACCACGCCGGGCACGGTCAGCGCCGCGCGGCGGATGGGGTCGCTGACGGTGGGCGCGACCTGGCCGTCGAGCAGGTCATGCAAGGCGCGGTGGCTGATGACGCCGCCGTTGACGCTGATGATGAGGCAGGCGGCCAGCGCCGCCCAGTCGTCCGCCGCCGCCCAGCCGGGGCCGCCGAGCAGCGCGACGCTGATGCCGATTGCCGCGGCGGCGGAGGTGAGCGCGTCGGCGCGGTGATGCCAGGCGTCCCCCTGGATGGCGCGGCTGTCGAGGTCGCGGTTGGCGGCGATGATTTTGCGCGAGAGCAGTTCCTTGATCACCACCACGGCCAGCAGCACCGGCAGCGTGAACCAGGCTGGCGCGTGGTGCGGCAGTTTGATTTCCTGCACCGCATGAACGGCGATGAAAACCGCCGCGGCGAACAGGCTGAGGCCGGCGAACAAGCCGGCCAGCGCCTCGATTTTGCCGTGGCCGTAGGGATGGCCGGCGTCAGCGGGTCGCAACGACAGTTTAAAGCCGGTCCAGGTAATGGCCGAGGTCAGGATGTCGCCGGCCGATTCAATCCCGTCGGCAATCAGCGCGTAGGAATTGCCGAGATAACCCACGCTGATTTTGACCAGCATCAGCGCGAGGTTGGCCGTCACGGACAGCAGGCCGAGTCGCAGGGTGTTGGTGTTGATCGCCGCCATGTTGATTCGCTTTGGGACAAGTTATGCCCTGCCCGGAAAATTAACATCAGGAAATTTCACCCACGCTGACCATGATGGCACGACTCCTGCTTGATTGAAGTTCATGGGAACAAAACCTCGATTAATCAACCAAGACATGCAATCAAGCAACTGGACCGCAAGGATAAGAAAATTTTTCAACCGTTGGAAAACCCCGCTGCTGGTGGCGGTAATCTTAACGGGCATCTGCGCCTCGGCCGGGGCGGAGGAAGCGGCGGCCGCGACCATCAGCGCCGGGGACACGGCGTGGATGATGACCAGCACGGCGCTGGTGTTGTTCATGACCCTGCCGGGCCTGGCGCTGTTCTACGGCGGCCTGGTGCGCCGGAAGAACGTGCTGTCGGTGCTGGCCCAATGCCTGGGCATCGCGGGCCTGGCGGCGGTGCTGTGGTGGGCGGTGGGCTACAGCCTGTCGTTCAGCGGCGACGGCAAGTTCATCGGCAACCTGGACATGGCCTTTTTAAAAGGCATTTACGGGCCGGACGGGAATGACATCAATTATTCCAGCACCCTCAGCGGCGTGCCGGAATCGGTGTGGGTGATGTTCCAATACACCTTCGCGGTCATCACGCCGGCGCTGATTGTGGGCGCGATTGCGGAACGCATGAAGTTCACCGCGCTGCTGGCGTTCATCGGCGGCTGGTTGTTCCTGGTCTATTTCCCGTTCGCGCACATGGTGTGGGGCGGCGGGTACATCGGCGGCGACCTTGGGGCGATTGACTTCGCGGGCGGCTTGGTCGTGCACATGTCGTCGGGCTTCTCGGCGCTGGTGCTGGCGCTGATCCTGGGGCCGCGCCGGGGCTACGGCAAGGAACAGCTGGTGCCGCACAGCATGGTGTTGTGCATGATCGGCACGGCGATTCTGTGGATCGGCTGGTACGGCTTTAACGCGGGCAGCGCGGGCGCGGCCAACGGGCTGGCGGGTAGCGCGTTCCTGACCACTACACTGGCAGCGGCCATCGGCGGCTTCGTGTGGGCGGCGCTGGAGTTTTTCATCAAGCGGCAACCTTCGGTGCTCGGCTTTTGCTCGGGCGTGGTGGCGGGGCTGGTGGTCATCACCCCGGCGGCGGGCTTTGTCGATGCGGGCGGCGCGGTGATTTGCGGCGTCGCGGCCGGGGTGGTGCCGTTCTTTGCCTGCGTGTATGTGAAAAAGTGGCTGGGCTACGATGACGCGCTGGACACCTTCGGCGTGCACGCGGTCGGCGGCACGGTCGGCACGCTGCTGACGGGCCTGTTGGCGAAGGAATTTATCAACGGCCAGGCCGGCGGGCTGGAGTTGTTCATGAAACAGCTGGCCAGCGTGGGCCTGGTCATCGTGTGGAGCGTGGCGGCGACGACGCTGCTGGCTTACGCCATCAAATTCACCATCGGTCTGCGCCCGACGGCGGAACAGGAAACCGAGGGCCTGGACATCACCGACCACGGCGAGGAAGGCTACAATCTCTGAAATTAACCGCTGACGGTGGCCCGTCGCTGACCGTGACGGGCCGCCGGCCAGGCAACTGAAAGAACCCAAGTCATGAAAAAAATCGAAGCAATCGTCAAACCGTTCAAACTGGAAGAAATCAAGGAAGCGCTGACCGAGGTGGGCATCGAGGGCCTCACGGTCACTGAAGTCAAGGGTTTCGGCCGGCAAAAAGGCCACACCGAAATCTACCGCGGCAGCGAATACACCGTGGATTTCCTGCCCAAGGTCAAAATCGAGGTCGTGGTGCGCGACGCGGTGCTCGACCTGGCGGTCAAGGTAATTATCGCCGCGGCCAAGACGGGTAAAATCGGCGATGGAAAAGTGTTTGTATTACCCGTCGAACAAGCTATTCGTATTCGCACGGAAGAAACCGGCGACAAAGCCGTATAATAATCAACCAGCAAGGATTTATGTCAGACAAATATATCAAAGCGAAAAGTGGCAAAGAGGTTCTGGACTTTGCCAAGAAACACGGGGTCAAGTTAGTTGACTACAAGTTTCTCGATATTCCGGGAACATGGCAGCATTTCACCACCACCATCGGCGACACCGACGAGAAAGTATTCGAGGACGGTCTCGGTTTTGACGGCTCCTCCATTCGCGGCTGGAAAGCCATTGACAACTCGGACATGTTGGTGCTCCCCGATCCGGCCACGGCGTTCATTGATCCGTTCAACACGGAACCGACGCTGAGCCTGATCGGCACCATCATCGACCCCGTCACCAAGGAAACCTACGAACGCGACCCGCGCAGCATCGGCATCCGGGCCGAGAATTATCTCCAGAGCACCGGCATCGCCGACACCGCGTATTTCGGCCCCGAAGCTGAATTTTTCATCTTCGACGATGTGCGTTACCGGAGTGCCTCCAACACGCAGTCCTACACCGTCGATTCGGAAGAAGCGATCTGGAACACTGACCGTGACGAAGCGCCGAACCTCGGCTACAAAATCCGCCACAAGGAAGGCTACCTCCCGGTCTCGCCCGCTGACACACAACAGGATATTCGCAACGACATCACCCTCGTGCTCGAATCCCTCGGCGTGACCATCGAGCGCCAGCACCATGAAGTGGCCACCGCCGGCCAGGCGGAAATCGACATCCGCTTCGACACGCTGCTCAACACCGGCGACAAAATGGCGATCTACAAATACGTCGTCAAAAACATCGCGAAAAAATACGGCAAAACCGCCACGTTCATGCCCAAGCCGCTCTTCGGCGACAACGGCTCCGGCATGCACACCCACCAATCCCTGTGGAAAGACGGCAAGCCGCTGTTCGCCGGCAACGGCTACGCGCACCTGAGCGAGATGGCGCTGTTCTACATCGGCGGCATCATCAAGCACGCGCGCGCGCTGACGGCGATTTGCAACCCGACCACCAACAGCTTCAAGCGCTTGGTGCCAGGCTTCGAGGCGCCGGTGACTTTCGCCTACTCGGCTCGCAACCGCAGCGCCGCGATTCGCATCCCGGCCTATTCGTCGAACCCGAAAGCCATCCGCGTCGAATTCCGCACACCCGACCCGGCCGCGAATCCGTACCTCTGCTGCGCCGCGCAGTTGATGGCCGGCCTCGACGGCATCCAAAACCGCATCCACCCCGGCGATCCGATGGACAAGAACCTCTACGAATTGCCGGCCGAGGAATTGGCCAAGGTGCCGACCGCACCGGATTCATTGCAAGGCGCGATCAAAGCCCTGGAAGAAGACCACGCGTTCCTGCTCAAGGGCGACGTTTTCACCAAGGACTTCATCGATACCCTGCTGGCGCGCCACCAGGCAGATTACGACAACCTGCGCCTGCGTCCGCATCCGTACGAGTTCTTCATGTACTACGACGTGTAATCGTCAACCGACTTGCCATCGTAGCTGAACCACCAAGCCACCAAGGCGCGAAGGTTTGTTTGAAAAAACAGCCTTCGCGCCTTGGTGTCTTGGTGGTTCAATTCTTTTTAGAACTGGTGACGGTAACCCGCTGACAGTCCCCAGGAATTGCGGTTGTCACTGCCGCTGCGCCCTGGGGCTGTTACTTTACCCGGTAACAAGTCGTTAATTCGCAGCCATTGATGGATGGGTTGCTGGTTGAAAAAGCACAGGGGTTGACCTGTGCTTTTTAAGCCTGGTATCGAACTGTTTAATCAGGAGCCGGTTTGCGATTGCAACTGGGTGATGATGGTGATCAACGGCATGAACAGCGCCACGACGATGGTGCCGACGATTACCGCCAGGAATACGATCATAATCGGCTCGAGCAGGGAAGTTAAGCCGGCCACGGTCACGTCCACTTCTTCCTCATACACATCGGCCACCTTGGTGAGCATGGCCGGCAACTGACCGGTTTCCTCGCCGACTTGAATCATGCTGACCACCATCGGCGGGAACAAACCGCTGTGCTCCATCGGGCCGACCATGGATTCGCCTTCCTTGACGCTTTCGTAAATGTTGCCGATGGCGTTGGAAATGATGATGTTGCCGGAGGTTTCCTTGGTGATGTTCAGCGCCTGCAGGATGGGCACGCCGCTGGAAACCAGAGTGCCCAAGGTACGGGCAAAACGGGCGATGGCGGTCTTGCTAACGAGGTCGCCGAACAACGGGAATTTGAGCTTGAGGCGGTCAATCAACGCCGCGCCGCCCGGGGTTTTGGAGAAAATCTTGTACGCCACCACCACTACCACCACCACGCCCACAATGATCAGGATGTTGTGTTGCACAAAACGGCTGACATCGACGACCATTTGCGTCAGGAAGGGCAGCGGTTTGTTGCCCAGCATGTCTTTGAAAATGGCCTCGAATTTGGGGACGATAAACAGCAGCAGAAAAGCCAGGATGGCGATGGCAATCACCAGCACCACCACCGGATAAACCATGGCGGAAATCACCTTGCTGCGGATTTTCTGGGATTTTTCCTGAAACTCGGCCAGTCGCACCAACACCACTTCCAGCACGCCGCCGACCTCGCCGGCCCTGACCATGTTCACGTATAGTTTGTTGAAGATGGAGGGGTGTTGCGCCAGGGCGTCCGAGAAGGTGCTGCCGCTTTCCACCGAGTCGGACAGCGCGCCCATCGCGTTTCTCAACGGCGGGCTTTTCTCCTGCTTGATGAGCGTGGTGAGGCTGCGCAGCAACGGCATGCCGGCGTCAATCAGCGTGGCCAATTGACGGGTGAAAACCATGAGGATTTTACCCTTGATTCTCGGCTTGCCGAACGAGAAGGATTTCCTGGCGGGCTTGCCGGACAAGGTCGCCGTGGCGGAATTGACTTCCACCACGGTAACCGGGAACAAACCTTGTTGCTTGATTTTAGCCGTGGCATCGGCGGTGCTGGGGGCATCCATGACGCCGGTTTTTTGCTGCCCGGTGGCATCAACCGCAGTGTAATTAAACATTGGCATAGGCTTTAGGTATATTTCAGGATTTCCTCGATGGTTGTTTCTCCGTCAAAAATGCAGCGCAAACCGTCCTGGCGCAGGGTAGTCATGCCGAGTTCAATGGCTTTTTGCCGTATCACCACGGTCGGCGCCTTGGCTGTGATGAGCTGGCGAATCGGCTCCCTGATGTCCAACAATTCATAAATGCCTTTCCTGCCTTTGTACCCGGTTTGGTTGCAATACTCGCAACCGCCGCCGTAGTAGAACGATTTGTCCCCGACATCGTGCGCCGACAAACCGATTTGCGCAAGCACGCTTTCGGTCGGTTCATACGGGGTTTTGCATTTGGAGCAAATCCGGCGAATCAGCCGCTGACCGAGCACGCCCTCCAGGGTGGCGGAAATCAAAAACGGCTCCACGCCCATGTCAATCAAGCGGGTGATGGCGCCGGGCGCGTCGTTGGTGTGCAGGCTGGTCAGCACCAAGTGGCCGGTCAGGGAGGACTGGATGGCGATCTGCGCGGTTTCCAAATCGCGCGTTTCACCCACCAGGATGCGGTCGGGGTCCTGGCGCAAAAAGGCGCGCAGGGCGCGGGCGAAGGTCAGGCCGATGGCCTCGTGCACCTGGACTTGCTGGATGCCTTCAAGTTCATATTCGACCGGATCCTCAGCGGTGAGGATTTTCGTGTCAATGGTGTTGATTTTCTTGATGCAGGAATACAGCGTGGTGGTTTTGCCGCTGCCGGTGGGGCCGGTGACAATGAAGATGCCGTGCGGTTTGTTGATGGTTTCAACAATGTAATTCAGCAGGTAATCCGGCATACCGAGCGCTTCCAAATCCAGATTGATGACGCTGCGGTCGAGCACGCGGAGCACCACGCTTTCGCCGTGCTGGGTGGGCAGGGTGGAGACACGCAGATCCACCTGGCGGCCCGCCATGCTGGTCTGGATGCGACCGTCCTGCGGGATGCGGCGCTCGGCGATGTTCAGGCCGGACATGACCTTGATGCGGGAAATCACCGGCAGCGCCAGGCGCTTGGGCGGCGGGGCCATTTCATATAGCGAGCCGTCCACGCGGTAGCGGATTTTGAATTCCTTCTCGAACGGCTCGAAGTGGATGTCGCTGGCCTGGGCCTGGATGGCCTTGGCGATGATGGTGTTGACGAACTTGATGATCGGGGCGCTGCTGGCGGCGCTCTGGTCGTCCAGGCTGGTCTCGGAAATTTTCTGCGCCTCGCCCGCCAGTTGCGACAGCAGTTCGTCCATCGAATCCTGCTCGGTGCCGTAATATTGCGCCAGCAGCGCGTCAATTTGATTGATGGGCGCGACCACGACTTGAATGTCGCGGTTGATGGCCCAGCGCAAATCGTCAATGGATTGCGAGTCCAGCGGGTCTTTCAGCGCCACGGTCACGGCTTGCTTGGAAAAAGCCACCGGCAGCGCCCCGTGGATGCGCGCGGTTTGCGGCGGAATGGTGCTGAGCAATTCCGGGGTGAACTGCGCCGTGGAAAGATCAATGAATTGCAGGCCGAGGCGGTCGGCGATGAGTTCCAGCAATTTGTCTTCGCTGATGATGCCGAAATTGGCGACGATTTGCTCAATCGGCTTGCCCATGCGTTCCGCTTCTTCCATCAGGTCGGCGGACTGCTCCTGGCGGATCAAGCCTTGCTCGGTCAAAAAGGAAAGGAGGAAATGGGCGTTCATGGGCTAGTCCTTGTCTCCGGTGGTGGCTGAGATGACTTCCTCCGGGGTGGTAACCCCGGCGACGACCTTGCGGATGCCGTCCTCGCGCAGCGTGCGCATCCCCAGGTCGCGCGCCCGCTGGCGGATGGCGCTGATGCCGGCCTGGTCGTTGATCAGGGTGCGCAATTCGTCGTCCACGACAAAAATCTCAAAGATGCCGCTGCGCCCCTTGTACCCGGAGCCGCGGCAGGTGTCGCAGCCGTGCCCGTGCTTGAAGCTGGCCTCGGCGATTTGCGTGGAGTTCAGGTTCAGCGCCCGCAATTCAATGTCGCTGGGCGTGTAGGGCTGCGCGCATTTGGCGCAAACCTTGCGAATCAGGCGCTGGGCCATGACCGCGCGGATGGACGAGGACACCAGGAACGGCTTGACGCCGATGTCAATCAGGCGGGTGACGGCGGTGGGCGCGTCGTTGGTGTGCAGGGTGCTGAATACCAAGTGACCGGTGAGGGAGGCGTTGATGGCGATGTTGGCGGTCTCGGCGTCGCGAATTTCACCGACCATGATGATGTTCGGCGCCTGGCGCAGCATCGAGCGCAGGGCCGCGGCAAAGGTCATGCCGGCGTCCTCGTTGACCTGCACCTGGTTCATGCCGGGCACCTCGTATTCCACCGGGTCCTCGACGGTGATAAGTTTGCGGTCGGGTTTGTTCAGCGAATTCAGGCAGGCGTACAAAGTGGTTGACTTGCCGCTGCCGGTGGGGCCGGTAACCAGGAAAATACCGTCCGGCAGGCCGAGAATGCGTTCCATGGTGGCCTGATCGTCGGCAAAAAATCCCAACTGCGGCAGACCGAGTTGCAGGCCGGTCTTGTCCAAAATACGCATGACGATGGATTCCCCGTGTACCGTCGGCACGGTCGAGACACGCAAATCCACGGAACCGCCGTCTTGCAAGGCAATGGAAATGCGCCCGTCCTGCGGCAGGCGTTTTTCCGCGATGCTGATGTTGGCCATGATTTTGATGCGGCTGAGGATGGTGGATTGCAAACGCTTGGGCGGGTCGCGCATTTCCTGCAACACGCCGTCCATGCGATAACGCAGGCGGAAGCGCTTTTCCAGCGGCTCCAGATGAATATCCGACGCCTTCAGCCGGTAAGCGTCCATGATGATGCCGTACACCATCTTGATGATGGGCGCGTCACCCTCGGCTTCCTTGCCGGCGTCAAGGGTTTCACTGTTGGGATCCTTGACGTCCAGGCCCAGGTCGCCGTAGCTGTTCATCAGCGAATCAACGCTTTCATCCAGCTCACCGTAAAAGCGCGCGATGGTTTTGTTGATTTCGGGCTGCGGCACGATGACCGGCTCGACATCCAGCTTTAAAATATGCCGCAGCGAATCCAGCGTGCCGAAATCCAGGGGGTCGCTGATGGCGACGCGCACCACATTGCCGTGCCGGGACAACGGGAGAATGTGATAACGCCGCACCTGCTCCTTTTGCAGCAAATCAATGGCATCCTGTTCGACATGATCGATGACGGGCAGAAACTCGGTGCCGGTTTCATTGGCCATTTCCTGCAAAATATCCTCGCTGGAAACCAGCCCGTTTTGGATCAGCACATCGGTGACCGCCACGCCCCGTTGCGTGGCCTGGGCCTTGGCCGAGGCCGCGTCAGTCTGCGAAATCATTCCGGCGTTGACCAGCAGCTCCAGAATATAATCGTCGTTAACGGCCATAAGGGAAGTAAACTAAAAAATCGCTTGCATGTTGCCAAGCAGATAATCCCGGAAACACGGAAAAAGTTGCGCCGCCAAGGTACGCAGATTAACCGCCGAGACGCGGAGGCGCGGAGATTTTTGATTGGTCACTAAAGTCAGCGGGCTCCATGCCCGCTCCAATGACTCTAGCGTAGCGAATCAAAAGTCAGCGGGCTACTCCATGCCCGCTCCAGCGACCCTAGCGTAGCGAATCAAAGGGACACAGAGCAGGCACAGAGAAGCACAGAATTTATTTTTTGTTTAATAAAATCTCTGTGGCTCTCCGTGTCTGCTCTGTGCCCTCTGTGGGCCAAGGTGCCGTTAGGACGAACGGCGGCGGATGAGGGCCAGCGCGCCGAGGCCGGCACCGATTAGGAACCAGGTGGAGGGTTCGGGGACGGCGGTGGCGTTGAAGGTCAGTTGACTGCCTGCCACGCTGAAGCTGCCTTGCAGGCTCTCGTCCAGGTTGGTGGCGGTGAATTGGTCTTCGCTGATGGTGCCGCCGGTGATGGTCGCGCCGCTCCAGTCGAGTACTTGATAGTTCCCGGTCTCGGTCAGGCTGCTGAAGTCGATGATGATGCCGTCGCCGATGGTGATGCTGTCGGTGACCAGCAGCACATCGTCAGCGTAGCCGATGATCGCACCGCTTGCCAGGGTCAGGCTGTCCAGTTCGCCGCTGCCGTGGAAGAGGGCGTCCGCGCCGACGGTCAGGTTGATGGCGGTGGCGGCGTCGATCTGGAGGAAATTGCCGTGCAGTTCGGTATTGGCATCGCTGAGGGTGATGCCGATGGTCGCGCCGTTGCTGCCGGTGACGTTGCTAGTGAGGACGGTGCCGTTGCTGCCGCTAAGGGTGAGGGAGCCGGCGTTACGGGCGTAGATGTTGCCAGTGATGGTGTTGTTATTCAGGCTCACCGTGGCGGTGCTGCTGGTGGCGACACTAATCGCATACGCGTTGCTGCTGGTGGCGGTGATATCGCTGTCGGTCAGCTTCAACGTGGAGGTGCCCGTTATATACACGCCGTTGCCGTTACTTCCTGTCGTCTTGATGGTCACGTTGTCCACGGTGCCGCTGTTGCGAAGCTCGAAATAGATTCCATGCCCGTCGGGGCCGGTGGTGTTGATAGTACCGCCGCTCAGCAGCAGCGTGGCGTTGTCCGTCACATACACGGCGCGACCGGTCTGTCCTTCCGTCTTGATGTTCACGTTGTTCAGGGTGGCACTGCTGGTGCCGCTGAGATTAACTCCATATCCGCCGGTGTTACTGGTGCTGATGCTGCCGCCGGTCAGTAACAGGGTGGAGTTCGCCGACGCTATCACACCGTTGCCGTTAACTCCTTCCGTCTTGATGTTCACGTCGTTCAGGGCACCACTGCTGGCGGCGAGAAAAACCCCAGTCCCTATGCGGCCGAAGGTACTGATGAAACCGCCGGTGAGGGACAGGCTGGCGTTATTAACATAGGCGCCTCTGCCGTATATAGCGCCGGAAGCACTGTCATTGGTGGCGCTGAGGGTGATGTTGGTGCCGTTGTAGGTCACTCCCTCGGTGGTGACTCTCAGGGCTGGCAGGGTGGGGTCACTGTCGTTGTAGGACTGGTTTGACTCGGTGGTGTCTTCGGTGACGACTTTGTTGTCCGCGAAGACGGAGACGTTCAACGCGGAGACGCTGAGGGCGCTGAGGAGTAGGATTGATTTTAGTTTGGTATTCATGTTGGTGGGTTCTATTGGGTTATTTCTGTTTGGTTTTGGTTGGTTTTATTGGCCACA
>JAISBF010000140.1 GCA_031266335.1 Verrucomicrobiales bacterium
AGACATCACCGTCGAGGAAGAAAAAATCTAACCAGCCTCATTAACGCAAAGACGCAACTACAAAAGCGGCAATTACACGCCGCTTCAAATTCCCCTGCGAAGCAGGAGGCAAGGAACAAAGAACACAAAGATTGTTGTTAATTAAAAAAAACAAACCAAAAAAAATCTTCGCGCCTTTGCCCCTTTGCGCCTTTGCGTTAATGAAGCTCAAAAAAACTAACCACAAACCAACAACAGAAAGCACCAACATGAAAACCAACCCATATCCGGCCTTGCCGGCCTACAAGAAACAACAAACCAAACAACTCAAACGCGGCGCGCTGACCGTGTTAATCGCCGTCGCCCTGACCCCCCTGCTAGGCAAAGCCCTGGCCGCCGCCCTCGGCAGCCTCGCCACGCAACTCTGACCCAACCAAACCAGAAAACCAATGAAAATGAAACTACCCCAACTTAAACTGCTGCTGCTCCTCTGCGTCCTCAGCGTCTCCGCGTTGAACGTCTTCGCAGCCAGTACCAACATCACCCAGGACACCACCGAGGCGGACAAATCCTACGACGACAGCGACACCACCACCCGCTCGGCCCTAAACGTCACCACCAGCGGCGTCACCTACAACGGCACCGACATCACCCTCAGCGCCACCACCAACAGTGCTTACAACGACGTAATCGGCAAAGGCGCTTATATTAACAACAACGCCAGCCTGTCCCTCACCAATGGCAGCATCACCACCAGCGGCACCAGCGGGCATGGGGTTTATCTCGGAAACAACAGCAGCGGCACCTTGAACAACGTGGTCATCACGACGGAAGGAGTTAACAGCCACGGCGTGTATGCGAACTACCTCTCCACCCTGCTGCTGACCGGCGGCAACATCACCGTCGGCAGCAGCTACGGGTATGGGGTTTATCTCGACGGCGTCAGCAGCGGCACCCTGAACAACGTGAACATCAAGATAGAAGGAAGTGACGGCAGCGGCGTGTATGCGGACTACCACTCCACCCTGCTGTTGACCGGCGGCACCATCATCACCACCAGTAGCAGTAATGGGTATGGGGTTGTTCTCAACAACATCAGCAGCGGCACCCTGAACAACGTGAACATTGAGACGACAGGAAATTACGGCAACGGCGTGTCTGTGTTCAACAGCGCCACCCTGCTGATGACCGGCGGCACCATCAGCACTAGCGGCACTTGGGGGTGCGGGTTGTTTCTCGCCAACAATACCGCCAGCGGCACCCTGAACAACGTGAACATTGAGACGACAGGAAATTACAGCTACGGCGTGTATGTGAACAGTAAAGCCACCCTGCTGATGACCGGCGGCACCATCAACACCAGCGGCAGCCGCGCGCATGGGGTTTATTCATGGAATTACAGCAGCGGCACGGTGAGCAACGTGAACATCAAGATAGAAGGAAGTGACAGCAGCGGCGTGTATGCGACCAGCAACTCTACCCTGCTGCTGACCGACAGCGACATCAGCGCCACCGGCAGCGACTACGGCGTGTATGCGATTCGTATCGAAGAAAGCAGCACCGTCACAGCGAACCTGAACGGTAACACCATCACCGGCAACATCCACGCCACCGGCACCTCCACCATCAACCTCAGCGGCAGCAACGGCACCGTCCTCAGCGGCACCGTCCTCCGCGAAACCGGCGGCATCGTCAACCTCACCATCGGCGCCGCCACCTCCCTTGACCAACTCAAGGGCACCGTGGACAGCCTGACCCTGCTCAACGGCGCCCGGCTCGGCTATAACAACGGCCTGCTGCTCAACGACGCCGCCATCGCCGTCACCGCGATCAGACTGACCCTGGGCAACGGCATCATCCTCGACTACGACGGCGCTACCCCCCTGCAACTCAGCGGCACCCTCACCATCGGTGACGGCATCCTGGTGGACCTCAGCGCCCTGACCGAGGCGGGAGACTATCTGGTGCTCGACTGGAGCGGCGCGAGCGTCAGCGGCAGCATCACCGAAGCCAAATTCACCGCCACCAACCTGGACGAGAGCCTGCAAGGCAGCTTCAGCGTGGAGAATAAACAACTGACCTTCAACGCCACCGCCGTTCCCGAACCCGCCACCTGGTTCCTCATCGGCGCCGGCCTCGGCGCGCTGGCCCTCATCCGCCGCCGTTCGTCCTAACGGCACCTTGGCCAAGACTATTTGCACCACCAAGACACCAAGGCACGAAGGTTTGTTAAAAAAACAGCCTTCGTGCCTTTGCGTCTTAGTGGCCTGAGTTCGCGCAGTCATCTCGCCGAGGACTACACCGCCGCTGACGCTGAATAGTGACCAGCGCAAATTCCCCTCTCGCAGAGGGGTGGCGGCGTAGCCGACGGGGTGTTTCAGCGTTCAGCGGAAATACAGCCCAAAACGCTGAAACACCCCGTCCACCGGCGCGGACACCCCTCTGCGAGAGGGGAATGGCATGTCGCCAGGTCAAAGCGAAAGGCCATAATTATCCAGTTAATTCATTGTGGTTTTGCGATTTGAGTTTTGAATTTTGCGATTTAATTCCCCGCCAACCGCACCGTCAGCGTATCGCCGGCCTGCAAGGTCTGCGCGGCGAACGCCAGCGCGGCGGTGTCGCCGCTGACCGTGAGCCGCGCGGCCAGCGGTTTGCCGTTCAACGCGACCGTGGCCCGCTTGGCGGCACCGGCCTGCAATGACAACTCTTTCACCGTCAGCGTCCCGTATTTCAACTCCACGCTGGCGGTCAGTTCACCGTCAGCGGCGATTTTTTGCGCGAATGAACCCCAGCCCTCCGGCGCGGTGAACGCGGCGCGGAAATTCGCCACCGCCAGCCGTGGCGCGAACGCGATTCGGCCCGCCGGCCCGTCCAGCTCAAACCCGCACGCCGCGACAAACACGCCGTACGCCGACAGCGCCCGGCCGTAGTGCCCGCCGCACTCCGCCTCGCTCCACGGATTGCGCTTGACGCCGGCGTAACGCTCATGCACCGCGCGCTCCACCGCCAGCGCCTCCGGCAACAATCCCTCCCACAACATGTGCGCCGCCACCGCGTGCTCGGTGCCGGTCCAGCATTCGTTCATATACAAAGCGTAGCCGCCTTTCTTGCTGCCGTTGACCTGCTCGAACTGCCAGGCCGGGTCGGGCAGTGTACACATCAGCAGCCCCGCCTCGCCCGCCATCGCGTACCAGCGGCCCTGCTTGTATTTTTCCCGATAGACGCCGTTGTCGGTGGTGAAATTGTACCGGAACAGCGCCCGCAACGCCGAGCGCGTCTGGTCGGTCGGCAAAATCCGCCCCAAGCCGACCTGCCACGCCCACGCCTGGCCGAGCATTTGGTCAACCTCGACGCCGTTGCCGCTGTTCACGTGGTCGGGATTTTTCGGGTCGAGGATATTGATGTAATACTCGCCGTTGAACAACTGCGCCGCGATATTTTGCTCACCGGCAGCGGCGATGGTCGCGCACTTTTTCGCAAACTCCGCGTCGCCCGCCGTCAGCGCCATCCGCTCGCCCGCCCGCAACGACGCGACGTACAGGCCGCTGAGCCACGCGATTTTGCCGTACCACGGCTGGTCGAGCGTGTTCATCTGCGCGCCCTCCAGGATGCCGTCACCGTCAGCGTCCAGCCTGAACAACGGCTCGTAGGCCAGCTTGATTTTCGCCCAGTTGCCGGTCAGGAACGAATTATCTTTCGACAGCAAATGCTCGCGGTAAATCCGCAACAGCGTGCCCGCCTGCGCGTCCACCGCGAGACCGCGGTCAAACTCGGCGCGGAAACCCATGACGCCGTTCTGCGCGTTGAACGCCACCTGCTCGTTCAAGTCAACATGCTCCCGCGTGGCGCGCTCCATCTCAGGGAAAATCCGCGCCTGGCCCTGGCTGTAATGATAGACGTGCATGCAGGTGCCAGGGCAACTGTACACGCCCTCGTAAGCGTAGTAACGTCCGGACTCGCCCAGCAAGTAGGTGCTCGACGAGGCGAGGTTCGACAGGCTGGCGAAGGTGCGGTCGAGGAACCAGTGCGGCAGCGACGAATCGTTCCACGTGTCGCGCCACAGCAACGTCGCCGCTGACAGTCGCGCGAAATGGTCCGCCACGTAATTGGCCACCGCCGGCGCGTCGGCGAAGCGCGTCGCGTAATGGCGCCGGTTTTCCTTCAGGCCCGGCATCTGCGTGTCGGGGAAATGCCACGCCAGCACGAAGTCAAAGTTCGCCGTCGCGCCCGCGGCCACCGTCAGCGTGCGCGCCACCGCGCCTATCGGCGCCGCCGGCGCCGGCGTGCCGCTCACCGTCAGCGCCTCGCTGACGCTGACCGTGGCCGGGTCGCCGACCGCGGCCAGCGCCATGCTGCCCAAGTCGCGCGCCTGGTCGGGGCGCGGCCCGGGGCGGTCGCTCTGCCAAATCCGGCCGACGCCGATTTGTCCCCACGACTCGCTGCTGTCGTCCACCAGCGCGAGTTCGGCGCGCTGGCCGCGAAATTCCCGCACGTCCCACACCACGCGCCGCATCCAGTTCTCGCGGAGCGGATTGACGGCGCGGCGGACTTCCTTGCCGTTCACCGTCAGCGCCGCGTAAATCTGGTCGCGCTGGCCGCCGCCCATCCAGAATGATAAATAATTGCGCTCCAGCGTCACCTCGCGCCGCAACGCGCCGGTCGGCTTGTCGCTGTTGCCCGGCACGTAGGAATTGGCCACGCGCGGCGAGTCGCCGCCGACGTTCCCGTAGCCGCCCAGCGCCGTGCGGTCGAGCGGCCCCTTGCCGAAGGCGCTGCCGGTGACCGTCCAGCCGGCCCAGTCCGGCGCGGCCCAATCCTCCACCGTCACGTCGTCCGGGTCGTCGGCCAGCGCCGCGACCTTCGCCGCGTTCGCGCGACACACCAGCATCTTCGCCGCGCCGCCGCTGACGGTGACGTTTTCCTGAAATTCATTCGCCTCGGCGAGCGAGCCTAACACCGAGTTCTCCAGCGAGCCGCTGACCGTCACCGTCAGCGGGCGCGCCGAGGTGTTAGTCACCGCGTAACGAAACACCGTCGCCGGCAGCGACGAGTCGGCGAGGTTGGTCGGGATGAACGGCGAGAACGCCTCCAGCCGCACCGTCAGCGGCATTGCCTGATCCGCGAAATCCACCGTGCCGACCGGATATTGCCCGCGAAACTTGACGTCGGCAAAGCCCGCCGCTGACAGTGGCTTGTCGATGGTTTGGCCGCCGTCCGCGACGCTGATGGTGAACCCCTGCCGCGGCGGCTGCCGGTCGCGCCCCGCGCCCCACTCGCTGTCCGGCGTCGGCGGCTTGGTGTAAATCGCGCCCTGCTCGACCGGGAAGCGCGCCTCCGGCACCCGGCGGTTGAAAATATCCCACCACCACAAGCGGCCGTCGCCGCTCAAATACAATTGCCCCGCGCCGACGCCGCCGACCGGCATGCCCAGATAGGCGAAATCCTGGCTGTTCTCGCGCGTGTAAACTTCCGGCGCGCCACGGTCAGCGAGCCTGGCGACCCACGCGCGGTCGAGATTTTTCACCACCGGCACGATTTCCGGCGCCGGCAGCGTCAGCCGCTTGAACACCTCGTCGCTACCGAAATTTTCCGCCGCTGACAGTGCAACCGAACAACAATCAACCAGCGCTAACAGTGCAAACCATTTTTTAATCATTGGAGTCATAGCTTGCCCAAACAGCGGCAATTAGCCATTGTTTTTTTGCCGCCCCATCATCAGCGGGCCGGCGCCCTGCCCACTGGGAGCGCCGGCATCCTGCCGGCTGGCGCACCGGTCAAGGTTGGCCTGCCGGCAAGCTGCCGGCGCGCCAGTAGCAAGCCGCTCAACGCTCCTCATCGCCGACATAGCCCTGCCGCAGCAGCGGCCCGCCCCACCAGCCGTTGAAATGCGGCCACGGGAAGTGCGGCGGAACGGACTGCCACGGCTCGTTCCGCAGCGGGAAATCCCGCTCGGTCAGCCCGCTGACCGTGACTCGCTCGTCCTGCGGCACCGGCCGCCGTCCGCCGGCCGTCGCCGCGATACGCCAGCGGCCGGAACGCCGCCAGCCGCCATCAGCGGCGGCGGCACCAGCGGCGCCGGTTAATTCACGGTGTTTTTGCGCCCCGCGTCCGGCTCCGGGCGATAGGAATCCACGCGCGCCCGCAGCGCGGTTAAACACTCAATCCACACCTCGACGCTGACCGCGCGGTAGTGCTCCTCACCGTCAGCGTCTTTTTGCTTCTCAAACACGCCCTCGCGTTCCTCGACCAGCGTCGCGCTGATGCCGTCGAGCAGGAAGACCTCGACGCCGCTGTCCGGCGGCGGCGCTGACGGTGACAGGCCGCGGCAGCGGCGAAGCGCCTCGTCAATGGCCGCGCCCAGTTGCGCGGCGCTGACCGTGAGGCCGTGCTTCTCACTGTCAGCGAGGTGCCCGGCCAAAAAATCCTCCAATCGCGCGACGAGCACGGCGATGTCGGCATTCGGCGCGGAGCAAGCGGGAACAATCATCCGGGCAATTTACGCCACTCCGCGCCGAAGCCCAAATAAAAAAATCAACCCCAGGACATATTCAAATGTATATATATTCGTACACTATATATGATGTTGATTATTATTTTATAACTAATGTTGATTTATATTGATAAAATATACAAAAGAATTATTTGCATCCAATGCCCTACGTTCAATAAAAATGGTAACGGTCGCGGACGAAACAACCGATACGGAGGGATTGGCAACCAATTATGACAATCGTTACCGTCGCGTCGGCCGAACCTAAAAATAGTTAACCAGCAATCATCGAAAACTTAATCTATGAAAACCCGTTATAACCCAAAACCGTTAAAAGACGCCTTGCTCTCGGTCAGAATGCCCAGCCAACTGAAGGAACGCCTCGCCAAAATCGAACAGCGCACCCGCGTGACGCCCGCCACCATGGTGTTGGAATCACTGGAAGCCATTTGTCATTACGTGGAGAAAAACGGCGAGATTCGCATGCCTTTTCTGCTGATTCCGCGTCGTGAATTGGAGCTGTTGCAAAACCGGGCCGGCGACAAAAAGTAATCCCGGCCGTTCGCAGGAGGCGCCAAGACCTGAAGTTTTATTAACCGCGGAGACGCGGAGGCGCGGAGTTTTTTTAAATAAAATTTAACCACTAAGACACGCAGGCTTGGTTCCAACAACCCTTCGTGCCTTGGTGGTGCAAGTTTTATTTGCAAAACGTCATCTGCGAAAATCCGCGTCTGGGAAATGAACGGGGCAAAGGTCATGCTCAGCGCGTGAGTGGCGTTTTTTTTAAACCACCGGAGTTAGGCGGCAATGACCCGCCGCCTACCATTTTGCGCTTGTCAGCGGCACCGGGCCTGCCGCTAACATCAGCTTGCGGCATGAAACACTTGATTGGCATCATCCTTTGGTTCGTCACCGTCAGCGGCCTGGCCGGGGCGGAACCGGACACTGTCAGCGCGGCGCCAGCGTCAGCGCCGGCGCCAGGCAAGACGATTTACGTCATCCCCGTGCGCGAGGACGTCAGCGCCGCGCTGGTGTATTTGGTGCGGCGCGGCGTGAAGGAAGCGATTGACGCCAACGCCGACGCCATCATCCTCGACCTGGATACCAACGGCGGGCGCGTGGATTGCACGGAGCAAATCATCGCCATCCTCAATAATTTCCCGCATCAGGACCAACTCTACGCCTACGTCAACACCAAGGCGTTCTCGGCGGGCGCGTTCATCGCCTCGGCGACGCGGGAAATTTACATGGCACCCGGCTCGGTCATCGGCGCGGCGGCGCCGATTATGCTGGTGCCGGGCGGCGGGGCGCAGGAAATGCCGCGGACGGTCGAGGAAAAAATGACCTCCGCCGCGCGCGCGCTCGTCCGCGCCACCGCCCAGCGGCAGGGGCACAACGCGGCGGTGTTCGACGCGATGGTGGACAAGGACCAGGGGCTGACGGTCAACGGCGAGGAAATCGTGCCGGCGGGAAAAATCCTCACGCTGACCAACCTTGAGGCGGAAACGCCCTACGGCGCGCCGCCGCGCAACTTGCTCAGCGCGGGCACCAAAGCGAACCTCGACGCCGTGATCGCGACCATCGAATCCGGCAACGCGCGGGTGGTCAACGTCGAGCCGACGGGCTTCGAGCAACTGGCGCGGCTGATCGTGCTCTGTTCGCCGCTGCTGCTGGCGGGCGCGCTGTTGTGCGGGTACATCGAGTTCAAAACACCGGGATTCGGCGTGTTCGGCATCGCGGCGCTGACGCTGGCGGCGGTGTATTTCTTCGGGCATTACGTGGCGGGATTGTCGGGGTACGAGAACGCGGTGATTTTCATCGTCGGCGTCGCGCTGATCGTGACCGAATTATTCATCCTGCCCGGTCACGTGCTGCCCGGCGTGCTCGGCGCGGGCCTGGCGCTGTACGCGCTGTTGCGCGCGATGGTGGACCAATACCCGACCGATGCCGTGTTGCCGACGCTGCCGCAACTGGAATTGCCGCTCTATAAAATGGGCGTGGCCCTCGTCATCGGCGCGGCCGGCATCATCGCGCTCGCCGGCATTTTTCCCAAGACCCCGCTTTACGGCGCGCTGGTGCTGACCAAGGTGAATCCGCGCCGCCCCGCCGGCGCTGACGGCCAACCCGCCGAGTGCGTCAACGTCAGCGTCGGCGCCAGGGGCCGGGCGCTGACGATGCTGCGTCCCGCCGGCACCGCCGACTTTGGCGACGGCCCCGTGGACGTTCTCACCCAGGGCGATTTCATCCAGGCGGGCGTCAGCGTCAGCGTCGTGAGAATCGAGGGGCCAACCGTCATCGTGGAGGCCGCCGTATGACGCTGATGGTCTCCCTCATCATCGCGGCGCTGCTGTTGTTCACGGCGGAGATTTTTCTGCCGGGATTGATCGCGGGCGTGCTCGGCGCGCTGTGCCTCGTCGGCTCCATCATCGCCGCCAGTCACACCTACGGCGCCGGCGCCGGGCTGCTGTTGCTGCTCGCCGAGGTGGTCGCGGGCATCGCGCTGTTCATGGTGTGGATGAAATATTTCCCCGCCTCGCCGCTCGGCCAAAAATTCAGCCTGCGCCAGCCGGCCCCGCAAACCAGCGCGCCCGCCGAGTTCGGCCGCCTGCTGCACCGGACCGGCGTCACCATCAGCCCGTTGCGCCCCGCCGGCGCGGCGAAGATTGACGGCCAGCGGCGCGACGTGGTCAGCGAGGGCCTGCCGCTGCCAGTCAACACCAAGATTAAAGTTGTCAAAGTCGAGGGCGCGCGTATCGTGGTGAGGAAAATTTAACCAAAGCAAAAATATGATGCCAATCGCCGCCATTGTCGTGGGAGTGTTCCTCCTGATCTTTATCATCATCATCGCCAACTTTTTCAGCCTGTGGCTGCGCGCCTTCGCGTCCGGCGCGCCCGTCAGCATCGGCACGCTGATCGCGATGCGCTTCCGCAAAATGCCCAGCTCGCTGATCGTGAACGCCCGCATCACCGCCGTCCGCGCCGGCATCGGACTGACCACCCAGCAACTTGAAACCCACTACCTCGCCGGCGGCAACGTCAATGAGGTCGTCCGCGCCCTCATCGCCGCTGACAAAGCGCAACTCAGCCTCGACTTCAACCGCGCCTGCGCCATCGACCTCGCCACCACCGGCACCGGCAAAACCGTGTACGAGGCCGTCCGCACCAGCGTCAACCCGAAGGTGATTGATTGTCCGAACCCCGCCTCCGGCAAAGTGACCATCGACGCCGTGGCCAAGGACGGCATCGGCGTCCGCGCCCGCGCCCGCGTGACCGTCCGCTCCAACCTCGAGCGCTTCGTCGGCGGCGCGACCGAGGAGACCATCATCGCCCGCGTCGGCGAAGGCATCGTCACCACCATCGGCTCGTCCAACACCTACAAAGACGTGCTGGAAAACCCCGACCGCATCTCGAAGACCGTGCTCGACCGCGGCCTCGACAGCGGCACCGCGTTTGAAATTCTCTCGATTGACATCGCTGACGTTGACGTCGGCGAAAACAT